>CAYWSM010000495.1:0-19132 GCA_964460935.1 uncultured Terriglobales bacterium | reverse complement strand
ATGTCTTCCACGCTATCGATCACGTTGGCCACGTCAGTCAGCCGAACCGGCGCGCCATTCCGATAGGCCACTACGACGTTCTGGTAGTCCTTGGCCGACATCAACTGGTCGTTCGCACCAATGGCATACGCTTGTCTGGGCCCATCGAGGACGCCTTTGGCCTGATCGACGTTGGCAGAAGCTAGCGCTGTGCGCAGATCTTCCATGCTCATGCCGTACCCGGCCAGGGCGGTAGGATTCGCCTGAATCCGCACAGCGGGCTTTTGCCCACCGCTGATTGTCACCAGACCTACGCCCGTGAGCTGCGAAATCTTTTGCGCCAGTTGAGT
The DNA here is from genome assembly GCA_964460935.1 of uncultured Terriglobales bacterium. Classification (GTDB taxonomy): domain Bacteria; phylum Acidobacteriota; class Terriglobia; order Terriglobales; family Acidobacteriaceae; genus DATMXP01. The sequence continues at coordinate 18,803 of CAYWSM010000495.1, read as the reverse complement.
ATCGGCAAGATCTTCAATCTTCGATAAAGGCAGTGTTTGGGACGTGAGTGCCAGCGTCAAAATCGGGGCATCGGCCGGATTGACCTTGCTGTAGATGGGCGGATTGGGTAAGTCGCGAGGCAGGAAGGTGCCCGCGCCATTGATCGACGCCTGTACCTCTTGCTCAGCGACATCGATATTCTGATTCAGGTCAAACTGCAGGGTGATGACCGACGCTCCAAACGAACTCGTCGAGGTCATCTCGTTCAATCCGGGGATTTCCCCAAACTGACGTTCCAGGGGAGCCGTCACCGAAGACGACATGACATCCGGCGAGGCGCCCGGATAAAACGTTGTCACCTGGATGGTCGGATAATCGACCTGCGGCAGAGCAGATACCGGCAACTGACGGTAAGCGACGATACCCACCAGCAGAATGGCAACCATTAATAAGGTGGTTGCCACCGGCCGCATGATGAAAAGGCGTGACGGGCTCATGATTTACATCCCTACCGGAATGCGTGACGTGTGCTGGCCACGTCCTCCGCCCGGCGTGCCGTTATGCCCGGCGCCCGACGCTCCGCCCATGGCGTGCGCTTGCACCTTCGATCCGGCCTGCAATTTGTCCTGACCATCGGTTACGACCTGCTCGCCCGGCATCAGTCCGGATTCGATGGCCAGAAGGTCACCATTCGTGACACCAGTTTTCACCGGGCGAATCTGGGCCGTTCCGTCCTGACCCACAACAAAAACGAATGTTCCTTGAGTTCCACGCTGGATCGCCGCCACTGGAATCACCACGCTGTTCTTTTGGACGTCAAGTAAGAGGCGTGCGTTTACGAACTGGTTTGGCCACAACTGGCCATCTGGGTTGTCAAACACAGCTTTCAGGCGAACTGTCCCTGTAGTCGGATCGATCTGGTTGTTAATGGTTGTCAGGGTGCCCGTAGCCAGCTTGTTTTGATTGTCGCGGCTGAAGGCGTCCACTTCCAACGGCTTCCTGCTCTTACGTGCCGCGGCCATTACCTGCGGCAGGTTGTCTTCAGGAATTGTGAACAGGGCGGTAATGGGCTGCAGTTGCGTGATAACCAGCAACCCGTTGGCATCGCTGGCGTGTACCATGTTGCCGGGATCGACTTGCCGCAGACCAACACGCCCGGAGATTGGGGATGTAATGTGGCAATAAACAAGATTGAGCTTCGCGTTATCTACCGCCGCCTGATCAGCTTTGACCTGCCCGTTAAGCGCTCCATAATTCGACTCTTGCGCATCCAGATCGGTCCGTGCGACCACACCTTCCTTGAATAGGCCCTGATAGCGTTCGTAATTGCGCTTTGCGATGGTGAGCTGTGACTGATCCTTCAGTAGCGTCGCCTGTGCCTGCTCAAGTGCAACTTGATACGGACGCGGATCAATCTCGACCAGTAAATCGCCTTTTCTTACGTTTTGTCCTTCCTTGAAATAAACCTGCCGAACTTCGCCGTCCACGCGGGTTTTCAGCGTAACGGTATAAAACGCCTGGACCGACCCGAGCCCCGTGAGGTACACCGGCATATCCTGCTGCGTCACCGGTGCCACAGCTACTGAAATCACCTGCGGGCCCATACCACCACGGCCACCTCGGCCGCCCTGCTGGGAAGAATTGCCCGACAGCGTGGCGTCTCCTGACTTGGCAGCGTTCCTTGATCGCGTGAATGCCAGGAAAACCGCGCACGCGACTACCACGGCAATTATTATGAGTACGGCCTTACGCATATTGCTCCTAGAAACGAATTGCTCCCATATATAGGAATAACCCGTCTACACTATGGATGGGGTTAAGAGTTGTTCGGGAGTGTAAAGGTTTGTGAAGGACCCTAAAACGCATGGTAACACTTCTTTACCGCACTCCGATGAATCCCCAAGCAAAATGGGGATCATGAATCACATCCTGGTGATCGACGACGATCGGGAGCTAGTGGATCTCCTCCGGGAATACCTCATCCCGGAAGGGTTCACCGTCGATGCCGCCTTCGACCACTCCTCTGGACTGACTAAGGCTCTCCGGGGCGAAGACGAACTGATAATTCTCGATGTGATGCTGCCCGGCGGCTCCGGCTTCGAGCTGCTGAAGCGTATGCGTGCCGAATCGTCCGCGACACCAGTGCTTTTGTTAACCGCTCGCGGCGATGCTGTGGACCGCATCGTCGGCTTGCAAATTGGCGCCGACGACTATCTTCCCAAGCCGTTCGACCCGCGTGAACTAGTTGCTAGAATCCATGCTATTTTACGGCGAACTCGAGCGGTTCAAAAGACCGGAGAGGACGGCGCCGAAGAAGAGTCAACCGTTCGCGTAGGTGATGTAACGTTGTCACCGACTACTCGCACCGTAACCTTGGGTAGCCAGGAAATCGATCTCACTACTCTGGAATTCAACCTGCTCGAGGTGCTCCTGCGCCGCGCGGGAACAATCGTGACACGAGAGGACCTCGCTGCTCTTGCCATGGGACGGCCGCTGGCGCCTTTTGACCGCAGTGTTGACGTCCATATCAGCAAACTTCGTCGTAAACTGAGCGGCCGCGCTGACTCCGAATCGCGCATCAAGTCTATTCGTGGAGTCGGGTACATGTACGCCGCCTCCACTACCCAGTAATCATGAAGAGTCGCCGTCTATTCTGGAAGATGTTCATTTCATTCTGGATCGCCCAGACGGCGTTCTTTGTCTATCTCGGATTCAGGACCCACCAGCTCACACGTAACTCGGGTCCGCTGTGGCTGGTTTCTGCCCAACGAACTCTCCCTTTGGTCGCTGATAGTGCCGTCGCACACTACGAGCAGGGTGGCATCGGCTTTCTCGATCAGGAGTTACGCGCACGCTCGGATGACCATCGCATCAACATGTGGCTCATCGATGCCGCCGGTAATGACACGCAAGGCCGCAGTATTCCGCAGCCGATAATCACGGCTGTGCGTAACACAAAGACCAATGCGCCAACTGTCATCGTTGATGACAACGCGACATACGTTTCCGTTCACTCCCGGGGTATTCGCGGAACCTACACTTTGGTGGCGCGATACGACACGGTTCCTCTGTTCCGTGGCGAGGGACTGTTTCACCTGTTTGCAATCAGCACGGTGCTGGCTTCGATTGCCTGTTTCTTGCTGGCCCACTATCTCTCGCAACCAATCTGGCAGCTCCGCATGGCGACCCGTCGCCTGGCAAGCGGTGATCTGAATGCCCGCGCCGGAGAGAAACTCGGCAGACGCCGCGACGAAATTGCCGACCTGGTCCGTGATTTCGACACCATGGCCGGAAAGATCCGCGAACTCCTGGACAATCAGAAGCGGCTGCTGAGCGATGTTTCCCACGAGCTGCGCTCGCCGCTCGCCCGTTTGCGCGTTGCTCTCGCACTTTCGCGTCGCAACGAGACCGAGTCACAACGAACTTCACACGAGCGCATCGAGACCGAGATCGAGCGTCTCGACGAAATGATCGGTCGCATCCTCACTCTGTCGCGTCTGGAAAGCGGTCAACTTACGCTGACCAGGTCGGAACTCGACCTCAATGAGTTGGTCGAGCACGTTGTGGCCGATGCCCGATACGAGGCAGAACGCACCGGCCATTCCATCGAGTACACATCAGACGTCCAGGTCGAAGTGAAAGGACATGAAGGCTTGATCCGTAGCTCGATCGAGAATGTGATCCGTAACGCGCTTTACTACACCGCCGGCAGCGAGCCGATCCAGGTAACTCTCTCCTCCGAGAACGGCCAGGCCATCTTGCGAATCCGTGACAACGGGCCTGGTGTGCCGCCCGAATCGCTGACCAGCCTGTTCGAGCCGTTCTACCGTGTCGATGATTCCCGCGTCACCATGACTGGAGGTACGGGTCTCGGACTCGCCATCGCCAAACGAGCCATACTGGCCCATGATGGCACCATTACCGCCACTAACGTCTCCCCTCATGGATTGATGATTGAAATCCGCATGCCGGCAACGGCTGTGCCGATAATTCCCACCCTCGCCTAAGGTCCAAACGGACCTCGTTCCGACCCTCCACATTTCATCTCATCCCACTCCACCGAATCGAGATACATTTCTCTAGCGAACGAACCCTGCAAATGGGGGGATAATGGATGTAAGGGGAACTCCTGGACGCATCTTTCTGCGTCACGATTTGTTATGCCAGCGAATCGCTTCAACGGATTTACCGAATATGGCATTGGGATAGGTCTCCGCGTCCCGCACTATTCGCATATTCTCGAGAACAAGCCGGTCGTCGATTGGTTCGAGATCATCTCCGAGAATTTCATGATCGACGGAGGCCGCCCGCTGTACGTGCTCGACCGTATCCTGGAGCAGTACAAAGTTGTGCAGCACGGCGTCTCGATGTACTTCGGCTCGGTTGAACCGTTAAATCGCGAACACCTCACCAGGCTCAAGAAACTCGTAAAGCGCACGAAGACCCCGTGGCTCTCCGACCATCTTTGCTGGGGCAGCGTGGACGGTACCTACTCGCACGACCTGCTTCCCATGCCGTACACGTTCGAAGCTGCCAAGAAGACAGCGGAAAAGATCCGTCAGGCACGGGACTTCCTTGAAGTCCCCGTCATCGTCGAGAACGTCTCAAGCTACGCCGAATTTCACGTCTCCGAAATGACTGAGTGGGAGTTCCTTACCGAAGTGGTGGAACAGGCCGACTGCGGCATGCTGTTCGACGTCAACAATATCTACGTCTCGTCGCAGAACCACGACTTTGATCCTATGGACTATATCGAAAACGTCCCTCACCACCGCGTGGCGCAGATTCACATTGCGGGACATTCCAGGTACGAAAAGTACATTCTCGACACGCACGATCACGCGGTCATCGATCCCGTCTGGAAGCTCTATCAGCGAGCCATTGAGTTGATCGGCCCCACGGCCACGCTGCTCGAATGGGACGATCGCATTCCATCATTCGAAGAGGTTCACGCCGAAGCATTGAAGGCGAAGCAATTCATCCCGACGCCTGCGCCGGACGAGACCGCTGCTGGAGTGTCCGCATGAACCTCGATCAGATCCAGCGCACAATGTTTAAGGCTGTTCGCCAGCCGCTTACCCCCGGAGATCGGATGCGCGCCAAATCGCTCGACGGCCATTCGATGAACGAAACCGCCAAGTCAATCATCAAGCCGAACTCGCACCTGACCTCGTTCGAGCGCCTCGAAATCTACAACCGCCAGTACTGGTTCCGCGTGATTTCATCGTTGGGCGACGACTTCGACGGCCTGCTCGCCATCCTCGGGGAAAAACAATTTCAGAAACTGGTAGTTGCGTATATGAACGACTGTCCTTCCACTAGTTTCACGCTTCGCAATCTGGGATCGAAGCTGGAGAATTGGTTAGCTGGTCATTTGGATTACGTGAAGGACATGGAAGGCCTCTCGCTCGACATGGTCAAACTTCAATGGGCAGAGGTCGAAGCGTTTGACGCCGAGGCTCTCCCGAAGGTCAGTACAGAGGATCTCTCGCAGCTCGGCGACGATCCATCACTACAGTTACAACCTTATCTGCGCCTGTTGGAATTGCGATATCCGGTTCACGATTTTCTACTCGGCATCCGCGAGCGGAAGTCCACACGCCGAGTCTCTACACGATTTCTACCTAAATCTCAGATGACACATATCGTCGTGCATCGCTTGGATAACTCTGTCGTTTTCGAGCAAGTGGACACGCAGGCGTTTGCGATTCTGATTGCACTGCAAATGGGACGCGCAGTTTCGGACGCGCTCAGTGTAGCCGACTGGTCTGGATACAACGAAGAAGAGATCAGCAACAAGATCCACAACTATTTCGCGCGTTGGGCTTCACTGGGCTGGTTCTGTCAGCCTTCCTAACATCTATCCCAACGACTCGACACTTAATAGAAGAGGTACTTCCTCCACTTGTCGTCCGAATGCCCCAACAGGCGCATGATGTGGCGGCTGGTGTGGAGGTTGAAGGGACGTGGCTCCTTCAGCAGTTTCATACCCGCTTCTGAGGGAGTGCGGTTCCCTTTCTCACGATTGCATTCGTGGCAGCAGGCGACGAGGTTCTCCCACGTCGAACTGCCTCCGCGCGAACGCGGCATCACGTGGTCGAGCGTGAGCTCGCTGGCGGGGAGCACGGTCCCACAATACTGGCAGCTATTGCGGTCGCGCAGCAGGATATTCTTGCGCGACAAGGCGCGCGTCTGGTGCGGGATGCGGCGGTATTCCATCAGCCGAATAACAGACGGAATTCGCATGGCGAGCCGGGCGGCATGCATGGTGTTGCCGTTCGACTCTTCTGCCATAGCTACGCCCTTCAGCACCAGAACGATGGCTCGGCGAGCCGCGCAGACATTGATCGGCTCATAAGAGGCATTCAGAACCAGAACAGGCTGGTTCATCATGCCGCGACCGTTCCCTCCATGCGTGAAGGGCTGGAAGTGTTCCGTGCTGGTTTGCGTACGGAGCGTGTTGTGCCCTTTGCCGTGCATATTTCAGATCAGGCACGCGCTGCCAGAGCGAGTGCCTGAGGCTGTTCTCCTTCTTCGTGCTCGATTCGAGCGAACGTGACTTCCGCTTTGAGAACGCGGGCCACGGTCGCAACCCAAACTTTTCGTGCGCCGGCGCGGCGCAAAACTCGTGCGCATTCGCTCACCGTGGTTCCAGTGGTGAATACATCGTCTACGAGTAAGATGTCCCTCTCCGCAACTGCGTCATTGGCGGCAAATGCACCATGCAGATTCGCCAATCGCTGCTGGCGTGTATATCCGACCTGCGATTGCGTTTCGCGTTTTCGGATGAGCAACTCGGGTGCAAGTTGCAACTGCAATCCGAGTGGCCGCTGTTTGATCATCGCGCGTGCAATGAGTTCCGACTGATTAAACCCGCGCTGGCGCAGCTTGGTTGTGTGTAGCGGAACCGGAATCACAACCGGCGCCGTGTCGCTAAAGTCGGGAACGAGATCGGTTACCGCTTCACCCAACATGCGTCCTAATACTTCGGCCGCCGGCTTCACCCCTTCATATTTCAGGAGGTGGATCAACTCTCTCAGCCCGGCTTCGTAGCTTCCATACGCTGCGGCCTTTACAAATGGAGGCCGCTCTGTCAGACACTCCCCGCATAGCGACTGCTCCAGTCCGCTGAAGAGACGTTCGCCACAAAGCAGGCAGCGGTTGCCGGAAATCGGTTCGATGGATTCCAGACACTCAGGGCAGACAGGAAGATAGGAACTTGAGGCGAGCGGAAGTCCGCAGAGACGGCAATCGGAGGGAAACAACAAGGTGACTACGCTGTCGAGGGCGCCGCGCATCGCGTCCGCGACCAGAGAACCTCGTCGTCGGAACAAAACGCGTCTTGACGCCACCTCAGACGAGGAAACCCCAGGTGGGGCTGGATCCCGAGTTAGGTCACCGGTACTGCTGAAGACGACCCTCCTCGCAACAAAGCCGGACGGCTCCGGGTTTGCTGCTTGCTTGCAGTATAGCCCCGTGTTGATGACTAAGGCAACGTGTGTAACTGAAGTTTAAAGAAGGAAGTTCATCGGTCTGTCAGTTCCGTTTTCCGCGATGTCACCGAGACTCTTCTCATCTGGGGGTTTGAAGAACTGAGAAACTGATGAACTGATTAGCTGTACTTGTAAGTAAGCCTCGTGCCATGAGAAACTTGCGCGGTTTCATGAATCTATCCCAGAAATCTTACCGAGAGGACTCTGAAAAATGAGTGCCCAGACCACCACGTCGCCCACGATCAGAAAGCATCAGTCTTACGTTCCTGCCACCATGCAGATGAGCGAATTCACGCTTAAAGCGATCCTTATCGGGTTGATTCTGACCGGAATTCTGGGTGCGGCAAACGCTTATCTTGGATTGAAAGCCGGCATGACCATTGCTGCAACCTATCCCGCAGCCGTTATTGGCATGTCGCTATTGCGTATCTTTAAGGGTTCCTTACTTGAAGAAAACATTACTCGTACCATCGGCTCAATCGGAGAGTCCGTTGCTGCCGGAGCAATTTTCACAATTCCAGCATTTGTGCTCGCTGGATTGTGGCCCGGCGGATTGACCGGCGAAAGATACTGGGAATGCGTTGCGCTCATGGTAATCGGCGGAATGCTGGGAATTCTGTTCGTAACACTGCTGCGACGTGTCATGGTGGAAGATGTTGAACTTCCCTTCCCGGAATCGGTCGCTGCTTCTGAAATTCACAAAGCCGGTCAACAGGGTAGTCGAGCTGCGAAGATACTTTTCGCGAACATGGGGTTTGGTGCGGCCATCAATCTGCTCGGCCAACTGAATGTCTTCAAGTACCAGAATGCCCTTAGCCACATTAATATTGGCGCGCTCGGTAAGAAACTGTTGCTGCGAACATCGACAAACCCAAATGTCGCTACGACCATTACCGGAGGCGCTACAACGTTCTCCTTACCCGATATCAGCCCAGCATACTTCGGCGTCGGGTACATCATCGGACCTCGATTGGCAGCACTGAACTTCGCCGGTGGCGTGCTTGCGTGGGGGCTGCTCGTTCCTCTACTAACCTTCACTATTGGACCTTATTTGCAAGCAAGTGCCGCGCCCGGACAGCCGATTGATTGGATCTTGCTGGCAAACTCCATTTACTTCTCTATCGTAAGACCGATAGCAGTCGGCGGCATGCTCGTCGGAGCTTCCTATACGCTGTTTAAGATGCGCAAACAGCTAGCGACGGGAATGGCGCGGGCGGTATCCGATCTGAAAAAATCGGCTGCAGCCCACGAAGCAACAGATCGTACTGAGCGGGACTTGAGTGCCAAGATAGTCTTCCTCGGTGTGGCGGTCGTATTTGTTGCGATGATCGGCCTCTATTACTTCTTCATTAATGGCGCTGGCACACTGGCTGGATCCAAAGTGATCTCCGGAGCGATTGTGGCAGCAGCAGTAATGGTCGTCCTCGGATTCTTCTTCGCCGCTGTGTCAGGCAATCTGGTCGGAATGATTGGATCGTCAAACAATCCGGTGTCGGGGCTCACTCTCTGCACGCTGGTGGTTGCGGCGCTGCTGATGGTGGCATTGGGTGTTTCCGGGATCGGGGGAGTTGCCGCAGTGCTCGGGGTCGCTGCTGTTGTGTGTGTCTCGTCAGCCGTTGCCGGTGAGATGCTGCAAGATTTGAAGGTTGGACACATTCTCGGCGGCACGCCCTCTAAGATGCAGATCGGCGACATGCTGGGAATCCTCGTAGCCTCGCTGGTTCTATTCGTGCCGCTATCAGTTCTCGATCGCGCCTATCACTTCGGAAGCGCTCAACTACCTGCTCCACAGGCCGGACTAATGGCCATGCTGGCGCAAGGTATTGTTGGCGGCAACATGGCATGGCCGCTCGTGATCGTGGGAATCTTGATGGGATTCGCACTGATCATGATTGAGGTGAAGAGTCCCATGCTCTTTTCTGTCGGGATGTATCTTCCGGTGGGCACCACCTTCGCAATCTTTATCGGTGGCCTGGTTCGGTGGATCACCGACAAGCTGCGCGACCGCCGTGGCTTGAATGATGCTCAGAAAGCGCGCGTGGATAACGCCGGCGTTCTTACCGCATCGGGATTGATTGCAGGCGAGGCGCTTTGCGGATTGGTCATTGCTGGCGTGTGGCGCGGGAACACTCCGCAATTGCTGGCAAATCCACATTGGATCCTGGCAATTATTGCTGCCGCTTTGCTGATCGGAGTTATGGTCCGCGTGCCGCTGGCCAGCGCTGGGTCTCCCGACGAGCCAGCGCCTCCAACTGCGATCATGTAATTTTGCTTTGTGTTGAAGGATGAACGCCGGTCGCCCTCGACCGGCGTTTCTTTTGCCCTGAATCCGCTGCTCGCTCCAGCACTCCATCAAGCGCTATCGTCATCCAACTTCATTGGGGGTCTTCATGGAACACAAATACGGAGCTCTGCGGTTTGTTTCTGTGCTGATGAAGATCATTGGCGCTCTGTCGATTATTGCCGGAATTCTGGCGCTGGTAAATGCGATCTATTACGTGGTATCACACCATGACTACACCGGCTTTGGCGCAAACTTGATTTGGGCGGTTGCCCCCATCCTGTCTGGCATTTTCTGGTGGGCAATGGCCGAACTCATCCACGTGTTCATCGATATCGAATACAACACCCGGCGCGGAGCAATTACGGAACGGCGAACGATTACGGACGTGGCAGCCGACTAAGCCGTTCGTGGTCCATCAAGGCGCGGCATTCGTCCCTCATTCGTCCTCATGGTGACTGCGCATTTATAATGCGCGATTCACTTGGGAGACTGAATGCGCCGTCTACTGTGCCTTCTTACCGTTCTGATCGCCACCTTGGTTACTCTTTCCGCCGCTCCTGCCGATTCGGATCAACTCACCGGTTACACGCGCGATAACGCGCAGTCCGAACGCCAGTGGGAGCAGAAGTTCCGTACCATTCCCGATCCGCAGCGCATGCGCGACAACATGCAGCGTTTGTCGGCGCGTCCGCACAATGTTGGATCGCCCTACGATAAAGACAACGCCGAGTGGATGCTCTCGACCTTCAAGTCATGGGGACTCGACGCGCACATCGAAACCTTCGATGTGCTCTTCCCTACGCCAAAGCAGCGTGCGGTCGAACTTGTGGAGCCGAAGAAGTATGCGGCAAAACTCGAGGAGCCAAATATTGCTGTCGATACTACCTCAAGCCAAAAGTCTGAACAGCTGCCGACTTACAATGCCTACTCGATTGATGGCGACGTGACAGCGCCTCTGGTGTACGTGAATTACGGCACACCTGAGGACTATGAGCAATTGGATCGGCTCGGCATCTCGGTTAAGGGCATGATCGTCATTGCTCGCTACGGACACTCGTGGCGAGGCATTAAGCCAAAAGTCGCTGCCGAGCATGGCGCCGTCGGCTGCATCATCTACTCCGATCCTCGCGATGACGGCTACTTCAATGGCGATGTCTATCCGGCAGGTCCGTTTCGCAACGAGTGGGGCGTGCAGCGTGGCAGCGTTGTTGACATGCCTTACTATCCTGGCGATCCACTGACGCCCGGTGTAGGCGCGACCGCCGATGCCAAGCGTCTTGATCTGAAAGACGTAAAAGTCCTCACCAAAATTCCGGTGCTCCCCATTTCGTATGGCGACGCGAAGCCGCTGCTCTCTGAACTCGGCGGGCCGGTCGCGCCGGACGAGTGGCGTGGGGCGTTGCCGATGACCTATCACATCGGACCGGGCCCGGCGAAGGTGCATCTGCTGGTGAAATCGAATTGGGACCGCAAGCCGATCAATGACGTGATCGTCGCGATTCCGGGATCGCAATTCCCTAACGAATGGGTGATTCGCGGCAATCATCACGATGGATGGGTGAACGGCGCACAGGATCCCATCTCCGGCATGTCACCCGAGATGGAAGAACTACGAGCGTATTCGGAATTGCTGAAGCAAGGCTGGCGGCCGAAGCGGACGATCATCTATGCCGCATGGGATGGCGAAGAGCCCGGGCTGCTTGGCTCGACCGAGTGGGCAGAAGCGCACGCCGACGAGTTAAAGCAGAAGGCTGTTGCGTACATTAATTCCGATGGCAACAGCCGCGGGTATCTGGGCGCCGCGGGATCGCATTCGCTGGAAGCATTGGTGAATGACGTCGCACGTGAAATCACCGATCCGGAGAAGAACATCCCTGTATGGCAGCGCCTGAAGCTGCTGAACATTTCCAAGTCAAAGACAGACGAAGAGCGCAAGGATGTACGCGATCGGTCCGAGTTGCGGATCAACGCTCTGGGATCTGGTTCCGACTACACCGTGTTCGTCGATCACCTCGGCATTGCATCGCTCAATCTCGGTTATGGAGGTGAGGCCGACGGCGGCATCTATCACTCGGTTTACGACGACTTCTACTGGTACACGCATTTCGACGACACCAATTTTGTTTATGGACGGGCGCTGGCGCAAACCATCGGAACCGCAACGATGCGTCTGGCCGATGCCGACGTGCTGCCGTTCAACTTCAATGGGGTAGCCGACACCTACGGTCGCTATGTCGACGAACTGGAGAAGTTGGCCAAGAAGAAGCGCGACGATGCCCTCGAACGAAATCGCGAACTCGATGAAGGAGTGTTCAACGCCGTCGCCGATCCGGAGAAAAAGTCGGTTCCTCCGCCCCGCCTCGCGGTTCCGCCGTACTTGAACTTCGCTCCGTTGCACAACGGACTTGATGCCCTGAAGAACAGCGCGCAGCGATATCAGGCAGCGCTGGCGAAGGCAGAAGCAAACGGTGGTGCGGACTTGGCAAAGGCTGCGTCGGTAAATTCAAAGTTAATCGAAACCGAACGGGCATTGACGCTGCCGGATGGCTTGCCTGATCGCCCCTGGTTCAAGCACGAGATTTATGCTCCCGGCTTCTACACCGGATACGGCGTAAAGACCATGCCCGCCGTGCGCGAATCGATCGAGCAGGACAAATGGCAGTTGGCGGAGCAGTCGATCGCTGTAGTGGGAAGAGTGCTGACGAACGAAGCAGCCGCGATTGACGCAGCAACCGCGGAGCTAGAGAAAGCAGCAGAATAAGCGTTGAAGCGTTGTGGAGGCTGATGTAGTGGAAGGCCGGTCGCCCTCGACCGGCGTCTACTTCGCCACTCCCACCTGCCACAACATGAATGCGTAATCGAACGCGATGTCATGCAGGTAGTCGTACCGACCCGACGCCCCGCCATGACCTGCAGCCATGTTGGTTTTCAGAATCAGCGGGTTCTGATCCGTCTTCAGCGTACGTAGCTTGGCTACATACTTGGCAGGCTCCCAGTACATCACCTGACTATCGTTAAACGACGTTTTCACCAGCATCGACGGATAGTTCGCCGCTTTCAACTGATCGTATGGGCTGTACGAATACATGTAATCGAAGTCGGGCTTCTTGTTCGGATTCCCCCACTCCTCGTACTCGGGCACCGTCAGCGGCAGCGACGCATCGAGCATCGTGTTGATCACATCGACGAATGGTACCTTTGTAACTACAGCTTTAAACAGGTCCGGGCGCATATTGCTGACGGCGCCCATCAGCAGTCCTCCGGCACTACCGCCGGTAATAACCAGCTTGTCATTGCTCATGTACTTCTGCGCGATGAGGTACTCAGCGCAATCGACAAAGTCGGTGAACGTGTTCTTTTTGTTCATCATGCGGCCGGCATCGTGCCACGGTTTGCCCATGTCGCCGCCGCCGCGAATATGTGCAATGGCAACTGAAAATCCACGGTCGAGCAACACCAGACTATTAGAACTGAACGTCACCGGATAGCTGAAGCCGTACGAACCGTAGGCATTCAGCAGCATCGGATGCGTACCGTCTTTCTTGAATCCCTTTTTGAAGACGATCGATATCGGAATCTTCGTTCCATCTTTCGCTGTCGCCCAAAGCCGCTCGGACTCGTACTTCGTGTGATCGTATCCGGGCACTTCGATCCGCTTCAGCAGCTCCGATTTCTGCGTATTCACGTCGTAGTCGTAAACCGAACTCGGCGTTACGAGCGACTGGTAGTTGTAGCGGTACTTGTTCGTCTTATATTCGCGATTCTGCGCCGGGAAGGCCGAGTACGTCGGCTCGGGGAATTGAACCGTCTGCGATTTGCCGCTTTCGAAGTTGATTGCCCTAAGTTGCGGCAACCCGTTCGCGCGCTCCTCGACCACATAGAAATCCTGAAAGGCATCGATGCCGCTCAGCATCACATCGGCCCGATGCGGGATCACTTCCTTCCAATTGTCTCGCCCAGGGCTGGAAACAGGCGTCGATACCAGCCGGAAATTTCGTCCCTTGTCGTTGGTGCGAATCAGGAACTGATCGCCATGATGATCGACTTCATACTCTTGATCCTGTATGCGAGGCGCCACAATCGTCCACTCCCCGCCCGGTTGATCGGCACGCATAAAGCGAGCTTCGCTCGTGGTATGGCTGCCGCTCTCGATGATCAGGTACTCATGGCTGCGGGTACGCCCAACGCCAACGTTAAACCGTTCGTCGGGATCTTCATAGACAACCACATCGTCAGTGACCGGCGTTCCCAGTGTGTGACGATAAACGCGGTACTGGCGCTTCGTCTGTTCCTCTTCTACCGAGTAGAAAATCGTCTTGTTGTCGGAAGCCCACGCCGCCGAACCTACCTTCGACATCCTCTCCGGATAGAGTTCACCGGTTTCCAAATTTTTGATCTGCAGCGTGTATTGGCGGAATCCGGTGTTATCGGTCGAGTATGCGAGTAGCTTGCCGTCGTCGCTCACGTGTATCAGGCCGACGTTCATGAACTTCTCGCCCTCGGCGAGCTTGTTCTGGTCGAGAATGACCTGCTCCGACGCGTCTGTCGATCCCTTCTTCCGGCAGAAGATCGGGTACTGCTTCCCCTGTTCGGTGCGCGAGTAATAGAAGTAGTCACCTTCTTTATAGGGGACGTTCGTGTCCGTCTCCTTAATGTGGCCTACCATCTCCTTGTAAAGCTCATCCTGCAGAGCGGTCGTATGCTTCATCACCGCATCGGTGTAAGCGTTCTCTTCATCGAGGTAGGCCTTCACATCGGGATTCGGTTTGTCACGCAACCAGAAGTACTGGTCGGTGATGTCCACCCCATGGACAATCTGCGGCTTGGGAACTCTCTTGGCGACAGGCGGCTTGGGAGCTTCACCGGACATCGAATTAGCCCGGGAATTTTGAGCAGATGTAATTAAGGTCGTCATAATGGCAACAATCAGAACGAGCAATCTTTTCATTTTCGCACCTACGAGGTCTTTTGTGTGGGGACGAGCGCCGTCGCTCGTTCAGGCGATGCGCAGTATCGCGATCCGAGAAGCAGAGCAGTGTTAGCAGAGAGAAAAGAGGTGGTCAATCGTGCTTGGCTGGCCACCAACCTTCGGCAGACGATTCTTCCAACCCCAGTTGCCGCTTGATCCAGTACTTCATCATTCCAAAAGCTGCGCCTACCGAACCAAGCGTCACACCAAGTAACAGCAGCGGCCCTCGATATGACAACAACGCGCTCGCCACGCCAGCGACGAAACCGGGCACCCAAAACAGCAACTCAAGAGTGCGCAACGGTCTCATTACAAGTTGCAGGAACTCATGATCGTCCCGCTTGATGATCAACAGAAACAACCAAAGCACCGGCGGAACCAGCATAATCGTCGCGCAGGCAGAGACCATGGGCCTCTGCAACCGTGGCCCTAAGATGTAATAGGTCGCTACAGAGCCGCCGGCGAGCGCCGCGATCGAACAGAACGCTTGCAGATTGGAGGAAAAGCGTTTCAACGCACGTGATTATGTCTGACCCAGCCGCCATTGGCAACCTTGGCCTTCCGCCTCCTCTAGAATAAACATCGTGCAGAAGTCCGTCGCCATCTCCGTGATCCGCACCTTGCGCGAGCACGGCCATCAGGCCTATCTCGTCGGCGGATGCGTGCGCGACCTGCTGCTGCAACGCGAACCGGCAGACTACGACGTTTCCACCGACGCCACGCCCCGTGACGTGATGCGCATCTTCCCCGAGACCTACGCCGTCGGTGCGCAGTTTGGAGTGGTGCTGGTGCCCATTGATGGCCTCACCGCTCGCGATCTCGAACACGCGGCCGATGCGCAGGAAAACCAGACGCCAGTTGAAGCCGCCAAGCACAGCGCCATCGAAGTCGCGACATTCCGTAGCGACGGGCTTTACTCCGACGGACGCCATCCCGACGAAGTGCGCTTCAGCAAAACAGCAGAGGAAGATGTGCAGCGTCGCGACTTCACCATCAACGGCCTGCTCCTTGATCCGCTGCATAACGATAAAGTTATCGACTACGTCGGAGGCCGTGCCGATCTCGAGGCCGGCATTGTCCGAACCATCGGCGATCCTGATCGACGATTCACGGAAGATAAGCTGCGTATGCTGCGGGCGATCCGGTTTGCAGCGCGCTTCGAATACCAGATCGATCCCAGGACTTTCTCGGCAATTCAGCGTTTAGCTCCTCAGATCCACCAGGTCAGCCGTGAGCGTATTCGCGAAGAGCTTACGAAGATGCTCACCGAAGGTCATGCAAAGCTGGCGTTCGAACTGCTCGATCAATCCGGACTGCTCCATCAACTGCTGCCCGAAGTCGAAAAGATGAAAGGCGTCGAACAGCCGCCAGAGTACCACCCCGAAGGCGATGTTTTTGTGCACACGCTCATGTTGCTGGAGCAACTCCCACCCCGCGCTTCGCGAACGCTCGCCTGGGGAGCGCTGCTGCACGATGTCGGAAAGCCACCCACGTTTCGCGTGGCTCCCGATCGCATCCGGTTCGATGGCCATGTGGAAGTTGGGGTCGCCATGGCGCGCGACATCTGCCATCGCCTGCGCATGTCGAACGACGACACCGAACAGATTCTGGCGCTGGTGAACAATCACATGCGGTTCGCCGACGCCATGAAAATGAAGGAATCGACGCTAAAACGATTCCTGCGCCTGCGCGATTTTCCCGAGCACCTGCAGTTGCACCGCATGGACTGCCTGGCCAGTCACGCCAATCTAACGCTCTACAATTTCGTTTCGAGGAAGATGGCGGAAACGCCGGTTGAAGAGATTCGCCCGCAGCCACTGGTAACCGGCCGCGACTTGATTGAGCTGGGGTACACGCCTGGACCGCAATTTAAGGAGATTCTGTCTGCCGTGGAAGATCAACAACTGGAGGGATCACTTCGGAGCCGCGAGGCCGCCCTGGAGTTCGTCCGCCAGAACTTTCCTATCGCCACCACTTAGCCGAGATGGACCATCCAGATCGCGCCAACGATCGAGATGGTAAGCATCACCGCAACCGTGATCACGTCCCAGGTCCGAACTTGCCACGTCGCTATTTGACCCTGCAATTTGCTTCTCATAACGGGTTCCCCACTGGGCGAGCCCTGCTCGCTATGTGCATCGTAGCGCTGCCGCAACTGAATACAACCTTACGGCCGCTACTGGCCATAAGTAACTTCGCGCAGGACTCAAGAAAAACACGGGTTTACTGCACCTGGTCGAGCGCCTCCCGAGGGATTACCGGCAGTTTGAGCCTTTGCGTTGCGCGAATCAAATCGAAATTACTGGCCTGACCGATTCGAGATTCCGTGAGTAGCTTCTGCAGATCGTCCACTCCGGCGATCGCGCTGCCATCGCATCCGATAACTAAATCGCGGGGCTGAAGGCCGCCTTGTTCCGCCGGACTGCCCGGCTCCACCGATGTCACCAGCACTCCCGACGCTTGCTCAAGTTCGTGAAAGCGGCGCAGGCCGCGCGAAATCGGCTGCGTCTGCCCGACGATCCCCACGAAGGCCCGCCGGATCCGTCCGTCGCGAATTAACTTGGCCGCTACAAACTTGGCGGTATTTACTCCAATGGCAAAGCACAGACCCTGGGCTGGCAGAATGGTCGCCGTGTTCACCCCGATCACGCGCCCATCGGAACCGACGAGCGGGCCACCCGAATTTCCCGGGTTCAACGCCGCATCGGTCTGGATAATGTCGTCGATCAGGCGACCGGAGCGTGAGCGCAAAGTTCGGCCAAGCGCGCTCACAACGCCGGCGGTAACAGTGTGCTGAAAACCATACGGATTCCCGATCGCGATCGCCAATTGTCCCGGGCGGATGAGTTTGGAATCCCCCAACTCTGCGGCAATTAAACCGGGAGCGTCGATACGAATGACCGCGAGGTCAGTACCGGGATCATCTCCAATCAAATGCGCCGCAAACTTTCGGTCGTCGGCGAAAGAGACCTCTATCTCCTTCGCACCATGAACAACGTGGCTGTTCGTAAGAATGAATCCATCCGGAGTGAACACAAACCCCGAGCCGCTTCCGGCACGTTCGCCGCGCTTGGAGTTCTGTCTGACCTCGATGAAAACAACGGCAGGTGCGACCTTCTCTACGGATGTCACCACCGCGCGCGAGTAGGCGTCGAGTAGTGGCGCGTCGGGGTTCTGTGTATCGAGGACTGTCGTGTCTGAGCCGGGGATAGGGCCGATTGTCTCTGCCGATAACCAACTGAAATCATGCATGACTGCAAGATGCAGCAGGCGCGATTCGGATTCAGTCGAAGCGCTCGAACAGGATGGACTTGCGGTCCCAACCCATATCTTTTAGTTGGTCGCGATTGGCTTTGACCATGTCCTTGAGGCCGCAGATATAGGCATCCATGTCGGTGCGGTTGCCGACGATCTGGCGCACGTACTCCTGTACGTACCCCGTTGCACCCGTCCAGTCAGGATTTTCACGGCTCAAGGTGGGAATGTAGTGAAAATTCGGATGTTCGCGCTCCCACTGAACGAATTCGTCGTTGTAGTAAAGGTCCTGGCGGTAGCGAACGCCGAATACAAGCCAGAACTCATGTCCCTGGTGGCGCGAATCTTCTTCGAACAGCCACTGCAACATGCCTCTCATGGGAGCGATACCGGTTCCTGTCGCGATAAAGATCGAGTCGCGCACCGGATTCTTCAAAACAAATGTTCCGTGGGGACCATTGAAATGTACCTGTGCCCCATGCTCCAGGTCGCACAAGAAATTAGAGAAAAATCCGAACTGCACCCGATTTAGGCAAACGTCGAAAACGTTGTTACGCCGGGGCATCGAGGCGATGGAATAAGCCCGTGTAATCTCGCGGCCGTCATGCTCCGCCTTCATGGAGACGAACTGTCCCGCAGTGAAGTCGAAGCGGGGTATTTGCTCAACCTCAAATTCCAGATGGTGAGTTCCCTCGGACAGGGGGACCGTTCGTCGAAGACGGGCTGTAAGTAATGGCTGACGATTCATTCTGCTATTTATTGGATTGAACTCCCGGGCCATAGATGCACGGGTCAAACAACTCTCATCCTACTAGCGGCACC
>CAYWSM010000494.1:0-4269 GCA_964460935.1 uncultured Terriglobales bacterium | reverse complement strand
CTGAAGGCGATCACGACGCGAGAGCTCGCCTCGGGTGTTGTCGGTAAACCAGACGGCAAGCTTTCCCGGAGAAAGATAACCGATGCCGTATGGGCCGGGATCCTCGTTGGTGTAGCTGTCGGGGATGGTGATATCGAAACGGCGCGCGGGTTTGAGCTGCTCGGCGGGGGACGCCATGGGCGCGACCAGAAGCAGCAGAAAAACAAAACCCGGCATGGATAGCCGGGTTTTGTGAACTCGCAAGAGAGAGCCTCCCCTAGCGCTTGCTCTGGCCGCGGACGAGCTTCTTCACTTTGCGCTTCGCCGACCCACGTGGGGTAGTGCGCTTGCCGAGCGGCTTGGCGGCTTCGGCTTTTTTGCGGGCGGCACGCTTCGCCTTCTTGCGTTCAACTTTGTCGGTGATGGTCTTCGTATTCATTCTGTCTCGATGTCTCCGTTATGGATGTCTCAGTCTAGGGTAAAGGAAACGCGCGGGTTTGTCATGGAGCGGGTGCGAGTGGGCGAGGACGCCCACTCAACAGCCGGCGAGACGCCGGCGCTACAAGTTTTCAAAAGGTGTGTTCATGACCGGATACTGGTCTGAGTCTTTGTAGTCGAAGTGCCACCACTCCTGCGTATAAACGGTGAAATCTTCGGATTCCATGATGCGGCGCAGAAGGTCGCGGCGATCGCGCTCGTCTTTTGTTCCGCCCTGGTACGTGGGATATGCGCGCTCCGACATTTCGTCGTAGCCGCTGGGCATCTGGACCTCCTCGCCGGTCTTGAGGTCGTAGAGGCTGAGGTCGACGGCGCATCCGCGGTTGTGGCGCGAGCCTGGATATGGATCGGCGACGAATCCGTGTTTGTCGGCGGGCGTGCCATCCCAGAACATCTTGGTGACATACCAGGGACGATAGCCATCGTGAATGATGAGCCCGTATCCGTACGACTTGAGCTTTTTGCTGGCACGCACGACAGCCTCGGCGGCGGGCCGCTGCATGAAGGCGCGGGCCTGAGTGTAGAACGGCGTTCGCATGAAGTTATTCGTCGAAGCATAGCGGATGTCGAGCTTGATGGTCGGGTCGAGTTTAACCAGCTCGACGAGATCGGGCTTGCGCTTCCCTTCTTCGTGCGGCGGCTGCGCGGCGAGCGCTTCGCGGCGAAGTTCGCTGACCGGTTTGACCGGAGTGATGTGAAAGGTCTGAACCGAAGCGGGTGCGGCCGATGGCGCCTCGGTTTGCGCGAACAGTGTCGCGGTACAGAGGACGACGGTTAGAATCGGAAAGAGAAGTCTGGTTGAGACTTGATGACGAGAGAAAGATTGAATCCCCACACGACCATGTTAACGAAATCGGCGCTGCTCGTAATCATCTTTTCGGTATTCACCGTCGCCGCCAAGGCGCAAGACTTCATCTCGACGGTGCGCATGACGCTCGATGCGTACGGAGTCACGGCCGGCGAGAGCGTCCTGAAACAATATCGTGATGCGAGGGGAATCACGCCGGAGTACCTGGAGGCGTATTCGTGGCTGGGCCGCAAGGCGCTGGCAGACCGTAACTACGCGGCGGCGGAGAAATATGCGCAGCAAACGTACCAGATGTCGGCGGCGGAACTGAAACGCCGGAAGCTCGATGCGGAACCGCATCTGCCGATCGCGTTAGGAGCGGCGATCGAGGTACACGGGCAGGCAACGGCGGCTCAGGGAAATCGCACGGGAGCGGTGGCGTATCTGCGGGCAGAAGCGGCGAAGTACGCGACCACGTCGATTGCAGAGCGCATCCAGAAGAACATCAACCTGATTTCGCTGGAGGGACGGCCAGCTCCGGCTTTGCAGGAGACGCACTATCTGGGTGCGAAGCCGCAGCCGCTGACGGCGTACAAAGGCAAGGCAGTGATTTTGTTCTTCTGGGCGCATTGGTGCGTGGACTGCAAGGCGGAAGCGCCGATCCTTGCGCGCTTGCAGCAGGAGTACGGCGGGCGGTTGGCGATCGTGGCTCCGACACAGAGGTATGGATACGCGGCCGCGGGGAACTCGGCCAGTCCGGCGGAAGAACTAAAGTACATCGACGCGGTGAGGACGAAATATTACTCGCGGTTGAGCGATGCGCCGGTTCCGGTATCGGAAGAGAACTTCCGGCGCTACGGCGCCAGCACCACGCCGACAATCGTGTTGGTGGGCGCGGATGGGCGGGTGAAGCTGTATCACCCTGGGCGCATGACGTACGATGAACTAAAGGTCAGCCTGCGGGCAGCAGGCCTGCCGTGAAGCAGCGATGAAAGCTACGAGCAGGTCTCGATTTCGTGTTGGCGCTCCCGCAAAGGTGAAGTAACATAACTACTCCCCCAAGGTTTTCGGGAAGCCGCGGTTTTTCGAGAATCCCACGATGCAGATGATGGCAGAAAAAAAGCACCGGGAAGATATCGTCCGCTACGGCAAAGTCCTGTACGAGCGCGGATTTATTGCGGCAACCGACGGCAACCTGTCGGTGCGGCTCGATGAAAGCCGCATGCTGATCACGCCGACTTGCGTTTGCAAAGGAATGCTCGAACCCGAGGACCTGGTGATCACCGACCTCGATGGACGCAGGCTCGAAGGCGAGCGAAACGTCTCAAGCGAGGTCGCGATGCATGTGCTGATTTATCGCATGCGGCCCGATGTCCGCGGGATTGTGCACGCGCATCCGCCGACGGCGACGGGATTTGCCGCATCGGGGATCGCCCTGGACCAGCCTCTGATTTCCGAGGTGGTGCTGACGATTGGGCCGGTGCCATTGGCGAAGTATGCCTGCCCGGGGACGAGCGGGCTGTCAGAGTCCCTGCGTCCGCTGGTGGCGGATCATAACGCGATCCTGATGGCCAACCATGGCGTGGTTACCTACGGTGACGATCTCGACCAGGCGTTTATGCACATGGAGACGGTCGAGCATTTTGCGAAGATCGCCCTGGTGGCACGGACGGCGGGTCAGCCGCAGATCATTCCTCCCGATGAAGTGAAGAAACTCGAAGCCATCCGCGAACAACTACAGGCAGCGCGCCGGGCTGAGCGGAACAACGTTCGAGAGATGGAAGAGTTTCGAGTGGCGAGTAATCAGTGAGCAGTGGACAGTGATCGGTGGTTAGTGGTCAGTCTTGGACGCTGAAGTTGTCGGCTGACAGCACTTCTTGTTTAATTCCTGCGTAGTTGCTCAACCATTGTTCAAATTCCTTTAGGGCTAGTTCGCACTGTTTTTGGTGGCGGAGTTTCTTGTCGCGGATCTTTTCCGGCCAGGGCGGAAGCAGGTCGAAGGTGATGTTGGCCGGCTGGAAGCTCTTCGACTCGGCATGCGCGATATAGTTGACCAGCGATCCGAAGGCTGTAGCGCGCGGCGAAGGCTGCGGTTGGCGGCCTTGCGCGAGCACCACGGCGTGAATGCCGGCCATCTGACCGGTGGCGATCGATTCCACGTAACCTTCGACACCGGAAATCTGCCCGGCGAAGAGAACGCTAGGGTGCTCGCGCATCTGTAACGTATCGGTTAGCAAGGCCGGGGAGTTGATGTAGGTGTTGCGATGGATCTGGCCGTAGCGGAGGAACTTTGCGTTCTCGAGCCCGGGGATGAGCCGCATTACACGTGCCTGTTCGCCGAACTTGAGGTGATTCTGGAATCCGACGATGTTGTAGGAATCGGCACGCAGGTTTTCCTGGCGCAGTTGAACCACCGCGTACGGCGTCTTCCCTGTTCTCGGATCGCGCAAGCCAACAGGTTTCATCGGACCAAAGCGCAGGGTGTCGCGTCCTCGGCGCGCGATCTCCTCGATCGGAAGACAGCCTTCGAAGTAATTGAGCTTCTCCCAATCCTTAGCTTCGACCGATTGCGCTTCAACGAGCGCGTCGTAGAAGCGGTCGTATTCTTCCTTGGTGAACGGGCAGTTGATGTAGTCGGCGGTCCCTTTGTCGTAGCGGGCGGCCATGTACACGCGCGACTGATCGATGGAATCGGCTTCCACGATGGGAGAAATTGAGTCGTAGAAGAAAAGATGATTGCTGCCGGAGAGACGAGCGATCTCCTGCGAGAGCGCGTCAGACGTCAATGGGCCGGTGGCGATGACCGTGATGGCGTTGGTCTCGTCAACATTGGTGACTTCTTCGCGATGGATACGAATGAGCGGTTCGGCTTCGAGCGCCTCTGTTACGCGCGCGGCGAACACATCGCGATCGACGGCCAGAGCATGTCCAGCGGGAACGGCTGTCTGACGGGCGATTTCCATCAGCAGCGATCCGGCGCGGCGCATTTCTTCCTTCAACAGCCA
>CAYWSM010000493.1:0-5714 GCA_964460935.1 uncultured Terriglobales bacterium | reverse complement strand
CTCGGCGTTTGATGCCAGACCCTTTTCTCTGACAGGCGAGCCTACGGAGAAGCCCAGCTACAACCAAAACCGTTTTGGGTTCGTGCTTGGCGGTCCGCTGAATATCCCGAAGATCTATCACGGTGGAACCAAGACATTCTTCTTCGTGAACTACTTTGGCAATCTCTCGCAGAATCCGTATGACGTTTTCTCGACGGTGCCGACGGCGGATGAGCGTAACGGCATCTTTACAGGACTGACGAACCGGGACGGTTCGGCGGTCACCATCGTCGATCCCGCGACCGGGCTGCCGTTCGCGCAAAATACGATTCCGGCGAACATGATCAGCAATTCGGCGAAAGAGCTGATGCAGTACGTTCCGCTGCCGAATCTGCCGGGAACGACGCAGAACTTCCACTACGTCACTTCGACCACGAATGACAGCAACAACCTCAACCTGCGTCTGATTCACAATTTTGGCTCCAGCGGATTTCAGCCTGGGATGGGGCGACGCGGCGGTGGGAACAACATCAACTTCGGGTTCCACTGGCAGACGTCGAACAACGACCTGACAAATCCGTTCCCCACGCTGACAGGAAACACAAAGTCGTCCAGCTTCGACATCCCTATCGGGTGGGTGAAGAGCAAGGGCCACTTCACGAACAATGCGCGGTTCGACTTTAACCGCAGCCACACGGATACGACGAATGCATTCGCCTTTCTGTCGAATGTCGCCGCAGCGGCGGGAATCACAGGGGTCTCGCAGGATCCGTTCGATTGGGGCGTGCCCGGCGTTTCGTTTACGAACTTTGCCGGCCTGAACGACTTTACGCCGCGCCGCCAGGTAAACCAGACGATCACGCTGGGCGACAACATGATTCTGAACCACGGGAAGCACAACATCCGTTGGGGAGGAGAATACCGGCGGCTGCAGATCAATACGCGCAGCGACGCTAACGCGCGCGGTAGCTTTATTTTCACTGGCCTGTATTCAGGATACGATTTCGCGGACTTCCTGCTCGGACTGTCGCAGCAGGCGTCGGCGCAGTACGGCACCACGGGGTATCACTTCCGCGGCAATGTGTGGAATGCGTACGTGCAGGATGATTGGCGGTTGCGCAGCAACCTGACGCTGAATATCGGCTTGCGATACGAGTATTACTCACCGTTGACGGAACTCAACAATCAACTGGTGAACCTCGACATCGCACCGGGAGTAACGGCGGTAGCGCCGGTATGCGCGGCAGGCAGCGGAGCATCGCCATCGGAGTGCGCGATCGGCGTAGGACCGTACTCGGGGAGTTATCCGTCGAGTCTGGTGAATCCGGATCGCAATAACTTCGCGCCGCGCATTGGCCTCGCCTGGAAGCCGTTCAGCAAAACCGTTGTCAGGGCGGGTTACGGGATCAACTACAACACCAGCGCGTTCAGCAACATCGCGCTGCAGATGGCATACCAGCCGCCGTTCGCGTTTACGCAGACGAATATCGGAACGACGGCATCGCCGCTCGATATCACCAACGCGTTCACTACGAACACGACGAACGGGATTACGAACAATTATGGTGTCGATAAGAACTACCGCATGGGTTACGTGCAGATATGGAACCTGGATATCCAGCGGGAGATCAAACGCGACTTCGTGCTGAATGTGACCTACACGGGAACCAAGGGCACGGGGCTGGACATCGTGACCGACCCGAACCGCACCGCGACGGGATTGCTGCTTCAGGATGTGCAGCCATTCCTGTTCGAGACTTCGCTGGGCGATTCGATCATGCACTCAGGGGCCGTGAGTTTGCGCAAGCGGATGTCGAGCGGGCTTTCACTCGGGGCACGGTACGTGTATTCGAAGTCGATCGATAATGCTTCGAGCATTGGCGGTGGCTCGACGGTGGTAGCTCAGGATGCGCTGAATCTGGCGGCTGAGCGCGGACTTTCGAGCTTCGACCGGCGGCATCAGTTCACCGGAGACTTCATCTTCGAACTGCCGTGGGGAGAGAACAAGAAGTGGCTGAACACGAAGGGTGCGGCTTCGTCGATCTTCGGTGACTGGAGCCTGAGCGGCAGCTTCACCGTGGAGTCGGGCACACCGTTCACGCCACAGGTGCTGGGATCGTTTACGGATGTGGCACGCGGCAGCAATGGATCGTTGCGCGCCGACTACACCGGACTGCCGATCACGTTGAGCAATCCAACACTTGGGGAGTGGTTCAACACAGCGGCGTTCGCGGAGCCTGCGGATGGCACGTTCGGCGATGCAGGACGGAATTCGATTATCGGTCCCGGATACGTCGTGCTGAACATGTCGCTGTCAAAAGATTTCCAACTGGGAGAAACACGGAACCTCGAAGTCCGTTGGCAGGCAAACAATGTGCTGAACAGCCCGCAGTACACGGTGATCGATACCAACGTGCTGTCTCCGACGTTCGGAAGGGTGACGGGCGTGGGCGCGATGCGGACGATGCAGTTGGTGGCGAGGTTCAGGTTTTAGGGGACAGGGGATAGGAGTTGGCGGTTAGGGGTTGGTAGATAGCGGATAGACGCCAATATTCTGATGGAGTAAGCGTCAGCTTGCGATGAAAGAGATGAAACAGTTTTCCAATTCGGGTTGGCAGCGTGGATTGGCGCTGGTGCTTGCGGTGGCGATGCTGCCGTGGGCGGCGTTGGCGCAGGAGAAGTCGGGATTCTCGGTTAAGAAGAATGTCGAGATCGTGCTGGTGAATGTGGTCGTCCGCGACAAGCAAGGCAACATCGTTCGTGGTTTGAAGAAGGACGACTTCACGGTCACGGAAGACGGTAAGCAGCAGTCGCTGGCGAGCTTCGACTTCGAGGAGACCGATACGCAGGCGCTGCCGCCGCTGGAGAACCAGCCAACCATCATGGGCGCGGTGAAGAACGCTCCGGCAAAGACGGAGGCGCAGCCCGAAGAGAAAGCCGATTTCCATGGGCACCGCGTAATGGTGCTGTTCTTCGACTTGAGTTCGATGCAGCCCGAGGAAATCGAGCGGGCAGTGAACGCCGGCATCAACTTTGTCGAGAAGCAGATGACAGCAGCGGATCTGGTGGCGGTGTCGTCGCTGGGCTCGTCGATCGTGGTCAACCAGGATTTCACGTCGGATCGCGAAGCGTTGCGGAAGGCGATTGCCGCTTTGAATCCGGCTTCAGGTGAGGGATTTGACGCCGGTTCCACGGGCAGCACGGAAGGCACGGCGGACAACAGCAACGGATTCACCGCCGACGACACCGAGTACAACATCTTCAACACTGACCGGCGGCTGGAAGCGATCCAGTCGATCGCCGATTCCCTTTCGAGCATTCAGCAAAAGAAGTCACTCATTTATTTCAGCGGCGGGATGAGCAAGACCGGTGTGGAGAACCAGGCAGCGCTGCGGAACGCGATTAACCGCGCGATCCGCGCCAACGTCGCGCTGTACACGATGGATTTGCGCGGCTTGGAGGCGGTTGTGCCCGGCGGCGAAGCGCAAAGCGCAAGTATTCGCGGGACCTCGGCGTATTCCGGCGCATCGATGCGGAGCGCGATGGATTCGAATTTCGATTCGCAGGAGACGCTCTCGACGCTGGCGGCCGACACGGGCGGCAAGGCCTTCCTCGATTCGAACGACTTCAACCAGGTGTTCAAGCAGGTGCAGAAAGACACGTCGGCGTATTACATGCTGGCGTATCACAGCACGAATCCGGATCGCGACGGACGGTATCGGAAGATCTCGGTGAAGGCAAAGGTCCCGAACGTGAAGCTCGAGTACCGCACGGGTTACTACGCACCGCGCGACTGGAAGCACTCGCGTGACGACGACCGCGAACAGCAACTACTGGATGAGTTGGCGTCGGACATTCCGTCCACCGATCTCGATGTGTATTTGTCGGCAGCGTACTTCCGACTGTCGGATAACCGTTTCTATGTGCCGGTTTCGCTGGTGGTGCGCGGATCGCAGATTCCGTTTACCACTGCGGGCGACAAGGACAAGGCCACGCTGGATGTGATCGGGCTGGTGCAGGACGAGTACAAGCGTCCGGCGGGAAATGTCCGCGACACGGTGAAGCTGGCGGTGGAAGGTTCGAAAGAGGTCCGGCGAAAAAATGTGCAGTACGGAACGGCGTTTTATCTGCCCGCGGGAAAATATCACCTGAAGTTCGTGCTGCGCGAAAACGAGAAAGGCAGCATCGGATCGTTCGAAACCGACCTGGTGATTCCGGATTACAAGAAGGTTCCGCTGAAGCTGAGCGCGGTGGTGCTTGGCAACCAACTGCAAACGGCACCGAAGAAGAAGTCGGACAATCCGCTGGTGCGCGATGGGCAAGAGTTGATCCCCAGCGTGACGCACGTGTTCTCGTCGGATCAGAAGTTGTACTTCTACTACGAGGTGTACGATCCGGCGAAGGATACTCGCAAAGCGGAAGAAGCAACGGCTGCCGGAGTGAAGACGGTGGCTGAGAAATCGCAACCATCGCCGAAAAATGCGGTTCGCGTGCTCACGAATATCGAGTTGCTGCAGGGCAACGCCAAAGTTTATGAATCGCCGCTGGTGGAAGCGCGCCAACTCGCGTCGGACCGGAAAGCGGCGGTGTTTCAATTTGAGGTTCCACTCTCGAAATTAAAAGCCGGACTCTATACCTGCCAAATCAATGTAATTGATGATGCCGCTGGCTCGTTTGCGTTCCCCCGTGTCATGATGTATGTACGAGACGGAGCCGGAACAAAATTGCCACCTTCGGGTGAGTGACCGGCATCCAAAATTACGAATGCAGCACAGCCACATCTATAGTTAGCTGCTCGCCGTGAGCACGCAGTAAGGATTTCTGTTTTTGACGACATTCGCTAGCCCAGTACTGGTTGAGAAACCAGTCCAGGCCCCAGCGCGAACCTATCGTTCACGTGTGGCCATTCTTGCACTTTTTCTGCTCGTGTATGTGGGGTCGATGTTCTCTCCTCCGCTGCTCGACGACGCGGATTCCACTCACGCCGAAGCCGCACGCGAAATGTTCGTGCACGGCGATTACGTCACGCTGAAAGTGAATGGTGTCCGGTATCTGGAAAAAGCTCCGTTGCTGTATTGGGTGGACGCGATCGGATACCACATTTTCGGTGTCGGTGAATTCGCGAGCCGCTTGCCAAACGTACTGGCGATTTTCGGCTTGATGCTGCTGGCATGGCGTTGGGGCACACGCGCATTCGGAACACGCGCGGGAATCTATGGCGCGCTGTTCGTGGTGACCGGAGCAGGATTCTACCTGTTCACGCGAATCTCGATTCCGGATTCGCTGCTGTCGCTGTTTATCGCAACATCCTTATATTTCTTCCTGACGGCGCTCGAAGATCGAAAAGTGTGGCGCTGGTACGCCGGTTACGCGGTGGTGGCACTGGCAGTGCTGACCAAGGGATTGGTGGCGCTGGTGTTTGTCGGACTGGCTGCCATGGTGTTTGTGGCGGTAACCGGAACATGGCGGCGGTGGCGAGAGTTCCGACTGGGCAGCGGCATGCTGTTGCTGGTGGCGGTTGCAGCGCCGTGGCACATTCTGGCGGGAATCCGCAATCACGGATTCTTCTGGTTCTACTTCATCAACGAGCACGTTCTCCGGTTCCTGGGTGAACGCTATCCGAAGGATTACAACAAGCTGCCAGCCGCGCTGTACTGGAGCTTGCACCTGGTGTGGCTGTTCCCGTGGAGCTTGTATTTCCCGCTGCTGGTGCGTGATGCCCGGCAGGATCTGGT
>CAYWSM010000492.1:0-6523 GCA_964460935.1 uncultured Terriglobales bacterium | reverse complement strand
GGCGCAGGCTGCATTCCATAATCCGACTGCGACCGCCGGAACCTGCATCGATTGCCACAAAGCGGAAAACGCCAAAGGCAAGAAGGCCCCGACAAAGTGTACCGAGTGTCATCAAAAAGCAAACGCCTAAGTTTTGCTTTTTTCACGTGAGCGCGTTGCTTCGGCAACGCGCCTTTTTTGTTTTGCCGAGACGGATCACAGCAATTGGTCGCGGGTCTATGATGATCGACTTTCCGATATTCAGATACCCAGATGATCCGATATCCGGATAAGTGAGATGATGTCCCCGTGAAATTCGAAACGCTCGCCGTCCATCCCGTTGAACGTGGCGAACCAAGCGGAACCCGCCCCGTCATCGATTCCATCTCGCTCTCCACCATTTACGAACGGCACGCGAACGGCGACTATCCCGAAGGTTACAGCTACACACGCGCGTCGAATCCAAATCGCGATGACCTGGAGCAAGCCCTCGCTCATTTGGAAGGCGGGACCACAGCCGCAGCATTCTCTTCCGGATCGGCCGCTACCAGCACAGTGTTTCAGGCGCTCAGCCCCGGCGATCACGTAGTTTGCACCGAAGGTTTCTACGGCACGCGCAAATTGCTGGAGCAGGTTTACCGCGATTGGGGACTTACCTTTACGCTCCTCGACACCAGCAACGCCGCCAATGTGCAGGCCGCCATGCGCCGCGAGACCAGGTTGGTCTGGATCGAAACGCCCACGAACCCGATGATGCGAGTCACTGACATCCGCCGCATCTGCGAAATCGCCCGCCAGCAGGACGCGACCTCCATCGTCGATAACACCGTCGCCAGCCCAGTTCTGCAACAGCCGCTCGATCTCGGGGCCGACATGGTGATGCATTCCACCACCAAGTACCTCGGCGGCCACAGCGACATTCTCGGTGGTGCCATCATCGCTCGCACCAAGACGCCGCTCTTCGACCGCATTCGCATGTTGCAGTCCACTGCCGGAGCCGTTCCTTCCCCATTTGAATGCTGGCTGTTGCTTCGCGGTATTCGAACGCTTCCATTACGTGTCCGCTCCCAGGCCTCGCATGCCCTCGCGATTGCCGAATACCTTTCATCGCATTCGAATGTGGAATCCGTTCTTTATCCCGGATTGCCGGCTCATCCCGGCCACGAGATAGCCGCACAACAGATGCGCGGCGGTTACGGCGGCCTGCTGTCATTCCTGGTAAAGGGATCGGACAAAGAGGCATTGGCAATGACCTCCCACCTGAAACTCATCACGCGTGCCACCAGCCTCGGCGGCGTAGAAACAACGATCGATCACCGCTATTCCGTCGAGCCTCCCGGCACGCCGACGCCAAAAAATCTCCTTCGCCTTTCCGTTGGAATCGAACATATCGATGACCTGATCGAAGATCTCGATCAGGCATTGAGCAAGATTTAACGGGGATTCGCCCGCAACATTGCGACTTCCGCGGCGTAGGCTGTCGTCCCCGATGAGATGCCAAAGGGCATATAATGTGCGGACCCTCCGGCCCTTCGGTCCCGACCATCCCACATAGGAGGACCTCCTCGTGCCCACCGTAAAAGCAAACGGCATCACCATGTATTTTGAGCAACAGGGAAGCGGACAGCCTCTCATCCTGATTCCTATCTCACCGCCGACCATGCCTGCTACGCCTTTCAGATCGCCGAATACGCCAAACACTTCACGTGCATCTCCCTCGACTTGCGCGGGACTGGTGAAAGCGACAAGCCGGAAGGTGTTTATTCAATCGAACTGTTTGCCGACGATGTTTCGGCCTTCATGCAGGCGCTCGGAATCGATAGTGCGCATATCACGGGACTGTCTCTCGGAGCCGGAGTGGGCCTATGGATGGCCGCCAA
The DNA here is from genome assembly GCA_964460935.1 of uncultured Terriglobales bacterium. Lineage (GTDB taxonomy): Bacteria > Acidobacteriota > Terriglobia > Terriglobales > Acidobacteriaceae > DATMXP01. The sequence continues at coordinate 4,664 of CAYWSM010000492.1, read as the reverse complement.
GCATCCAGAACAAGTCATCTCTCTTTCCGTACACTCCGGATGGGACAAAACTGACGCATTCCTGAAGACCGTGATTGAGAGCTGGCAGGCGCTCGCCACTCATTTCAATAGCGTGCCGGAGTTGGTGATTCGTGGCCTCTTCCCCTGGTGCTTCACGCCCGAGCTTTACCAGGACCGGCCCGACTACATCGAATCGCTGGCCGCTTTCGTGCGCAGCCGTCCCGCGCAGCCTGTCCGTGCGTTCATGCAACATTCAAATGCGGTTCTGTCTCACGATTGCGTGGCCCAATTGGAACGCATCACCGCACCTACCCAGATCACTGTCGGCAGCCAGGATATGGTCACGTCAACGCGATACGCGAACCGCCTGAAATCCAAAATTCGCAACTCGGAACTGCTGATCTTTGAAGGATGCGCCCACGCGCCACTGTACGAAAAGATAGAAGAGTTCAACCAGAAGACTCTGGAATTTCTCTGCGGCCGTGCCACTGCCCGTGCGGCCTAACCAGCGTCCCACTTGCAACTTGCAACCTGAAACCTGAAACTAGAGTCATGGCTACCACGACCACACTGCCCGCCGCAGTGCGTGCCAAGTACGAACCTGTCATCGGACTTGAAGTCCACGTCCAGTTGCTCACGGAATCGAAGATCTTCTGCGGATGCTCGAATAAATTTGGCGCACTGCCAAACACGAACGTCTGTCCGGTGTGCCTTGGTCTGCCCGGCGCGCTGCCCGTGTTGAACAAGAAAGTCGTGGAATTCGCTACTCTCGCCTCGATGGCCTTGGGCTGCCGCGTCAACGAAACTTCCATCTTCGCCCGCAAGAACTACTTCTATCCGGACCTGCCCAAGGGCTACCAGATCTCACAATACGACAAGCCGCTGGGCGAATTCGGACACATTGACATCGAAGTTGACGGCCAGAAAAGGCGCATCGGCATCACCCGCCTGCATCTCGAAGAAGATGCCGGCAAAAGCCTGCACGAAGGCTCGGCCGAATACACCTCGCTCGATCTGAACCGTTGCGGCACACCGCTATGCGAAATCGTCAGCGAGCCCGACATCCGTTCGCCGCAGGAAGCTTACGAGTACCTCACCAAGCTCAAGGAGATCATCCTCTTCACCGGCGTCAGCGACTGCAACATGGAGGAAGGCTCTCTCCGCTGCGACGCTAACGTTAGCGTTCGTCCCGTAGGCCAGAAAGAGTTTGGCACCAAGGCGGAAGTGAAGAACGTCAACTCCTTCCGTTTCATCCGTGAGGCGCTGGAGTACGAAATCGAGCGCCAGATCGGCATTTTGGAGGAAGGCGGAAAGGTCCTGCAGGAAACCCGCCTCTACAACCCGGACCAGGGCAAGACGTACGCCATGCGTTCCAAGGAACGCGCGCACGACTACCGCTATTTCCCCGAGCCCGACCTGCTCCCGCTCGTCGTCGATCAGTCGATGCAGACTCGCATTCGCAGCATGATGCCGGAACTTCCCGACGCGCGCCGCGATCGCATGGTCGCCGAATACGGTATCACTCCCTACGACGCTGGGGTACTCACCGCGTCCAAAACGCTTGCCGACCAATTCGAGGAAGCGGCCAAAGGCGCAAAAAATCCCAAGCGCGTCGCTAACCTCGTGCAGAGCGAACTTCAGGGCCGCCTGAAGGCCAGGAACCTCGCCATCGAGCAGTCGCCAATCTCGATGAAGGGCATAGCTATGTCCGCCGATCTCGTCGAGACCGGCGCCATCAGCGGCAAAATCCTGAAAGACCTGTACGACCGCTGCTTCGAAACCGGCGAAGACTTCCCGATCGTCTATGAGCGCGAAAAGCCGCAACAGATCAGCGATACAGGCGCAATCGAAAAGATCATCGACGAAGTCATCGCCGCCAGCCCCAAACAACTCGAACAATACCGCGCGGGGAAGACGACCATGAAAGGCTTCTTCGTCGGACAGGTAATGAAAGCTACGAAAGGTCAGGCGAACCCGGCAGTCGTAAACGAACTCCTGGACAAGAAGCTGAGCTAGCGCCGATTAACATTTTTGTGAACCGCCACAATTTCGATTTTTCCGACGATATGGCGGTTGAATTCCTCCAGTTCGCCGGCTGGGATCCAATACTCTCGGTGTTCCCGGTCCCCAACCTGCCTTACCGGAAATTGTTCTAGATACTCCGCATCCACCACGAACCTCAATACGTATCCGGTGAAATCTGAGCGTTCGTCTTTTGTATTCCAGTCGCGCGCAATTTGATCGGCGTACTTCTGATTCGTAACCGGGTAGAAGATCGGCTGCTCCGGTAAGCGCGGTGGAAATGCCCTCATACCGGAATCTCGAATGAGGTCCAACTCCGCCTGGCCGACGGGCCGGTACAACGCTACATGTGCTAACTTTCCTTCGCCAGCTTCGTCTGTCATCATCGGGAGAGCCCTTGCGACATCTTATCCTCCTCCTTCTCTGCTCCGGCGCGCTGCTTGCTCAAGCTGTAAGTGTCCCTCGCGGCAAACCTATCATGCTCGATGGCAAACTCTCGGATAGTGAATGGAAAGACGCCAAGATAGTCCCACTCGGCGATCTAGCTCGTCTCTACGTCAAGCAGAACAACAACGACGTGTTGATCGCCATCGAGTATCTCAAAGCAAATACCTTTACGGCCGATCTGTATGTCTCTGCCGGTCATGGCCACATCTATGACCTGCACTCTTCCGCTAAACTCGGCGAACGCACGCTGGTGAATGGCGCTTGGTCCGACGAATGGAATTGGTGGAACAATGATCGCTGGGTCGCAACCGTGTCGCGTCCGGATGTGTTTGAAACCCACAAGTTTCTTGATCAGAAAGTCCGCGAATTCCAGATCTCTCGCCAAAGGTTCCCGGGAAGAGCCTGGAAGATATATCTCGAGTTCATGACGCCGGCACAGCCACAGTGGACCACCTCGTGTTATCCGGCAAACGCCCGCAACACTTCCGACCAGTACTGGATGGTCCTACTGTTCAAGTAGCTGGCCTTTAGCCTCCTTCGCCCTCACTGGCGCATCACACCCACAAAGCCTTCTTCTACTTGTGAGGTGTTCATGAAAGCCCTGAGGACACTCTGCTCGGTTACTGCGATCCTCTGCTTCTCGGTCGTGCTACTCGCTCAAGAAGTTCACACTGACTTTGATCATAATGCTAACTTTTCAAAGTACCGTACCTACTCCTGGCTGCGCGTCCAGTCCGACAACTCGCTCTGGCAGCAACGCATTCAGCAGGACATCGACAGCACGCTGCAAGGCCTGGGATTGCAGATGGTCGCCTCTGGTGGAGATCTCGAAGTTTCTGCCGTGGGCGCTGTTCACAATCAGCAGGAATACCAGACCTACTACAACGGTCTCGGGCCCGGCTGGTACTGGGGAGGCTTTGGGAGCACCGCGACTACTGCTCCAATTAACTATCGCGTGGGTACTCTGGTCGTCGATATGTTTGACCCGGCAAACAAGCAATTGATCTGGCGCGGAACGGCCGCGGATACTCTCTCGGAAGATCCGTCCAAGAATCAGGACAAGCTCAAAGATGCCGTCCACGACATGATCAACAAAGACAAATTCCCAAAACCGCTGGGTAATCTCACTCCTCAGGACTGAAACCTGCTCGGCGCCCGTCTCTTCCGTCTTACGGGCGCCATACTCTTCGCTGCTTGTCAGTTAATTCCGGAATTTCTCCTAATCGTCTTTGCGCCTCCTGCTCTCCAGAAGGACATGCCCGACCGGTGCCAACCCCGAATTGCACGAGCCAGAAAGGGAACACTCTTGTTACTTCGGTGATGTATCAGCCGCAAATGTTCCAGCCAACCGGTCTTTCCGAGGACTAGTCTTTAACGGTTACGAACTAACTCGAGAACAGGACCCCCATGAGCGGCAAAATCCTTATTTCTCTCACCACCCGTGAAAACGATTACCAGCGCGCGCAGGCTGCCGCCGTCGAAAGCGTCTCCAAGCGCATGGGCGCGAGCATAGAAATCATTTACGCCGATAACGATTCTGTTAATCAGAGCCAGCAGATACTCAGCGCCATTCAGGCGAAGAACAACGGCCTCGCCGCAGTGATCACCGAGCCTGTGGGGACCGGGATGGTGCAGGTAGCGGAAGCCGCTGCCAAGGCTGGAATCGCGTGGGGAGTGTTAAATCGTGACATCGATTACGCCAGCCGGATCCATCAAGCCACCGGCGCCCCGGTATTCGAAGTCGGAGTGGATCAGGAAGCTGTCGGCCACATTCACGCTGCGCAGCTTGAGAAGCTGGCGCCCGGCGGAGGCACCGTCCTCTACATTGAAGGTCCAGCCTCCGGCAGTGCCGCCAGGCTTCGCACACAAGGCACCACGGCTAAGAAACCGGCCAACATCGATCTGAAAATTCTGAAGGGGAACTGGACAGAGGAAAGCGGACACAAAGTAGTTGCTTCGTGGTTGAAGCTCAGCACCTCGAAAAGTCACGGCTTCGTTGCGGTTGTCGCGCAGGATGATGCCATGGCCATCGGTGCGCGCAAGGCCTTCTCCGAACTCACGAATATCGACGAACGCTCGCATTGGCTCTCGCTGCCATTTCTCGGCTGCGACGGCCTCCCCGAAACTGGGCAACAGTACGTACGCCGCGGCAGCATGACGGCCACGGTTGTTTACCCGCTCGTAGCGGGAATCGC
>CAYWSM010000491.1:0-5025 GCA_964460935.1 uncultured Terriglobales bacterium | reverse complement strand
ACACGACGGAGCACCTTGGGATAAAGTTCGCGCCTTATGAACGTTGGGATATTCCGTTGCTTTCTGGACACCCGCAGTCACTCTACGCTACTCTCCGGAAAACCGACTTCGCATGGGCCTCAACACACTCGATCTCACTATTATCGCTGTCTACCTCGTGGGCATCACGATCTTTGGCCTGCGTTTTCGGAAGAAAGACCGTTCACTCAAGGACTATTTCCTCGCCGATCGCAATATTCCGTGGTGGGCAATTTCGCTGTCGATCGTCGCCGCCGAAACCAGCACGCTGACGATCATCAGCGTTCCCGGTCTCGCCTACGACACCGATTTCAGCTTCCTGCAACTTGTCTTCGGATATCTCGTAGGACGAGTGATCATCAGCTTCATCCTGCTGCCGCACTATTTTCGCGGCGACCTGTTTACGGCCTATCAGTTGATGGACCGCCGCTTCGGCCCGCGCCTTCGATCGCTGACGGCCGGTTTGTTTTTGATCACGCGTGCAGCCGCTGAAGGTGTGCGCGTTTTTGCCGTCGCAATTGTCGTAGGCATTGCGCTGTCTAGCATGTTGTCAGGATTCGGAGATTTTGGCCGAGACGTCGCCTCGATCGCAATTGTCACCGCTTTGACGTTGATTTACACGTTCGAAGGCGGAATGGCTGCCGTCATCTGGACCGACGTCATCCAGATGCTGATTTACGTTGCAGGCACGATTGTTGGTGTCTTTACGCTGTTGCACCACGTTCCCGGCGGTTGGAACACGATTCATACGGTTGCAGCGGAGCATAACAAGTTTCACATCTTCAGCTTCAGTTGGGATTTTTGGAAGACCTATACCTTCTGGTCCGGGCTGATTGGCGGAGCATTTCTGACAACCGCGAGTCACGGAACCGACCAGCTCATTGTTCAACGGCTCCTTGCAGCGAAAAACGAAGCACAGTCAAAGCTTGCACTGCTATCGAGCGGCGTGTTTGTGCTTTTTCAGTTCACGTTGTTTCTGCTGATCGGCGCGATGCTGTACGTGTTTTATCGCTATCTTGGGAACCCGATTGCGGTTACTCGGTCCGACCGCATCTTCCCTACGTTCATCGTCTCGGAAATGCCGCACGGAATTTCCGGCCTGCTGATTGCCGCCATTCTCGCGGCGGCAATGTCGAACCTGAGTGCAGCGCTGAACTCGTTGTCTTCGAGTTCGATTGTGGATTTCTATCTTCGCCGCCGCCCGAACGCGACCGAGCAACAACGGCTATTTTTGTCGCGGGCATCGACGATTTTCTGGGGGCTGGTTTTGTTTTCGCTGGCGATCGCTTCGCGGCATGGCGGACGTGTGGTCGAAGTCGGACTGGCTATCGCAGGTGTTGCATACGGAGCTTTGCTTGGTGTTTTCCTGCTGGGCGTGCTCACCAAGCGAGCGACCGAAACTGGCGCCATGGTCGGCTTTTTTGTCGGATTCTTCTTCAATATTTATGTCTGGCAATGGACGAAGATTCCTTTTACCTGGTACGTCATGATTGGCTCGGCAGTGACCTTCGCGGTCGGTTATATTTGCAGCCTTATTGTTGGCAATCCTACGTTCTATAGCGCTCATGCCAAAGACCACCGCTAACACCAACTCCGCCGTCGATCTCGCCCGCGACCTGAAGGTGTCGCATGCGGCCGCGATTGTCGTGGGCACGATCATCGGCAGCGGCATCTTTCTCGTCCCGTCGGAGATGATGCAGGCTGTTGGCTCCTCGGCGATTGTGTATCTGGCCTGGATCGTCGGCGGATTGCTGTCGTTTTTCGGAGCCGTCACCTACGCCGAACTCGGCGCCATGAAGCCGGTCGCGGGAGGTGAGTATGTTTACGTTCGCGACGGCTACGGCCCGCTCGGCGGATTTCTTTACGGCTGGACGTACTTTCTCATCGCGAAGCCTGCTTCGCTTGCAACGATCGTAATCGGACTGGTGCGCATTATTGGCACGTTTCCGCACATGACATTTCTGTCCGACGCGGTGGTGTCAACGCCGGTGACAATCACCAAGGGTCACGGAGTTGCGATCGTAGCCATCGCGCTGATCACATTCATCAACTACATCGGTGTTAAGAAGGCTGGCGAGTTTCAACTGTTTTTCACGTCACTCAAGGTGGCGATGATCGCCTGCATCGTGGTCGGCGGATTCACCTATGCTCACGGAAGTTGGAACAACTTCCATACCTCGTACACCGCTGCGACCGGCGGTTTCGGCGGGTTCATGGTCGCCCTGATTGCGGCATTGTGGGCTTACGACGGATGGAACCTGGTGACGACTGTCTCCGGCGAGATGCGCGATCCACAGAAGAGCCTGCCGATCGCGTTGATCCTCGGCGTGGCGATGGTCGCCGTACTCTACATGGGCGTGAACGCCGCCGTGCAGTACGTGATGCCGGCCAACGCGATTGCCGCGTCGCCACGGCCTGCATCGCAAGCGATGCTTATCTCATGGGGAACGTTTGGCGCTGGGCTGGTGTCGGCGGGAATGGCTTTGTCGATGCTGGTTACGCTCAACGGCAGCAGTATGACGGGTGCGCGCATCCCGTTTGCGCTCTCGCGCGATGGATACTTCTTTCACTCGCTGGCGAAGGTCCATCCGAAATTCCGAACGCCGTCGAATTCGTTGATCGTTCAAGGCGTGCTGGGCTCACTTCTCGTTGTGTTAGGCGGAAATTTTCAACAACTGTTTTCGCTCGCTCTTTACCCGGAGTGGGTCTTTTACATGCTGGCGACCGCTTCGGTTTTCATTTTTCGTCGCAAAGAACCGGATACACTTCGCCCGTATAAAACCTGGGGATATCCGGTCGTCCCGGCTCTGTTCATCATCGCCGCGTGTGTCGTACTGGTTTACACGTTCAAGGCGAAGCTGGCTAACTCGCTGGTCGCAACGGCAGTCATTCTTGCCGGTATTCCCGTCTATTATGCGTTCGCAAGGCGCAACCGCCCGGCAGACGTAACTAAAACAGCAATGTGATTCTCGGCTCCGATTGGTTGCGGACAATGGTCGATTCGCATAAGCTTTGCAACTTGCAGCATTAATTCGGGTGAGTCGGAGAAAGAATGTCCAGCGACGAAAAGAAGGAACAACGGCGCGATCAACGTGTCATCGCTAACGTTCCGGTCACGGTGAAGAAGGGCCAGAACGGAAGCACGGAAGAACTGACAGGTCACACGCGCGACTTGAGCCAACGCGGTGTTTTCATGTACCTGAGCCATCGCGTTTCCGAGGGTTCGGAGCTGGAGCTGGTGTTTCCCGTGCCGCAAGGCGACTCCCCTGTCAAAGATATGTGGGTGCGCTGCAAAGCACGCGTGTTGCGGGTAGAGAAAACCGATGGCGGCACTCGGTTTGGAGTCGCGGCCGTATTGGAAAGTTACGAGCGCCTCGAAGATACGGTTGCGAACGCCTAGAGCCTATCTTCCCGTTGCATCCTTGGTATTGTCATTCTGCGTAGCAGATACGAGCGCTTGAGCCTTCCTAAAGCGCTGCTCGGAGCGCCAGACTCCACGATCCCAATTGTTGCCGATCTCTCGGAATAGCGATCTGGCAGTCTCGAAATCCTTCATGGTTACTGCCATGGAAGCCATGCGATTTTGCTTTAACACGCTCGTTCCAAACATTCTCTCCATGGCGGCATAACCGCTCTTAACGCGAGGCCAGTCAAAGTGGGGAAGTTCGGAGGGATCGCCACACTCACAGCCTAAAAGCGATGCTATCTCAAAGTAAACGAAGTCGCCCTTGGGACCGCCTATCTGGTCAGCGCTTCGTCCAGCAAATGCGACTACCTCTCCGGGCGCCCCATACCATTTCGTCTGCAGGTAGTTCGCGTAGAGACGGTAATAGTGGTAGTAGTCGGGTTCCGCGGCGATCGCCTTTTGAAAGATCTGCTGCATTTGTGGCTTGCCAAAACCAGATAATAGGCCGATCTGCATGAGCGCGTCATAACGATAAGGGCAATCGGAGTTCAGCACTACGGGATCGCTAATGAGCGTAAATGCAGACTTAAGTTGGTTATCAAGCTCATTCCATCGCGCATCAGAAACGTCGTCGCCGTACCCATGACCACGGATCTTCCATCCAAAATTCATGTTCTCAGTGGCGAGCGCGATCATGGCCGTATACGATCCAGGCATTTCTGATATCCACGCTGATAGGTTATCGCGCACTTGATTCCATTCCATGACACCTGCGTTTTCGCCACCTTCGGGCGAAGCGAGCGTGTCGTAGAAATCACGCAGTTGCCAAATGCCACCTGCGAGCTGACGGCGACTCGAACGAGCCTGGGCAGCGATCGCTTCAAGTTCATTGAACTTATGTTCTCTCAGTAGTTCACGAACTCGATCATTGGCGTCGTCCGACGAAATCAGTTCAAACCGCTTGTGTACAACCACCCGAGCACCCGCAATTGCGGCGTCGAGTTGCTTTACGCGATCTTTGGTTTGACGAGCGACATCTCCCAGAGAGGGTTCACTATCCGGCGATGAGATGTCCTGGGCGGTGGCTGAACCGAGTAAACAAAACGCTAGCAATAGAACGGAAAATTTGGGCATGAGCTAAGCTGGCTCCGACCGCGCCATCGTAGCCCTGCCCGCAATCCTTCTCAATTTACTAAAGTTTTCCCATTCCGGAGTGCTTTGATCCGGTTTGCCTATACCACGAGCGCAGACTTCATCTGCTTTACGCGCTCGTACACTTTGACGTACTCGCGGGCGGAACTGCTCCAGGAGTATTCGCGGCTCATGCCGTTGCGCATCAGCTTCTTCCAACCTTCGCGATCGCGAAATGCCAGGAGCGCCGTCCGGATCGACGCCAGCAAGGCATCGCCGTTGTATTCGCTGAACTTGAAACCAGTTCCCCGGCCCGTCTTTGGATCCCAGGACTCAACGGTGTCATCGAGTCCGCCGGTGGCGCGAACAATCGGGACGGTGCCGTAGCGCATACTGTAGATCTGATTCAGGCCACACGGTTCATAGTGTGACGGCATCAGGAACATGTCGGCGCCGGCTTCGATCTTGTG
>CAYWSM010000490.1:0-10176 GCA_964460935.1 uncultured Terriglobales bacterium | reverse complement strand
AAGAAAAAGGGTGGCAACTTGCGTTGCCACCGCAGAGGCGTAGACGGGACTCTTGTCCAAGTAAGCTAACGTTAAGTCCAGTCAGAATTCGATATGTCCGGGAACTGTAAACAAAAAGTAATTGTGTTCCCGCGTTGCTTATTTTCCTCCGCCGCCGGAAGCCGTTGAACCTGGAGTGGAAGCGACATTCGTTCTCCGTTGCGGATTTTCATCGAAGAACGGCTTGCGCGGCATCATCTGGTCACGCATAGCCGCGTCATAGACGAATGAGGCCATGATCACCGCCGCCTCCATCAGGTCTTCCTTGCTGGCACGCTCGTAAACATCCATGTTCGAGTGATGCGTGCGTGTCTCGTAGTCCATCGGATCCTGGATGAACTGGAATCCCGGGATATCGACCTCGTCGAACGAAAGGTGATCGGTGCCACCGGTATTGCGCATCGTGATGGTCGTGGCCGAGAGATCGGAGAAAGGCTCAAACCATTTCTCGAAAATCGGCTTCACCGCGGCGTTCTCCTGCGCGTAGATGCCGCGGATTCGTCCGGTTCCATTGTCGAGATTGAAGTAGGCGGAAACTTTTTGCTGTTCAGGCTTGAGCACCAGTTTGCCCTTAGGGCGCATGTACTCAGGCGTCTCCGACGTAGCAGGAGTCACTGCCAGTTTCTCGCGCTCGCCAAAATGCGCTGCCACATATCCTTTGGAACCAAGCAGTCCTTCTTCTTCACCCGTCCACAGGCCGATGCGGATGGTGCGGCGGGGCTTGACGCCAATTGCTTTCAGGATGCGCACCGCCTCCATCACAACCGCCACGCCGGCGGCGTTGTCGGTGGCTCCGGTTCCGGCGTGCCAGGAATCGAGGTGGCCGCCAAGCATAACGATTTCATCCTTCTTGTCGATCCCGGGGATCTCGGCAATGGTGTCGTACTGCATCAGGTCATCGTTGTCGAACTTGTTGCGGATATCGAGTTCAAGCTGAACCGGAATGTTGCGTTCGAGCAAGCGCTCGAGGCGGCCGTAGTGTTCGGCGGCCATCACCAGAGCAGGCGGACCCGGTTGGACGTCTTTCTTGTAGGCTTCGGTGCCTTGCACGAAAAGCAGTCCGTCCTCGCCGCGGCTTGCTTCGATCGTGGCCAGCACTTTCTCCTCGTCCATGAACTTGTTCACGTCGCGGGTCAACGCGCGGAACTTCATGAACATGGCCCGTAATGATTCGTACCGATTTCCCGCGGTGTAGTTGACGATGTCCTCAAGTTGCTTGCTGTCGTAGCGGCCCGACTCAACCTCACGGTTGTACGAAAGCTTGGGCAGTTCGAGCAAAACGATTTTTCCCGCCAGCTTGCCGCGGTACTTCTCAAGATCTTCCTTGGATTCGACCTTCACCAGCACCACGTCACCCTTGACCACGCCTTCCGTTCCAAGCGTCCATGCTTTTGGCAGCGCGTACAGCATCGTGGTGTCGGGGGCGATCATACGGACGGAGGTGAATTCGTTGGACCAGCCGCGTCCGAAGGGTCCCCACGGTTCCAGATGGGAATTCACCAATCCGAATTCGGTGAGCTTGTCGCGCGTCCATTCGTTCGCCTTTTTCACGTTCTGCGAACCGGTCAGTCGGGGACCGATACCATCGGTAAGCTCGCTCAGGATCTCCATCACCTGGGAATGACGAAATCCTTCCTGGCGAATCTCGGTGATGACATTCAGGTCGGGATCGTCCGTTGACGCGATGGCCGATACCGGAATTAAGGAAATTGCCAGAAACGAAACAACGGCGAGGCAGAGCTTACGCTGCCGGAAGGAAAAAAACGCACCCATAGACAAAACTCCAGAAAGCGCCGATCGAGGCGAGCTGTTAGGGAACTCAGATCGCGCGAATGTTATTGCCAGAGGGTATCTTACTAGCAGCAACTCTTATTTCGAAAATCGATCCACAGAAAATACATTTTCACAGGCGCACTCGGGAAAAAGAGAGTGCATCATATTGCGTAGCAAGTATGCAATACGGGACGGGCGTTTGCCTTTCCTCTCTTTAATCGTTCACCGATTCGCAGCGCGGAGGCAAAATGCTGTCTAAGTGTGCCAATCCTGCCTGCTCCAAACCATTCCGGTATTTGCGTGACGGCAAGTTGTTCGAGATCGACTCGCGACAAACCGCCAGAGCCGGAGATAAAAAGCAAGTGTGCCGGGTGGAGTTCTATTGGCTTTGCGGCGAATGCTCTGCAGAACTCACGGTCATTGACGACCAGGAGAAGGGCGTGATCACGGTGCCACTCCCTCAGGCGAAGCCGTTTCTCATCCGGCGCGCCGCCGCTTCCTGATTTTTTTCATCGACTTAACCCGCGGCGTACACCGTGACGCCGCGGTCGTACTTTCCTGTTAGATCGGACCAGCGGACGCGGAGCATTTCCATAAACATCTTGAAGCCATCCGTCACCGGATTGATCTTCGAGCGGTTATCATGCGCCCACTCCACCGGCACCTCTTCCACCTTGTATCCGAATTTTTCGGCAAGGAAGAGTATCTCGGGATCGAAGCCCCAGCGGTCGATCATCTGCCGCGAGAAGATATGGTGTGCTGCACGGCGAGTGAATGCCTTAAATCCGCATTGAGTATCTTTGTATTTCAGGCCAAGAATCATCCGCAATAACAGGTTGAAAATGCGACCGAAGACCTGGCGATACAGCGGTTGGCGTTCCGTCTGAAGTTCGGCCTGAAGCCAGCGCGATCCGAACGTAACGTCGGCACCGCGATCAATAGCTGCGAAGAGTTTTCGGGATTCTTCGATCGGCGAAGAAAGATCGGCGTCGGTGAACAGCAGGATGTCGCCACGAGCTTGCATCATGCCGTTTCGGACGGTATAACCTTTGCCGCGATTGCCGGGATTCTCGACGAGAGTAACCATCTGATGCGCTCTGGCGTACTCGCGCACGATGTCAGCCGTGTTGTCGCGGGAGCCGTCATTGACCACGATAATCTCGGCGACCCAGTGCTGCTCGTTAATGTAGGCGAGGATGCGATTCAGAGATGCGGCGATCCGCTGACTCTCATTGTATGCGGGAATGATTATGCTGTACGTATAGGAACCCATCAGCGGCTTAGACGCATTCAGGATTGTACGATGTTGGCAGGAAATTTACGTAAATTTAGGTTTAGTGCAAAGGTTCAGGCCGCTTGCCGCTGACGCAGCATATCAAAAAACCCTCGGACCAAATTGGCGTCCCAGCGGCCGGCGGCTGCCTCGTTGCGCATTACCCTGGCAGCGTCTTCGTGAGCCAGAGCAGGCTTATAGGGGCGTTTGGTTCGTAAAGCATCGTAGACATCCACGATTTGCAGAATTCGGGCCAATAGTGGAATTTCCTCTCCCTTGAGCCCGTCAGGATAGCCGCTGCCATTCCAGTGCTCGTGGTGATGCCGAATGATGGGCAGAACGTCTTTAAGCGACTTGAGGGGACGGCAAATCGATTCCCCCGTAATGGGATGCTGACGCATGATTTCCCACTCCGCCGCGGTGAGATTCGATCCCTTTTTCAGAATTTCGTCCGGAACCGTGATTTTTCCGAGATCGTGGAGGTAGCCTCCGCGCCGCAAAGCCACCAGTTCCTCTTCGCCCAACCCAAGGTATTGACCTAATTGTGTTGCATAGCGGGCGAGTCGCTCGCAATGACCGCCTGTGTACGGGTCACGGGATTCTACGCTGAGGCCGAGAGTCATCAGCACTCCTTCCGCGCTTTCCAACTCATCGGTGAACTCCTTTAATTTGAGCAATGATCGGACGCGGGCGAAAAGCTCTTCCGGGAAGATCGGCTTGTTCAGGAAATCGTCGGCTCCAGCCTCGATGGCGCGGATCTTGTCATCCCGCTCGGTTAGCCCGGTGACCATCACAATCGGTATGAGGCGGGTTTCGGGATTGCTCTTCAGTTCGCGGCACAACTCGGTGCCCGACTTCCCGGGCATCACCACGTCGAGCAAGATCAGGTCGGGAAATTCCTCGCGGATAAGTCTTTCGGCACGTGCAGCATTCTCGGCAGTCTGCACTTCATAGCCGTCCGATTGCAGTAACTCCTTTGTCAAAAAGGCGTTATCCCGGTTGTCATCCACAACCAGGATGCGGGCGGACTTCCGCCGTGGAGGCTTAATTGCATCCATGTTCGAAATGGGAATGAAAATCCGGCATTTTGGTTGTCTGTCAAAGTCTGTTTGCTTGCAGCGCTTAGACATCTCGCTTTAGCCTTGCAGCATGAAGTGCGTGTTGACGGCCCTCGCTGTTCTGATCCTGAGCGTTCCTCTCGTTGCAGCTGCAAAACCTAAAGTGGTTACCTTTGGCGCATGGATGAAAGTGCCTTTCTTCCTCGGTCCCCAAGAAGAGAAATCCATCGAGATCAAGATTCGGCCACTGCTGGTGAACGGAGCAATCAAGGAATTTACGACCGGCGACGTCCACGAAGTTACGGACCGCTATTTCGTGGTTCGGAAGGCGTTTCGCCTCAACGACTCTTTGCCCGGCGATTCTGATACTAAAAAACACCGGTGGAAGTGGCAGCGTGGAGGCTGGTTGCTGGTGGATCGCGCCACAGCACGCATTTCGCAACTGAATTTGCCTGACTACGATCCCTTCTACTCGTCTTCAAGCTGGTTCCGCGATTACATCGCCTACTGCGGGGTTTCCGATGATGCGGAAAAGGTGTACGCGGTCGTGGCACAGATCGGGAGCCGCAAGCCGATACTGCGGCAGAAACTCGGTGACGCGAAGAATGGGGAGGAGCCAGAATCGGAGTGCACTGCGCCGCATTGGGATCGCAACCCGATTCGGGTGACGTTTGAACCTACGGGCGGACAAAAACAGACGTTCAGTGTTTTTGGCCATGCAGCCGATGCGATGCCTGTCGCCGGAGAGGAGGAAAACTAACATTTATCGATACAGATTGAACGAAGCCGCGCCTAACATTCGTAGAGTAGGTGCTTCCGCAATCAGGCCCAGTTCGGCTGCGTACCGGTAAAAGAGCTCAAGACCTTCTGTATTTCCGCGGTCCAGCGCGTAGTGAATGTTTTGGGTGAGATAGCTGATGACGTCATCTTCGGTTAATTGCAGCCGAGTCGCCCATTCACGCGCGATCTGCCGCACGTTTTGCGGTTCGAGCCCATGGTCGCGCGAACGGCTGAACACCTCTCCGAGATCGTATCCTTGCGCTCCCTCGGTGAGTGACGCAAAGCGCACGGCCCAGAAGGCGAAAACAAATGGCTTTCCGGTGAACTGCCGCCAATATTCCGCAAGATCGATTGCATAGTACCGAGTGCAATCCACCTGCAGCGCCGAGTCACCGATCAGCAATGCGGCATCGCAGTTCGCGAGCATCGAGTCGAGATTGGGATCCATGGCGACGTATTTCCGCTCACGCTGGCCGCGCAGAAACTTGGTCAGCAAGATTTTCGTGAGAGCCACTGAGGTGCGGGAAGAGGTATCCAACGCCACAGACCGAATCTGTTCGACCGGCTTGTTGAGCACCAGCAGGATGCTTCGTACGGCATTTTTCGACGCGATAGCCACATCGGGAAGAATCGCCAAACCGGGAATTGTCGCGTAAGTAATGGAGGGAATGATCCCGATATCAGCGGTTCCGGCTGCCAGTTGCTCGGCGCACTTCGACGGGACTGTGTAGGAGAATTCGAAGTTTTCGAGCAGTTTGGGATCGGCGCTCCCGGGATGCTCGAAGTCCCACATCAACGGGGCAGTGTTCAGAAATGAGATTGCAGAAATGCGTAAACGGCGCATAGCAAACACTCGATTGTATCAGGGTATGTACACACATTTCCTGACTCTGCTTTGTTTGGAACCGTAGTCTGTGCGCCGCAAATCTCGATGCAGGACGTGAAAATGCCGATTCAAAGCAATATTTCGCAACACGATTACTGGCTAGCCCTGACGCTGACCCCTGGGCTTGGTCCCACGCGTGGGCGCAAACTGGTGCAGCATTTCGGTTCGGCCGATGCCATTTTCCACGCATCCTTGACTGAACTGGAAGCAGCCGGCTTGATGGCGATTTCTGCCCAGTCCATCGCGAATGGATCGTCATTAACGAAGGCTGAAGAAGAACTGGCGAAAGCACGCACCGCCGAGGCGAAAATCGTTGCCATTGGTGATCCCGAGTACCCGGCACGGCTGATGGAGATCTATGATCCGCCACTCTGTCTGTATGTACGCGGAGACGCCTCGATTCTTTCCATGCCCGGTATGGCGGTCGTTGGCACGCGTCACCCCACGCCGTACGGGGTAGGCATGGCCGAACGCCTCTCCTGCGACCTTTCTGGCAGTGGGATCATCATTATTAGTGGGCTTGCCCGGGGCGTGGACAGCGCAGCTCACCGCGGGGCGGTGAACGCCAAGGGTAAGACGGTCGCGGTCCTGGGAACGGGAGTAGATGTCATCTATCCCCGCGAGAACGGCAAACTCGCAGATCAGATTCTGGCACTCGGTGGCGCGATCATTTCCGAGTTCCCGGTCGGCACCTTTCCGGCTCCGCAAAACTTTCCTATTCGCAACCGAATTATCAGTGGATTGTCGGCAGGAGTCCTGGTAATCGAGGCCGGCGAGTACAGCGGAACGCGCATCACCGCCCGCTGCGCATTGGAACAAAGCAGAGAAGTGTATGCCGTTCCCGGGAACGTCACGAATAAACTCTCCTGGGGTCCTAACACGTTGATAAAGCAGGGCGCTAAGCTCGTGGCCACGTGGGAGGATGTCTGGGAGGAGTTGCCGTCGGAAATGCGCCTGCAACTCGAGGCAGAGAGGCCCTCTGCATCCGGCACCCCATCGACAGCATCTCTATTCGACGGCGCAACGATGTCGCCGCACGAGAAGAAGATTTACGGATTGTTGAAAGCCGACGATTCCGTGCACATCGATGATCTGGTCGAACAACTGAGCGGAACGATGTCGTCGTCGGAGTTGTTTGCCGCGCTGTTTGAGTTGGAGATCAATGGAAAGATTCGGCAGTTGCCGGGGAAGAATTACGTAAAGACATTTTAGTTCGTCAGTTCATCAGTTTTTCAGTTCATCAAATACGGGGCAAACAATGCAAGATTACGAGAACTTGAAAGTATGGAACAAGGCTCACCATCTAACCCTTGATATTTATAAGTGCACGAGGATCTTTCCCGAGGATGAGCGATACGGACTAATTTCTCAACTTCGTAGAGCAAGCGCGTGAGGGGTGCGGCTGAAGAGGTAATGCAAAGCTAGTCCGATATTTGCATATTGCGATGGGATCAGCCAGTGAGGTTCAGTATCACTTACGATTGTCTCGCGACCTAAGTTTTCTATGGGCGAGCAACACGCCAATTTACATTCGCAAGTTATTGAAGTGAAACGCATGCTGGCGTCGCTTGCCGCTCATCTTAGATCTGAGAAACTGATGAACTGACGAACTGATGAACTGACATGCAAGCGAATTTCGTGCTAGTGTCGAAAAAGCGCTCAGAAAATAGAGGAAGAAATTGGCAAAAGGATTAGTCATCGTCGAATCGCCGGCAAAGGCGAAAACCATCCAGAAATATCTGGGGAAGGGGTTCAGTGTCGAAGCTTCATACGGACACGTGAAGGACCTGCCCAAGAACAATCTTGGTGTGGATGTCGACGACAATTTCGAAACTAACTACATCGTTATTCCTGGCAAGGAAAAAGTTCTCACGAAGCTTAAGAAGCTGGCGAAGACCGCTGAGACCATCTATCTCGCGCCTGACCCGGACCGCGAAGGCGAAGCTATCGCTGCGCATCTGGCTGAAGAACTCGGCGGCGACGGCTTCGATGGCAAGAAAAAGAAGAAAGCCAGCGGTGTCGATATCCAGCGCGTGACGTTCAACGAGATTACGCAGCGTGCGGTGAAAGAAGCTTTTGAGCACACACGTGGAATCGATCGCAACCTGGTCGATGCGCAGCAGACACGTCGCGTTCTGGACCGCATTGTCGGTTACCAGGTATCGCCACTACTGTGGGACAAAGTGCGTCGCGGCCTGTCCGCCGGACGCGTGCAGACCGTAGCTCTCCGTTTGATCGTTGAGCGCGAGCGCGAGATCAAGGCATTCGTCAAGCAGGAATACTGGACGATTGACACCCATCTTGCCGGTCCCAAGCCGCCGGCATTCGATGCCCGCCTGATCGGCCGCGGCGAAGAGAAGATCGAGGTTCCGAACGAAGAAGAATCGAAAAAGATCACCTCGTTTCTGGAAAGCGCTGACTGGACCGTCAAGTCGGTCGAGAAAAAGGAACGCCGACGCAATGCAGCAGCGCCGTTCACTACCTCCAAACTGCAACAGGATGCTTCGCGCAAGCTGCGCTTCTCGGTGAAGCGCGCGATGATGATTGCGCAGCGCTTATATGAAGGCGTTGAGCTCGGCGATGAAGGTCTTGTCGGCCTGATCACCTACATGCGTACCGATTCGACCCGCGTGTCAAATGAGGCGCTGGCCGAGGTACGCGAGTACATTCCGCAGCACTTTGGCGCGCCGTTTCTGCCGGAATCGGCAAACGTTTACAAGTCCAAACAGAAAGGCGCACAGGAAGCGCACGAAGCGATTCGTCCGACGTCGGTACTGCGCCATCCGGACGAGATCAAGAAGTACCTGCAGGAAGACGAGTACAAGGTTTACAAGCTGATCTGGCAGCGGTTCGTCGCGTCGCAGATGACGCCTGCCGTTTTCGATCAGACGACGGTGGACATTGATGCCGCGAAGGGAAGTGAATCGTATCGCTTCCGTGTGACCGGATCCGTCCTGAAGTTTGAAGGCTTCCTCAAAGTTTACGAAGAGGCGAAGGACTCGAAGGACGAAGAGGACGAGGCGCTGAAGCACAAGCTGCCGCCGCTCGAAGCCGGCCAGAAACTCAAGCTGAAAGAGCTGAAGCCGGAACAGCACTTCACCGAGCCGCCTCCGCGATATAACGAAGCATCGCTGGTAAAGGAACTGGAGGAGCGCGGAATCGGACGTCCGTCCACCTACGCGGCGATCATCAGCACCATCCAGGAGCGCCAGTACGTTACGAAAGTTGGCGGCAAGTTCGCACCGACGGAGATCGGGCTGGTTGTAACGGACCTGTTAGTCGAAAACTTCAAGGATATTTTCGATCCGATGTACACCGCTCGGCTGGAAGAAGAACTCGACGACATCGAGAACGGCGAAGAGAAGTGGACCGATGCGATGCGTGAGTTCTACAAGAAGTTCCAGAAGGACCTCTCCTACGCCGAAAAGCATATGGAGAACCTGAAGGCGATGGAGAAGCCCACCGAAGAGAAGTGCGAACGGTGCGGATCGCCACTGGTGCTGAAGTGGGGCAAGCACGGATCGTTCTTCGCGTGTAGCGCGTACGACAAGAATGACCCCAATAGCTGCACGTTCACGAAGGAAAATCCGATTAACCTGACCGATCTCGACTCGGCCGACGTACAGGAGACGACGCAGGAAGAGTACTGCGAGAACTGTGGACGTCCGATGGTGCTCAAGCGCGGGCGCTTCGGCCAGTTCATGGCGTGCTCGGGTTATCCCGACTGCAAGACAACACGGCGACTGGACGCGGGCAAGAAGATTCCGGATGTTCCGCTGGAAGAAAAGTGCCCGGAATGTGGACGCAATCTGTTGCTCCGTCATGGTCGTTACGGTGAGTTCATCTCGTGCTCGGGTTATCCGGACTGCAAGTACGTGAAGCAGAACTTCATTGGCATGAAGTGTCCGGAGTGCAAAGAAGGGGAACTGGTCGAGAAGCGTGCACGCCGGCGTGGAAATTCGTTCTATGGGTGCTCGCGCTATCCAAAATGCAAGTTCACTTCGGCATACAAGCCGATCCCGGAAAAGTGCCCCAAGTGCGGACACGACTACCTAGTGCAGAAGCCATTTCTGAAGACGGGTCCGGTGATCGCGTGCCCGAACGAGAAATGCGACTACGAAAGGGAAGCGCCCGAACTGGCGTCAACCCAAGTGGCGTAATGGAATGAGAAGCTAATTCAAGCCCGGCTAACCAGCCGGGCTTTATACTTTGTAGAGAATCTGAATTTCTTTCAGATTCGCTTAACCGAAGAAATCTCAATATCCCCTACAGGAGAAGGAAATGGCCACCCCAGCAGATGCACAAGTAATTCTGCAACTCTTCGAACTGCGCCGTGAAACCGAGATGCGCAAAGCACGCAACTGGTT
>CAYWSM010000489.1:0-2099 GCA_964460935.1 uncultured Terriglobales bacterium | reverse complement strand
GGGGAAGTCGCGGCTGTAACCGTATTCAAAACCGAGCACGGCGGCTTCCGACAGCGTCGAGTTATAAACCTCGAAGACGCCCTGATCCGGCGCGAGATGTTGCAGCGGGAAGTACTGGCTTTCGTTGTTGATGTCCACCAGAACATCGTGACGGTGGTTAAAGGTGCCGCGCTCGGAATCCTGCCCGCTGAGCCGCACGTGGACGCCTTGCATCAGCAGCGACCCTAAGGCCAGCGCTTCGGCCATGCCGTAATCGACTGCACGCTTGCCTTCAGCCATTTCCATGCGCTGCTCCAGAAGCTTCTGGATCTTGGGGTGAACGGAGAAGTCGCTAGGCGGATGGGCGATCGCTTTTGCGATGTGCATCACCTGATCCGGCGTAATTGCAGTCGGAACCTCGTATTCCGGCTTGTAGGACCCACCCTTGTAACGATCCCAATATGTCGGGTGAGTGGCGAACACCGGCATCTTCTTCAGTTCTTTGGCACGACGCTGGGCGTCGGAGTATTCGGCGCGCGCCTTCCCGGACATCTGCGAAATGTCGATGCCGAGCTGCTTGGCATAAATCTGAGAGAGAGGCGGATGATCCTTAATCTTGGCGTAGCGGACCGGCTGTGTGATGGTCGGATCATCCACTTCAGAATGGCCGTGGCGGCGATAACCGATCAGGTCAACGAACACATCCTGGTGGAATCGATAGCGATACTCGATAGCCAGACGCGCGATGCGAACAACGGCGTCGGGATCTTCGGCGTTCACGTGGAAGATGGGCGCATCAATTCGTTTTGCAAGATCGGTGGTAAAGCGTGAGCTGTTGTATTCGTAAGGCTCGGTGGTAAAGCCGATCAGGTTGTTGACGATCAGGTGAATGGCGCCGCCAACCGTATATGCCTTCGTGTGGGCAAAGCCGAGTGTCTCTGCTACGACACCCTGCCCAGCAAAAGCCGAGTCGCCGTGGATAAGAACCGGGAAGACCTTGTCGATTCCTTCCTTGCCGAATCCAAAATGATTCTGCTTGGCGCGCGTGCGTCCGAGAGCGACAGGATCAACGACTTCGAGGTGGCTCGGGTTGGAAACCAGGTGCATCTTTACCTGGGCGCCGTTACGTCCGGTGAACATGCCGGTTGCGCCGATGTGGTATTTCACGTCGCCGCCGCCGAGAGTGGAACGCGGATCGACATCCTCGAACCTGGCGAAAATCTCCGACGGATCGCGGCCCATGATGTTGACAATAACGTTCAAGCGTCCGCGGTGGCTCATTGCCAGAACGACCTGCTTGGCCTCGCGTTCGGCAGCGTAGTTGAGGGTCTCATCGAGAAAGGAAAGCAGGGATGTGACGCCCTCGGACGAGAAACGCTTGGTACCGAGATACCGCGATTGGATCACATTCTCGAACTCGTCGGCTTTGACCAGCAGCTCAAGCGTATGGCGCTGATCGACAGGCGTGGGCTCACCTTCGAGCTGTTCCTGGATGAAGCGCCGCTTCTCGGGATCGAGAATGTGCATGAACTCAGCGCCAACAGTGTTGGCGTACACGTGCCGGGCCTCTTCCACGTACGGTCCGGAAAGCTCATCGAGCTCGGGCAGAGGCATCGGCTGCAATAACTGTCCTAGCGGGTCAAGGTTGGCCTGTAGGTAACCCCAGCGGCGGAAGGCTTCAAAAACTCGTTCTCGTTCGGGTTCAACCCCGTTTTGCACTGCGGTGGACGAATATTCCTGCGTATGAGAGGCCATAGAATATTGATTCGGACCGGCAGTCCAGCGATTCCACAGATGTGGCTGAAAATCAAAGACTTGCCGACGCCATACTGAGGCCGAGGAGGCGTGCCGGAGCTACTAGTCTATCGAAGAACCGGGCCGTATGGAACATCACTCCTAATTGTGATCAAAATCACAAGTAATTTGCGCTCTGCGGGAGGAATATGGAGTTGAACATCCGCAGGTCAACAAGTGCTATCGGTTACATCACAGTACGCGCTGCGAGCCCTCACGCAACTGGCGAAGGAT
Source organism: uncultured Terriglobales bacterium (assembly GCA_964460935.1). Classification (GTDB taxonomy): domain Bacteria; phylum Acidobacteriota; class Terriglobia; order Terriglobales; family Acidobacteriaceae; genus DATMXP01. The sequence continues at coordinate 92 of CAYWSM010000489.1, read as the reverse complement.
CGCAAAGAGCGCTCCATGCTGGGCAAAGAACTGGCTGAAAAAGCCGAAATTCCGCCCAATTACCTGGCCAAAATCCTGTTGTCACTGAAGAA
>CAYWSM010000488.1:0-7283 GCA_964460935.1 uncultured Terriglobales bacterium | reverse complement strand
TCCGCGCAACATCGTTTCTACCGCGCTCTCGAGTTGGTCCATCAGGGAGCGCTTAGCGTCATCTGGCATGGCGTCCCTCCATGTGCCGGCGCAGGTTCTCCAGCGCGCGATAGTGAAGCTGCTTGACGGCGGCCTCGCTGCGATCCATTTCGCCGGCGATCTCGCGCAAACTCTTCTGCTCGGCGTAACGAAGGCGAATCACCTTCTGCTGATCCGGCGGTAGCGTGCGCAGCAGATCGAACAACACGGCACGGCGCTCGGCGTCTTCGTCCGTAGTCGGCTCCGGCGCATCTTTGAGCGGAGCTTCCTTATTTCTCGCCAGATCGCGCCCGTGCTGTGCAATCGTATTCGCGGCAATCTTGAACAGCCAGGCCGAGAACGGCACGCCACGGTACTCGTAGCGCTTCAGATTCTTCAGCGCGAGATGGAAGACTTCGGATGTGAGATCTTCGACCTCATCCCGTTCGCGCACACGCCGGGCGATGAACGCGTACACGCGATGCGCGTGGCGCTCGAAGAGCTCGCCGAAGCGGCGCGGGTCGCGTTGCGCGGCCTCGATCAGGAGCTGCTCGTCATCGTTATCGTGTGGCTGAACTTGCGTGCTCAACCTGGTCTCCGCGGCTGTCAACTAAGAGAATGCGGGGAGTGGGAAAAAGGTAACGCAGGGAAACTCTAATCGGTAAACGGTAAGCGGTAAACGAGCGCACGACGGCCACCTGCATTCATTACTGTTCATGCTCTCTATCAGTCTGCCGCGGCGATACCAGGTGCCGCAGGTGTTTTCGCTACCTGAGTATTGTCGTTTGGTGCGACGTGAATCATGGTCATCCACTTGTCCCGCTCGGCGAAGAACGCAGGCTGGTCTCCGGCGGCGACTGGATTGGATGGCGGCAGCTTCATGCGCTCGAAATCGACAAAGGTCCCGTGCCGGCGAAGGCGAAAGTCGAGGTGCGGACCGGTCGCCAGACCTGTAGCTCCCACCAGCCCAATGCGTTGTCCCTGTTGCACGCTTTGGCCGGCGCGAACTAGGCGTTGAGACAGGTGCAGGTAATAGGATTCATATCCGTTCGAATGTCGTACTACGACCATATTACCGTCGCCACCTTTGCGTCCTGAGAACTCGACACGCCCGTTGGCGACAGCCTGCACGGGCGTACCGACCGGAGCAGCGTAGTCGGTACCAAGGTGAGCGCGATAGATCTTCAACACAGGATGAAAACGACTGCGGCTGAAATGCGAGCTGATGCGGGCGGCAAATTTCAACGGTGAACGCAGGAAAGCTTTCTGCAGCGACTTGCCGTCAGCGGTGTAGTAAGCAGGCTTGCCGTCAGGATCGTGGAAGAGTACGGCGTCGAACTTGCGGCTGCCATTCACATATTCGGCGGCGTAGATCTGTCCGTAGGCTGAGCTATCGCTGCCGTCGATCGTGCGCTTCTCGAACACCAGGCGGAACGTGTCACCCGGACGAGGATCGCTGTAAAAGTCGAGATCGTAGGCGAAGATTTCAGCCAGACGTACTGCCAACTCCGGATGCTCGCCAGTCTCGAGGACGGCGTCGAACAAGGAATCGGTGATCTTGCCTTCGATTACTGTGGTCTTTGTCTGGGACGGAATGGTTTCGACAGAAGCATTGAATCCAGACGCGGAACGGATGATCCGCACCTGCTGATCCCATCCGCTGTGCAGACAGACCGCTTTCAATGCGCCATCGAAACGGCGAACAAAATCGACTTGCTGGCCGGCGCGAAGTTGGCGGAACCTGAACACCGATTGTGCGGCACTGGTGATTTCGGCAGCGGTGGCGGCGTCAACCTCCTGGGCACGAAGCAGATCGCCAAAAAGCTGACCGGCGCGAATTTCTACCTGCGAAACAACGTCCTTATGAAGCTGCAAGACCTGAGCAGCGGCTGCGGAACCGGCGACTGCGGCTCTTTCAGCCTCGTGCAGTTTGGTAACGGAAGTATGGCGAGCCATTAGGCTTCCCCCGACGATACCAAGCGCGGCAACACTTAAAACGGCTACGCGAATTCCAGAAATCTTCACCTATTCCTCTCCCCCTTATCAGCGATGATCAATGACTCTGAACGGATGGCTGACAGCCGAGGATCAGCAGATGAGGACGGCGAACGCGGAGGGTTTGTGGGAGGTATGTTGCTGAATGATGTCAACGACGGTACCGGTTGAAAGAATGGGCTCGGATAGCCACGACGGTATGAGGCGGGCGAAAAAGATTACGCCGAGTATGACGGCGAGCGCAGCCTGGGCAGCGCGCAAAGCAGTGGCGAGAAGTTCGGCATCACGGTGAGAGATGCAGACACACAGGATCGCCAGCAAAAGAAGAATCGTAATTAGAGGGCGAATCCAGCTTTTCACAGTTCTAACCTAGGCTTATGAGAAAACAGAGTCAATGGAACTTATCCGCGGTTTCCGCCGATGGCATTGCCGAACCGGATGCTGGCCCGATTCACTGCGCGACCGGAATCGCAGCGATAGGAATGCGCGACTCCGGCAGCAGCGCATCTTCTTCGGTGGTTTCTTCCCAGAGCGCCGGATCCTTTAACAGCCGCGATACAAGAGCGGTGTGCATGGCGTGTCCGGCGCGGTTGGCCACTACGCGGCCGATGATGCGGCGACCGAGCAACGCCAGGTCACCAATGAGATCGAGCACCTTGTGGCGAACGAACTCGTCGGAGAAGCGCAGCGGACCGTTGAGTACCGAGTCATGCGTTAGAACGACTACATTTTCCATCGACGCGCCGCGGATCAAGCCCATGTTCTTCATCTGCTGTTCCTGGTGCTTGAAACCGAAGGTACGAGCGGCGGCGATTTCGTTACGGAACTGTCCGTTGCTGAGTTCAACTTCGAAGATTTCCCTTCCGATTAGCGGATGCGGGAAATCGATGGCATAAGAAACCGAATAACCCGCGCCGGGATAGACGCCGATGAACTTATCCCCCTCGTGAAGCTCGAGTTCGCGCAGGATGCGGTAGTACGTGCGCTCACGGCGCTGTCGACGAAGTCCGGCGTCGAGGATCATCTCCACGAACGGCTGCGCGCTGCCATCAAGTAGCGGTAACTCAAGATTGTCGAGCTCGACGATGGCATTGTCGAGTCCAACTCCGACGCAGGCCGCTAGAAGGTGCTCGGTGGTGGAGATGAGCACGCCCTTCTTCATTAAGGATGTGGCGTAGCTAACTTTCGCAACGTTGCGGGACGTGGCTTCGATCTGGAAGCCGTCGAGGTCGGTGCGCCGGAAGATGATTCCTGACCCAGCGGGCGCCGGCAAGATGCGCATGTTGACGCGCGCACCGCTATGGAGGCCAACACCGCTACAGGAAGCTTCGGCTCGAATTGTCTGCTCGTGAGCCAATAGAAGACCGCTATGTCTAGATTAACCCGGAACTTGCGAAGAAGGTGTGTGGCAAAAAGGAGACAAAACGTGGCCGAGGAAGCTAAGTAATACACAATAAACGATCTGGCGATCTGAGCAAGAAAACACTCAATCGGACAATGTCCACAGGAATTGTTGAATCCGGTCGAAAACTGCGGACATCTATTTCTCGTACAGTTCAATAAGTTTTATTATTTGATAAAATCTATTAAATGATTCCTTTGCCTGATTTCCGGGAAGTATGCAGGAAGAGCGGCCTGGCGGTAACGCATCAACGCCAGGCAATCTTCGAGTCGATGGCTGAGATGCCGGACCATCCATCGCCGGAAGAGGTATACGCGGTGGTGAAGGAGAAGATTCCGGCAATTTCACTAGCCACCGTTTACAAGACGCTGCACACCTTCGTGGAGCATGGCATTCTTCGCGAGTTGAGTCCGCACCATGGGACGTTGCGGGTGGATTGGAACACGCACTCGCATCATCATCTGATTTGTACGCAATGTAAGAAGGTTATGGACATTGAGGACGAAGATCTCGATCCGGTACAGGTGCGGCGGAAGCTGCCGAAGGGGTTCAAAGTCGAGCGGGTGGCGGTGGAGATACAGGGCTTGTGCGCGGAATGCGCATTAAAGAAGTAATCCGTATTCAGCAAACAGCATTCAGTCATAAAACAGAAGTGGCGGTTCATGTCACTTCTCAAAACCAGGTTTTCAACACCAGCTTATTCTTAAAGGAGAATAAAGAAACATGTTAGGCGTAGGCGAGAAGTTCCCCGATTACTCCGTCACAGCGACGGTGAGCACCGACAACAACGACAAAGCTTTCAAAACCATCAGCAATAAGGACTATTCCGGCAAATGGAAGGTGTACTTCTTCTGGCCGAAGGACTTTACTTTTGTTTGCCCGACCGAGATTGCGGCGTTCGGCAAACTGAACAAGGAATTCGCGGACCGCGATGCGCAGATCCTGGGCGGATCGGTTGATAGCGAGTTCGTACACCGCGCGTGGCGCGTGCATCACGAAGATCTGAAAAACCTCCCCTTCCCGATGTTGGCAGATATCAAGCGGGAACTGACGGGCCAGCTCGGCATCATCGACGAGAACGCCGGTGTGGCGCAGCGCGCGACGTACATCGTGGATCCCGAAGGCGTGATCCGGTTTGCTTACGTTACCGATCTTTCGGTGGGACGCAATCCGCAGGAAGTGCTTCGTGTGCTCGATGCGTTGCAGACCGACGAGCTCTGCCCCTGCAACTGGCAGAAGGGTCAGGAAACGCTGCACGTCTAAAAGCAGCTCTCAGTTGTTAGTTATTGGTCGTTAGTTGTGTCCGGGTGAGATGGTCGTTGCCGCTCACCCGGAATGATTCAGGAGACAAAGATGAGTTTGGAAACATTGCTGGATTCAATTCCGGCACACGCGAAAGATCTGAAACTGAACTTCTCCGGCGTAGTGACGCAACAGACGGACCTGACACCCTTGCAGGCATGGGGCACGGTAGTGGCCAGCGCATATGCCGCGGGAAATCCCGATCTGCTGAAGAGCGTGGTGGAGGCCGCGTCGCAACACTTATCGGAGCAACAGCTCGATGCGGCGAAAGGCGCGGCTGCAATCATGGGGATGAACAATATCTACTATCGCTTCCTGCACCTCACGTCGAATGAGAAGTACAAGACTCTTCCCGCGCGACTGCGAATGAACTTTATGCGCACGCATGGCATTGATCATCTTGATTTCGAACTGTGGTCGACGGCCGTGTCGGCGATCAATGGCTGCGGCGCATGTGTCGATTCGCACGAAAAGACATTGCGCGATAAAGGTGTAGCGGAAGAAAAGATTCTCGCTGCCGTGCGTATTGCATCGGTGATTCACGCGATTGCAAAAATGTTGAATGCGGAAACTGCATTGAAGGAAGTGTCGCAACCTGTCACTGTGGCGTAAGTCACACTGTTGTGTTCTAAGGCCCGCCGGCGCGCGGGCCTTTTTGTTTCATTTCGTGCCACACAATTCGCTCGCAGACGTCAAGGACATCTTTCGTTTTGCAAAAAATTCTTCTCTGCACATTCTTTGCAACAGTTAGAAATCTGACACTTGACAGATTTTTCATTGAGTCTAAGAAAGAACATCACTCAGTAAAAAGAAGAGGTGATGTTCGGTTACGACTGAAGATTTTGTGTGCTAGTATGCAGATTAGCTACACGAAATCAGTCACCCTGAGCGCGTGGCAATTCGGAACCCAGGGTGGCCCATCCGGGTAGTGAAGCAAGGGACTCCTGGAACTCAACCAGGTGAAGTAAACCGGATCGGATTCAACCAGCTTCAACAACTCCGCAATGGTGAACGGCGCGAACCTTACGTGCCATGAACTCTCGCGGCTTTCAAAAACCAAGTTCGGCAACGAACCGGACCGAAAGAAAAATAAAGAGAGAGATACGTTGGGGCATTATTCAGGATTCTTAAATATGTCCGCTACCAGTTCTGCTGCTGCCGTCGACCCGTGGGTACAAATACTCAGCGCACTGGAAAAGAAGATCAACCGGCACTCGTATGACACCTGGTTGAAACCGACTCGCTACAGTCACATGAAGGGCAACATCATGTATGTGCGAGTTCCAACTCAGGAACTTACCAACATTGGTGACCGGTACGGCGATCTCATCCAGGAAGCGATCGACAACCTCGGTTTCGATTTCCAGGACGTGCAGTTCATCACCGTTGAAGAATCGCCTGCGGCGAAAACGCCGGTCCGCCATGATGGTGGGCTGGGCGCTGCGCCGACGCAGGCGACGCAAACCGGCGTCGTAAAGCAAGGCCGGTTCGATTGGGACTCCGCCGCGCAACTGAATCCGCGTTACAACTTCGACGGATTCGTCATCGGTGCCGGCAACCAGTTCGCTTCCGCCGCGGCGAAGGCCGTGGCCGAAAATCCGTCCAAGGCATACAACCCTCTATTTCTGTATGGTGGCGTCGGGATGGGAAAGACGCACCTGATGCACGCCATCGGACACGAGATTAAGCGGCGCAGTCCGGAGCAGTCCATCTGCTACTTGTCGAGCGAACGGTTTACCAACGAGATGATCAACTCGTTGCGCTACGACAAGATGACCAGCTTCCGCGACAAGTTCCGCAACGTCGACGTGCTGCTGATCGATGACATTCAATTCCTGGCGCAAAAAGAACGCACGCAGGAAGAGTTCTTCCACACCTTCAACGCACTGCATGAAGGCATGAAGCAGATCGTGATCGCCAGCGATCGTCCGCCGAAAGAGTTGGCGGAAATTGAAGATCGTTTGCGCTCACGCTTTGAGTGGGGACTGATCGCCGACATCCAGCCGCCAGATCTGGAGACGAAGGTCGCCATCCTGCAGAAGAAAGCTGAAGCCGAACAGGTGATGTTGCCGCAAGATGTCGCTCTGTTCATGGCGTCGAACATCCGGTCGAACATTCGTGAGCTGGAAGGCGCGCTGATCCGTCTGAAAGCGAAGTCTTCGCTTGAAGGCCGCGAGATTAACCTCAACTACGCGCAGGAAGTCCTTCGGAACTTTATCGACTCACAGACAAAGAAGGTGACGATCGAGTCGATCCAGAAAGCCGTCGCCGAGCAGTTCGGCATGCGGTTGCCGGAAATCAAGGCGAAGAATAATTCGCGTGCAGTAGTGTATCCGCGGCAAATCGCGATGTACCTGGCGAAGCATCTCACCGAAGCGTCGTTGCCGGAAATCGGACGGCAATTCGGTGGCAAACATCACACAACTGTGCTGCACTCGGTGGAGAAAATCGAAGAGCAACGCAAGAACGACAAAGATCTCAACCGGTTGCTGAATAAGCTCGGCGAGATGTTGAGCAGTTAGCACTCATATGTAGTGTAGAGACCGGCGCTGCGGCGCCGGTTTTG
>CAYWSM010000487.1:0-3512 GCA_964460935.1 uncultured Terriglobales bacterium | reverse complement strand
CCGCCGAACAGCAGCAGACAGATAATGGTGATCCAGTGATCGCCTACGAGGAAGTTCCCGGAGTGTGCTGCGGCAAACACATCCGTAAACCGCGTTGAACCGAAGTACCAGAACATCAGGAACATGCCCATCAGGAACATCGCATCGCCCACGCGGTTCACGATGAATGCCTTGTTTGCCGCCGTCGAAGCCGAATGACGATGGAAGTAGAACCCGATCAGCAGGTACGAGCACAGGCCCACGCCCTCCCACCCGACGAACAACACCGCATAGTTGTTCCCGAGGATGAGCGTGAGCATTGAGAACATGAACAGGTTCAGGTATCCGAAAAATCGGTAATACCCGCCCTCGTGCGCCATGTACCCCGTGGAATAAATATGGATGAGCATGCCGACGCCGGTCACGAACAGCAACCAGATCGCCGACAGCGGATCGAGCAGGAATCCTGCGTCCGTGTTGAACTGAATGGCCTTGCCATCATGGCCGACGCCCGGAATACCCGTATCGCCGCCAATCCACGTGTACAGAATCTTCTGGTACGGTTCGCCCGGATGCGCCGCCGTCCACGTATGCGTGTACTGCCAGACCGCTAGGCACGCCCACGCAAACGCCACTACCACGGCGCCCACGCAGAACCAGTTCACCATCTGCTTCGACAGCCGCCGGCCGAAGAAGAACATTACGGCTGCGCCTATCAGCGGCAAAAACGGTATGACCCAAAAGTGCTCTAAGAAAAACATTGATTAGCTCTCAGCTTCCAGCCGTCAGCTCTTAGCAAACCACTACAGCTCGTACCACCCGGTATAAATCTCTAAATAATCCGCGAAAATCCGTCCCATCCGCGTCATCCGCGCGAACCGATCTTCACCACTTCAACAAATCCACTTCATCCACGTTCACCGTCTCTTTATTCCGGAAGAACGCGATCAAAATTCCCAGTCCCACGGCCGCTTCCGCCGCGGCGTCGGTGATCACGAAGATCGAGAACACCTGTCCGTTCAGGTTGTACAGCCGCGAGAACGCCACCAGGTTCAAGTTCACGGCGTTCAGGATCAGCTCAATCGACATCAGGATAATCACCACGTTGCGACGGGTGACAACGCCAATCGTGCCGATGACGAATAAAGCGGCTGCGACAACTAAGTAATGCAATGTCGAAATAGGTGCCATGAAGTTTCTCAGTTCATCAGTAAGTCAGTTCATCAGTTCTCGGTTATCACTTCTCGACTTTCGGTAAAACCGATTTACTCATTTACCAACTTACTCACTTACTAATTTGGCTTTTTCGATTACCAAATTACGAAATTACCCAATTACCAAATCCCACTAGATCCGTTTCTTGGCCATGACAACGGCCCCAACTATCGCTACCAGCAACAACAGCGACGCTATCTCAAATGGCAGCAGATACTGGCTGAACAGCGTTAATCCCACCTGCTGCGTGTTTGTTGGCTCGTTCATCGTGACGGCGTTCGCCGGGAAGATCGCTCTCCCTTTCATGTACACGTACAGGAACAGCCCGCCGAGCACCAGGCTCGCCAGGATCCCGATGTGCCACTGATGATTGAACTGTTCTTCCTTCGCGGCGCGGTCGAGGTTCACCAGCATGATCACGAACAGGAACAGCACCATGATGCCGCCCGCGTACAGTACAATCTGGACGCCAGCGACAAACGGTGCATACAGCATCAGGTACAAGCCTGCCAGCGACAGCAGGGTTACGATCAGCGACAGCGCCGAGTGCACCGCGTTCTTGCGCGTGATCACCAAAATCGCGCTGATGATCGCCAACGCCGCCAACAGGTAGAAGAAGAAGGTAGGAGCAATTGGAGTCATCGTGTGTACTCCGTCGTCTCCGGACCAGCCTCCAACCGCTTGCGATCCAGGATCAAATTCTCGCGGCTATAGAGTGCAATCTCGTAGTCCTGCGAAAGCTCCAGCGCATCGGTCGAGCAAGCCTCTTCGCACAGCCCGCAGAACATGCAGCGGCTGATGTCGTAGGTGTAGTTCGTCAGCACCTTGCGCTTGGTGACCGGATCGCGCTCGCTCTGCACGGTGATCAGGTGCTCCGGGCACGCTTTCGCGCAGAGATCGCACGCGATGCACAACGTCTCGCCTGTATCGGGATTGACATTCATCCGCGGCAGCCCCCGATAACGTTCCGCAATCTGCGGACGCTCCAGCGGATACTGCTCGGTATAAATCTCTTTCGGATTCTGGTACTTGAAGGTGACCCGCAATCCCTTCAGCAGGTCCACCATGAAAATCTTGCGGAGCAACGGTGATAAGCTCATCTCGCTCCTTTCACCCATGCCGCTAATTCCGGCGTCAAACCAACAATTCCAGTCACTACCAGCACGCCCAAAGCCACCGGCAGCAGAACTTTCCAACCGACCTTCATCAACTGATCGAAGCGGTAACGCGGGAACGTCGCGCGATACCACACATACAGGTACATGAAGAATCCAATCTTTAGCACGAACCACTCGATATCGGAAATTCTGAGCGCCACCGCCGGGATCATGAGAATCAGTCCGACGAAAGCCACGATCAAACCCAGCGCCCACAACCCGATCGTCTGCAGCTTCAGCGCCGGATGCTTGGGCATCCTCGCCGCGTTATAGAACGCGGCGAATCCGACCAGCAACACCAGGAATCCCGGGAACATCGCGAACGCCAGGTCCCAGGTCTTCCCCGTCAACAAATTTGGGAAGGGCCGCAGCCATCCGCCGAGCCACAGCGTCGTAGCGATCGACGACACGGCGAACATCCCGGCGTACTCGGCCAGCATGAACAACGACCAGCGCAGTCCGCTGTACTCGGTGTGGAATCCGGCGACCAACTCGGACTCAGCTTCGGGCAGATCGAACGGTGCGCGATTGGTTTCGGCGATCATCGCGATGGCGAAGATGCCGAATGCCACAAACCCCAGCGGGAAGAACTTGAAGAGAAACCATGTGCCTTGTAACCGCTGCGCCTCGACGATCTGAACCATGCTCAGCGTGCCCGAACCGTTCCAGCCTGCGGTGAAACTGGTCATCATAACCGCCGACACAATCGCCAGCCCCATGGCCACTTCGTACGACACCATCTGAGCGCTCGAGCGCAGCGAACCCAGCAGCGGATAGTGCGAGTTCGACGCCCATCCCGCCATGATGATGCCCAGCACGCCCAGCGACGAAATCCCGAGCATATAAAGGATGCCGATGTTCATGTCGGTTACGGCGTGCGTGCGACCGAACGGAACGACAATCAATGTCGTGAATCCTGTTAGCACCACCCACACTGGAGCGAAGCGGAAGATCCACTTGTCGGCTCCGGCGGGAACCACATCTTCTTTAGTAAGAAGCTTGACCGCGTCGGCGATCGGCTGCAGCAGTCCATGTGGACCGACGCGCATGGGGCCCAGTCGAATCTGGAAGTGCGCCAGCAGCTTGCGCTCGCCCCAGTTCATCAGGATCACGAATCCCGACACACCGGCGAACACGATGAGGATGTAAATCAGCGCCCAG
>CAYWSM010000486.1:0-1730 GCA_964460935.1 uncultured Terriglobales bacterium | reverse complement strand
ATGATCGAGGAGTTCACGAAGACGAACGATTGCGGTAACTGCTACGTCTCCATCCGTTCGTACCTGGATAAGAGTTTTCCGCAGCTACTCTGGGAAAATGTGAGCGGATTCCTGACGGTGAAGCAGAACTAGTCTGCGCCTGACGTTTGCCGGATCTGTACCAGTTCCGGTTCGCCGCTCGGGGTGGGCGCTACGGTCTTCTTCTGCGGGTCGCGCCACTTGTCGAGGAATGAAACCTGGTGCACGCACGAGACGGTGCAGTGCGGGGCACAGCCCTTTTCCGTGAGGTATTCGCGGCGGATGTCGGCGGGAGTGTATTCGGCGAGGGGCGTCGCCGGGTACCCGCGCTGCTGCGAGCAGTAGTGAACGAGCCCATTTTCGCAAATATAGAGATAGCGCGCGCCGGCGCGGCAACGCCACTCGTTGGGACGGCCGGCAGCGATGTTGTCCTGGAAGCCATTGATGCGCGAATAGCTTCCCTTTTCCATCGCCTTCATCGCGTGATACACGCGGCGCTCTTCTTCGCCCAGCGGCAGCAACTGCCCGTCGCCGTTGTGAATGATGCCGATTGTTGACGTGAAGCCAAGCGAAACCGCGCGCTGGCCAACCATCAGCGCATCGTTTGGATTCTTGATTCCACCGCCGACCACCGAGTTGATGTTGACGTGGAATTCCGCGTACTCCGCGAGAAGCTGCAGCTTCTTATCCAACACCTTCAGCGACTTCTTCGAGACTTCGTCGGGCTGAACGTTATCGATGGAAATCTGCAGGTGCTCGAGGCCGGCACGGTTCAGGCGCTCGATGCGATCGGCCGTCAGCAGGTAACCGTTGGTGATCATGCCGGCGATGATGCCGTGCTTGCGGATGCGCCGGATGACATCGTCGAGTTCGGGATGCAGCAGCGGTTCGCCGCCGCTGATAGTCAGGACGCTGATGCCGAGCGCAGCCAGTTTGTCGATCCGCTCGTACATCGTTTCGAGCGGTACTGGCTTGCTGGTTTTATCGAATTCGTTACAGTAACCGCAATCGAGATTGCAGCGGCGCATCGGTATGATGTGCGCCAGCACCGGATGCTTGGTGCTCGCCAGGGCACGCCCGATCATCCGCCATTCGCGGGTGCGGCGATGCATTGCCTTCAGACTGCGCCGAACTCTCTTTGAAATCGTCATCCCCAACAGCTAAGTCATTATTAGATCACAGGGTTATGTGATGTATGCCCAATAGACAGCGGAACGGCGGGAAATCGTGGTCGAACGGTAGAGTGACGCTCGTGAACGTGGCTTATGGACTCGTTGTAAAGCCGCCGTTCCAGAGTCATAGCAGGGGGCCGGAATCCTCAAAAACGTCCCGTTCCACCCGGTTTGACTGCTGTTCAGCCGCGGCCTATACTGCCGCTCCACGCCACGAATCCCCTTCCGGAGAGAACCTCATGACCAAACGTTCGGCGGCAGTATTGCTCCTCCTCTTAAACCTCACAACACTGAGCCTTGCTGGCGATCACGGAGTTCACCGGCCGACTCTTACGACACAGAAAAGTGGAACCACGAACCTGCTGATTGCCGTCAGTGCCGCCAGTCCGCAGGTGGTTTGGGCGAGTGGTGCAAACGGAACATTTGTCAAAACGGCGAATGGCGGACGAACGTGGACCGTCGGCGTCGTTCCTGGCGCCGAAGCGTTGCAGTTCCGCGACGTCGAAGCGATCAGCGACAAAGTTGCTTACCTCATGTCGA
>CAYWSM010000485.1:0-9314 GCA_964460935.1 uncultured Terriglobales bacterium | reverse complement strand
CTGGTCCTCACGCGCTTCAAGCTGCTGTACCTCGACTGGCGCGGCTACATCATCGCGCTCTTCGGATTGGTGTGGGTCGCCAACCTGTACATGAGCATTTACGCGTTCTTGCGTGTTGATCTGAAAGTTGGGAGATTTGAGGCTGCGAAGATCGAACACGAAGTAAAAAAGAAAACGGAACCACGCCAGCAGATCGAAAAGCCTGCGGCCTGATTCTCATACAGCCAACCAGTGAATCTCTTTAAGAGCGATTATCGAAAGAGTTCCTTTCTTGCAGCATTGCGAATGGCGATCACCGCGGGATGCTCGAGCTTTCGCTCCCCACTGATGGCGTAGAACTGCGTCAGAACATCATTCGTCGTTCCGATCGTGCGTAAACTCTTTTGTCTCTTGATTTGCGGCTCTACTACGGAAGGCAATGGAAATATGGCTGCTCCGGTCTCGCCGAACGCTCGAAGCAACGCATAATCTTCGAATTCGCCGATCACCAGCGGCCGAATTCCACTGGCTTCGAACCACGAATTCAAGCTCCTCCGCAATGCTGTATTGTCGGTGGGAAGGAACATCGGAGCGCCGTCCAATGACTTTGGAAACCGGCGCCGGTAGGTTGATGCGGCGCTTCTCCCCGCGACAAAAATCACTCCACACTCGCCCAGAAGATGGCTGTACGCGCGGATCTTCAATGTAGGATCGGCCGGTGAGTCGGACAACACAACATCCAATTCGTGCGTGGCAAGTCGCGCGAGCAATTGATCAGAACTCGCCTCACGGCAGACGATGCGAATCGGCTCACGAACTTTCAGAGCTGGTTGCAGCAGCGTCTGAACCACGACCTTCGGCATTACGTCCACCACCCCGACATCGAATCGAAGCGGGCGCCCGATAGGACGATTCTTCACCACGTCGAGCAATTCTTGGCCGAGATCAAAGATATCTTCCGCATAACTGAAAACAGTTCGCCCCGTATCCGTCAATTCCAGGCGTCGCCCTGAGCGCGTAAACAGTTTCTCTCCCAGCCGGTCTTCCAGCAGTTTAAGTTGCGCGCTGATGGCGGGCGGCGACACTCGCAATTCTTCACTGCCCTTCTGAATGCTTCCCGCCCGAGCCACCGTCCAGAAGTAGAGCAAATGATGGTAGTTAAGCCATTCCATAGACCGAAACTAATATTAACAAAATCTTATTGAGATCATCGTTTTTATCTACTTTTGTTAACCAACTCGGCGGGCTACAGTGGGCTTCGGTACAACAACACTGTCAGGGGAACACCAATGCAGATTGCACTACGTACGAACAAAACTGATCTCACTGAGGCATTGCGGAGCTACATCGAGCGGCGCTTGCGGTTCTCTCTCGGACGCTTTGGTTCACGCGTGGGCCAGGTCGCGGTGCGCCTTGGGTCTGCCGGGCCGAACGAGAGTTGCTGCCGCATTTCGGCCGAAGTCCTGCCGTTTGGACGCGTGGCGGTAGAGGAGCGTGATCCTGATCTGTTCACTGCTATCGACCGGGCTACAGGAAGAATCGGACATCTCTTCGGACGTCAACTGCAACGAGCACGCGATAGCAGGCTGAATCGCGATTCGATTCGAACCGCCGCTTAGCCACCAACGATCTGGGCCATTGACCCGATCGACAAGAGCAAAGGAGACAAGTGATGCGAGTCAAAAACATTGTCCTTACCGAGGCCGACTACGAGCGACTGCGGCGGTTAGTCGAGAATTCCAAACATTCTCGCCACCGTGATGCAGAGCATCTCGAAGCTCTGGAGCAAGAGCTCGAACGCGCCACCATCGTCAACAGTGAAGAAATCGGGCACAACGTAGTCACTATGAATTCGCGCGTGCGTGTCCGGGACCTGAACGATGGCCGCGAAGTCACGTATCAGATCGTCTTTCCGGCACAAGCCGACGTCGCGAAGAACCGCATATCCGTGTTGGCGCCGATTGGAACAGGGCTGCTCGGATATACGGCCGGCACTACTCTCGAATGGCGCGTCCCTTCCGGAGTGCGGCGATTACGTATTCTCGCCGTGGAACCTCAACCGCACGGAGTGAGCGCAGCTGCTTAGATTTCGGCAAAGTCTACGAGTGAGGTTTGACCGTTATGGATTTTTCTCATCTTCTCGCAGGCGGACTAACTGCCGTCGCGATCGCAATTTTGGTCTGGATGGAACTTCACTCACGGCGCAATGGCGCCGCAAAAAAGGATACTGCTGCTGTCACATCAGCAAGTGCCGCAGATGCCGAAAAACACTGCACCAGTGAACGATAACTAACCTCTCATAACAGCAAGAGGCAAGGAGAGTTTCCTTGCCTCTTGCCTTAATCCTTGCCTCTCGGGTTTCCGTTAACGTCTCGTCTTCGCAATCTCGGGCGTTGTTTCCTTCGGGTGCGAGCCAAGGTGTTCGCGCGTTAAGGTCTCTTTCAGAATCTCGAATCCTTCTTCCGGCGAGTCGACCATGCGGTAAAGATTCAAGTCTTGCGGCGAAATGACGGCGGAGTCCACCAGCGCCTGAAAGTTGATTACGCTCTTCCAGTAGTCGCTCCCGTACATCAACACGGTCATTTGCTTCGCCAGCTTTTGCGTTTGCGCCAGTGTCAGGATTTCGAACAGTTCATCAAACGTTCCGAAACCGCCCGGAAAAACAATCAGCGCCTTGGCCAGATATGCAAACCACAACTTACGCATGAAGAAGTAGTGAAACTCGAAATTCAATTCTGGGGTGATGTACGGATTCGGCATCTGCTCGAATGGCAGTTTGATGTTCAGGCCGACAGTTTTTCCGCCGGCCTCTTTCGCGCCGCGATTCGCGGCTTCCATAATGCCCGGTCCGCCGCCAGTCGTGACCACGAACCGGTGGCGCCGTCCCGAGATCGTCTTTGACCACTCGGTCAGCAGGTACGCTAGGCGGCGAGCGTCCTCATAGTATCTCGCCATCTCCACACGCGCTTTCGCGGTACGGATTTTCTCCTGCTCATCGGGTGGGGCAGGTTGCGCGGCGTACGGCCTTTCCAATACCTCAAGGGCTGTATCGGCGTCGGAGCGGCTGTGAAAGCGCGCCGACCCGAAGAACACCACAGTGTCCTGAATCCGCTCACGACGGAACCGGGCCAGCGGCTCTTGATACTCGGCAAGAATTCGCAAGATGCGCCCGTCGGCGCTATTGAGGAATCGAGGATTTTCGTAAGCGAGAGGGGCTCGGAACGTGTCTTGGTCTAGAATTTGATCTGACATTCGGCTAGATATCCGTGGGCGAGACTAAATGTTCGGCGCCGCCAGCGCAAAGGCAAAGCCAACACTGAATCAGCACCGCTAACAGCCTATTTCACGGGATCGCGATAGTGAACGGCTTCCCAGATTCCAATCCAGATATCGACCAGCCCCAGACCTGTAGCGATTCCGCGCACAAAGTTGTTCTGCGCGAACGAACGTAATGCCGGATGCGCCACCAGAAAAGTGTTCTGGTTCCACACCGTCGTCCAAGGCAGGATCGACAGCAACATGCCTAGCTCGATGCAAAACACCACCAGCACCACCAGCGACAGGCGATGGCTCCAGATTACGTATCGGGGAATGGGAATGGCGCCAGTCTGCGCATCGTTCTCTGCCGGCACCATGGGCTTCTGAAGTGGAACTACCACTGGATGTATTGGCTCCGCCGCTCCGGGATTTTCGCCCTTTTGCTTCTCGGGATTCTCCGCAAAATCCATTCTATTGGATTTTACGACTTCAGTGCTTTGATGCGCTCTGCTACGTCGCGGTAGTCAATGTTCGTGCCGTAAACTTCGGTGAAATGCTTCAAGGCCGATTGCTTGTTCCCGGCAGCCTCGAAGGCAGAGGCTAAGTCGTAATGTAAAGCCGTTCGGCTCTCTTCGCTGTTGGAAATGGTCAGTGCCTTCTCGTACCACTTGACGCCTGCCTCGGGAACACCTTTTTCCACGAAGCAATTTGCCAGCCATGTATAGGCCTGCATGACCTGTGAGAATTCCGCTCCCTGCTCGATTGCCTTGCAAACCTTCTGCAATTCGCCAATCGCTTCGTCGAGCAAGCCCATTTCCTTGAACGCCACCCCCAGGTTGTAGTGGGTCTCGGGATCTTCTTTCTCTTCCGCTGGTTCGCCGACCTCTTCCTTGAATTCTTCAAACAAGTCCGACAATACAGAACTGGTTTCTGCCTGGGAAATGGTCGATTGCGCCGTTGTGATTGGCGCACTCGCCGCTGCGACTGCGACAGGCGCGCTCACTGCCGCGGGCACGGCGACTGACGCGACAGGAGCAACAGCCACTGGTGTGGCAGCCGCCATCGCCGGTTGTGGAACCTCGACTGGCTTTGGCTCGGGAACACCAAAGTCTTCACCGAGCACCGACTCCAGATCCAGGACTAAGTCCGAAAGAACGTCTCTCGGTTGCGACGCTGCAGCAACAGCTTCTGCTGGAACAGGCTGCTCGATGATGGGCATTGCCATCGGGTGTTCCGCAGCAGGCGCCGGAGTTGGAACATCTGCTTCAACTAAATCCGCAGATGCCACTTCCTCAAGTGCTGGTTCGGCCTCCACGGCAAATTCAGGCGCTGGTTCTGTCTCGGCAACTGGCAATGGTTCAGCTGATTGAACCGGCATTTCTGCAACCGGTTCCGGCGCCGCTACCTCAACCGTGCTTTCAACCTCTGAAGCAGTCGCTGTGTCGAAATCGAACTCGCTAATCGTGACTTCTTCTGCTGCAGCGGGCGATGCCTCTTCGACCTCGACTTCTTCCACTTCCTGCGCGGCAGCTTTGCCCGTCACCGTTTCTAGTTGCTGCTTGAGCTCTGCAAGACCCGGCGCGTCCGGCGCGGCCTGTTCGCAGCGTGATAAAGCGGATCGCGCTTCGTCCCACATTTGCTGGGAAAGATAGAAGCGGATCTCCTCGAGAAGGTCCGCCACCATGCTGGACTGCCCGTCCACGGAAGGCGACACTTCAAACTCTTGGGCTGGAGCGACATCGAATTCTCGCGCGGGAGCGCCTTTATGCTCAGCGGCAACCGGTTCCGCTGCGGACGGCTCGGGAGCTTCGACCGTCATTTCCCATTCGGCCGACAAATCGATTTCATGTGCTTCGCCCGCATCCGCCGGAATCGCAGGCATAGCAGCAGATGCTTCCGCGGCAAACGCTTCTGGCGTGATTTCCTGCACGGACGCTACCGGCATCTCCGGTGCAGCCGCTGGCGCTTCAACTGGCATCGCCGGAGTTCCGGCCTGCTCGCGAAGCTTCAGCGCCATTTCGCCGTAGTGCTTCGACTGGTCTTCCATGCCGGCGCGGCCATAAACATCACGGAGCACTTCGCAACACCGCGCTGCGTCGGCCAGTCTGCCAACCTTTTGATAGACAGACAACAATCGCTGATTAATACGTGCGTGTGTCGGGGCCTTGGCTAACAATGCCTCGAGAGGAGCGATCGCCTGCGTCGGCTTGTTATACGACTCAAACAATTCCGCTTCCGACAGCACGCCCTCGATTTTTTCCTGCAGACCCGCCGAGTATTCCTGTTGCACCGGCGGCGTTTCGATTTCCTCGATGAAAAACGCCTGACTGGACTCGTCGGCAGTGAGCGGACGCGCCATGGGCTCCTCGCCCAGGCGCCCCAGTACCTGCCGGTAGTTCTGCATGTGCGTCGGATTGCTTGGCTCGAGATCGGCGAGTTCCTTATAGAGATCGCGGGCTTTCGCCAAATCCCCGGCTTTCACGTACGCGTGCGCCAGCAGTTCATTGACTTCCGGAATATTTCCAGCGGCTCCGGCCTTCTGAAAGAGCTTTCGCAATCTTTCGAGAGAAACAGGGTTTTCTTTGACTTGGCCCGATATTCCTTGTAATGCAAAAACCAGTTCCCCGGTGTCGCTTACGAGTAACTGGTCCGCGAATTCGTCGTAGATGTTCAGTACGTCTTCCGCGCGATTTGCAGCGAGTAAATAATCGGCGAAAGCGCGAATACCGCTCAGATCCTGATGCACGGTCGCTAATTTCCGTGCAACAACTCCTGCCGCCTCGACATTGTTGGTGAGCATCTCCGCTTTGAGGAGAGCTTGCAGTCCGTCGGGCTTGGAATCAAGATTCGGAACTTTCTCCAGGTAGCGGACCGCCGATGCGCCATCTCCCGCATCCATCGCGATTTTCCCGCGCATCAGCAGCGCTTCCACATTGCTGGGATCAATGGCGAGCATGCGATCGAGTGCCTGGTCTGCCTGTTCGACCGAACCGCGATCGTAGAGAGAAGTTGCCGCGCGCAGGAAGATGTCGCGCGCCTCCTCCCTCTTACCCATCTTCACGTACAAATCGGCCAGTTTCGATTGCAGCGAAACGTTATCGGGATCGATCTCCAGCATCTTCTGAAAGATATTGGCAGCCCCGATGAGATCGTTGCTCTTGATGAAGCCGTCGGCAAGTTGCAGGTATTGTTGCCGGGCGTCTTTGTACAGGCCCTGCTGGGTGTACAGTTCGGCCAGCCTCTGCACGACTGCCGTACTCGAAGCGTTCAGCTTGGTCAGCTTCTTGTACATGGCGATGGCTTTCACCGTGAAGCCTTCCGCCGCGTACGTGTCGCCAACACGCTTGAAGAAATCGCTTGCCTTCTCCGTCTGGCCCAAGCGCGCGTACAGGTCGCCGATGGTGTTCAGGACCGTCAGGTCCTTCGGTTCTTTCTCGATGATCTTTTCGTACTCGGTGATGGCGTTGTGCAGTTTGCCTTGCTGCACAAACTTTTCCGCCGATGCAAGCACCTTCGCCTTGTTGAAACCAAAACCAAACGCCATGCCGACCTCGTTACCGATTCCCTTCTAAACTCTTCTGGGGCTACCTGCTGAACTGTATGCGCCCTTTTGCTGTGGCGCGGTCCATCTTGGGATCAATGATGGACCAGGCAACTTCCGGCATTTCCCGGAATTATCCCTTGGGTGGGCTAACAGTATCACATACAAGACATTATCCATCCCGGTGAAACCACCGATACTAACCACTCGGACTCGTCCTTTCGGACGTGCTTCGGCGAATGCAGGCAAGAATCGATCCCAGATGGTTTCCTGATGACAACAGGAGGAAGATTTTGAGGACCGTCTTGCTGCGCCAGAACACTGTTTCACTGCGTTTTTCATGCCATTGTGTGCGATAATTCCGCCATTCAGAAACTGCAGGTCCGCTGGCCTGCTCTTCCCCTGTTTACTGAAGGTTTAGGCGCTGTTCGCTTGGCGTGGGTGGGTCCCGGTTCCTGTCATGAACTGTTCTAAGTGCGGAGCGGCCATACCGGAGTTGGCTACGTCTTGTCCGGAATGTCACACCCTTGTGCCCGGACACGGCTCCGATGCGACGTGGGCTGGCTCCATCTCCAAACCCGTTTCTGCCAGGGCTTCCGCCGATGACGCCACCGATCCCGGATTCTCCAAACCCAAGCAACGTCCGCAAGTTGCCAGCGATGTTCTGACGCCTCCGCCTGGTTTTGTCGATCGTAAGGCGCAAACCCCGCCGCCGAGTAACGATGCCACTTGGGCTGGCGGAGCCAATTCCCCAACCTTCGGACCGGGTCCGGCGATGGGTCCCAACGCTGCGACCATGGGGCCCAATTCTCCAACGATCAATCGAAGCTTCGGGGTCGGCGGTCCATCCGCTTGGGGCGCTGCCGCCGCACCCGCATTCACAGGCCAGATCGACTTTGGCCCACGCTATCGCGTCGAGAAGTTGCTTGGCCAAGGCGGCATGGGAGCCGTTTACAAGGCTTACGACTTGGACCTTGACCGCACCGTTGCGCTGAAGCTGGTGCGGCCGGAACTCATGGTCCACCCGGAAACGATGGCTCGTTTCCGCCAGGAACTTTTGTTGGCGAGCAAGATCTCGCATCGCAATATTCTGCGCATTCACGATCTCGGCGATGCCGGTGGCATGAAGTTCATCTCGATGGCATACGTGGATGGCGAAGATCTCCACCACGTTCTGCTGCGGGAAGGCCGTCTGCCGCTGCCGCGCATGCTGAACATCGCCAGGCAATTGTGCTCCGCGCTTGATGCCGCGCATTCCGAGAACGTCGTTCACCGCGACCTCAAGCCGCAGAACATCATGCTCGGAAGCGGCGATCTGGTGCAGGTTTCCGATTTCGGGCTCGCCAAGTCCGTAGGCGCCGAAGCCGTAACTGGCATGACCCAGAGCGGCGAAATGCTGGGCACGCCGCGCTACATGGCCCCTGAGCAAGTGGAAGCCAAGTCGGTTGACGCGCGGACCGATATTTACGCCCTCGGCCTGATCTTTTACGAAATGGTCACCGGCGACGTGCCATTCACCGCCGAGACCACGCTGCAGTTGATGTACAAGCGTGCGCACGAAACGCCGCCGCCGCCGAATAGTGTCGTTCCTGATCTGCCACTCTGGCTGAATAACGTCATCGTTAAGTGCCTGGAATGCGATCCCGCGAAGCGTTACCAGAGCGCACGCGACATCCTCAATGACCTGGAGAATGAACGCGGCCCGGAAATTGTTCCTCAACAGAAGCAAATCAAGTTGCCACAGGTGGCTGTCACCGTTCCCTCTTCGAAGAAGCTGTGGATCGGTGTTGGCGCACTCGCCATCGTGCTCCTCGGTGGTGTATTCGCGTTGCCGCCGGTTCGCCGCGCCATCTTCGGCGGCAAGGCCGTCCAGGAACAAGCATCTCAACCGGTTCTCAAGTCTGTGGCCATCATGCCGCTTCGTGTAGTGGGCGACAGTTCGCAGGACATGATTGCTGCCGATGGTATCGTTGATACTCTCAGCGCCAAGTTATTCCAGTTGAAGGATGTTCACCTTGCCTCGCCAAACGACGTGGCGCGATTAAAGCCTGGCATGTCGTCCGGGGAAATCGGGAAAGCGCTCGGTGTAACGCTTCTGGTACAAGGCAGCTATACGACAAAAGACGACGAGTTCCGTCTGATCCTCACTCTTGAGGACGTGAAATCCGGGCAGCGGCTGTGGACGAAGGAGTTCCCAGGTAAGAACGGCGACATCTTCACGATCGAGGATAACGCCTATAACGACTTGCTCAGTGCTCTGAACCTGCACATCGGCACGGATGAACAGGCTCGCACCGGCGGTCACGCTACTTACAACGTCGCGGCCTACGAAGCTTACCTCCGCGGACGCAATGCTATGCGCGGCAACATCGACGCCGCCGCCGCTCAGACAGCTCTCGGCTATTACGACCGCGCCCTGAAGGAAGATCCTGAATTCGCTCTCGCCTACGCTGGCATCGCTGACGCGGACCTGCGTATGTATAAGGAGACGAAGGATCCCAAGTGGGCGAACAAAGCGGTTGCCGCCGCCGAGCAA
>CAYWSM010000484.1:0-5167 GCA_964460935.1 uncultured Terriglobales bacterium | reverse complement strand
CCCGCCGACGTGCGCAAGGTAGTGCTGGAAGAGCCGCCTGGAAATCGTCCGCTCAGCGACGAGATGGTGTCGAAGGCGCGTACGCGTTTGTTCGGTTCCTGGGAAATGAACTGGATGGCCTACAACTACGCTCCCGACGTCGCACTGCCCGGATCGACTCACGATCCCCTCATCTACTTCATGTACCCGCAAGCGGAAACCGCCGACGGCCGTCTCGATCCGCTTGATCCCGACAACTTCAAGTACGAAATCACTTCCAAAGAAATCAGCTAGGATGCAAACCCACCGTTACAGGTGCCCCATTCAAGCCTTCGGTTGGCTTGAGTGGGGCAGTGGACCTAGGTTAAGCCTAGGCGGCAAACCTGTCCGACGTCGTAATTCTAGGCTCCGCGGCGCTTTACGAATGAATTACCCGAAACCAGGTTCATCGTGAACGTGCCCGATCCGGTGCAGGCCAGGTTGAGGCCAGATACCGGGTTGAGCGACCATGTCCCTGAGATCACGTTGTTCGACAGTGTTCCATTCAGAAACAGAGTGTTACCGGGAGTATCATTCGAAGCTTTCGACTGGAGATTGAGACTGAAGGTATTGCTGGTTGTGTCCACGGTGTAGGTAGCGGACTGTGACGCATCGCTACCAATGCATCCATTGTTGGTTGTAACATTCAGATTGCTGCCAGTAACGCTGGTGGTATAGGTAGTTACGTTATTGTCCTGGCTGGCATCGGTAGCAAAAGTATCGGTAAATGCCATGGCAGTGGCGTTTCCGAATCCGGAGGGCTGGGTTGGCGTCAAGTTCGCGGTCCAGGTACCGGTAGGATCGGTTTTGATGTTGTCTCCGCAGCTAACAAGAAATATGGTGGCGGAGATAAGAAGAGCCAAGCCCAGTTTTTTCATCGATCTACATCCTCAGTCTAGCAATATGTTGTTTTTCTGGTTCCCGGTGGGACATGCAGCCGCATCTTGTTTCCGACGCGGCTATGACGCCCGAAATGAGCATGGAGCCAGTTGCACCAGCAAACCGTGATGTAAGTCACAATGAACGCGTACTAAGGTAACTTTCGAGCTACGCGGATCTGATTAGGGCGTCTATGGACGGGCCACGGGACGGGACAATTCTTCATCGACATAGTGGAGTTTTCTTTGAAACGCAGGATGCGACTGTGAAGTCGATCTATATCGGTAGCCATAGATTGCAAACAACGAGAAGTGAATCCAGGTTGCGCCAAAAGGACACGTGATCATTCCTGCATCGCGGCGATTTTTAACAGATCACATGGCTATGTGATCTGTGTTACACTCCATTGTTTTTCTATGTGCCTGCGGAACTACATCGCCGGCTTTCTCCTCGCAATCGTGTTGGCGCCGCATTTCGTCTGGTTAGGCGCGCCTGATCCGGAATCTTCGCTGCCTGCGTGTTGCCGCCGTGATGGCAAGCATCACTGCGGGATGATGGCGGAATACATGGCGCAACAGGCGGCCAATCACGAGAAGCGAGTCAGCGCTGCGCCAGGCGAGTGTCCTTACAGATCCCAGCTCTTCTCCCCAGCCACATCTCATGAGATTGGCATCCCGGCGAGGCTTGTATTTTTAGCGGAACTGGCCGGTCACTCTTCCAGCGTTGAACAAGTCCGCGCTCTCGCTCGTATTTCCTCGGCGCGCAGTCATCAAAAACGTGGCCCCCCATCCGACTTCCTTTCCTGATTCACACCGAATCACTGTCATTCAATCTGGGGTAGTTTAGTGCGCGTCCACATGCGCGCATTGAAAGGAATAGGAATGTCTGCACGAAAGGGCGTAATGTGCCTTGTGGCCATCGTGTTTGCGTTGGCCGCAGTCGGGTCGGCGCAGGAAACGATTCACTTCGCGTCGCTCTCGGGGATCGTAACGGATCCGACTGGCGCTGTGGTAGCGCACGCCACTGTCATAGCACGCCGGAAGTCTACTAATACAAGCAAGACCGAAATCACCGATGCAAGCGGCCGCTTCCGTTTTCCCTATCTTTCTGTGGGTGATTATGAAGTTACGACGAAAGACAAAGGATTCGCTGATTCCGTGCAGGCAGTAACATTGACGCTCGGTTCGGCATTCAACATCTCCATACGTCTGTCGGTTACAGCGGCCGAAGCTACAGTACAAGTCAACGAACAACCACCAGTGTTGGAAACCGCCCGCAGCCAGATCGCAGGTACGCTTCGACGCGAAGAGGTCAGCGCGCTCCCGCTCAACGGGCGCAGCTTTCTTGATCTCACACTGCTGGTTCCGGGCGTATCTCCGACAAACACGGCAGCCACGCAGCTTTTTCCGGAAACTTCAGCCGTTCCGGGACAGGGCATTTCGATCAACAGCCAGCGCAATTTTTCCAATAGCTTTGTGGTCGATGGACTTTCGTCAAATGATGACGCCGCCGGACTGTCGGGAACATTTTACGGACTGGGGTCCGTGCAGGAGATGCAGGTAGTCACCTCGGGCGGACAGGCAGAGTTTGGGCGCGCGCTCGGCGGGTATGTAAGTCTGGTGACGAAAAGCGGCGGCAACAACTTTCATGGGGATGCGTACGGCTATTTCAAGAATCAGCGCCTGAACGCCACCAACGCTCTTTCGGGAAGCAAGCTTCCACTGACGCAGACGCAGTACGGTGCAAGCCTGGGCGGTCCCATCATTCCCAACCGGACATTCTTCTTCGCGAATTTTGAGCAGCGGCTTTTGAATCAGGATGGATTGATCACGATTCCGCAATCGAGCGTGGATGCCATTAACACCAGCCTGACGTCGTTTGGATATCCCGGATCGTTGATTTCTACCGGATTATTTCCCAATCCTGTGCATAACGAAAATGTTTTGGGGAAGGTCGATCACACGTTCAGTGAAAAAGATAATTTCAGTATCCGTTACAGTCTCTATAACGTCACCAGCGACAATTCTCGATTCACCGGCGGTTTGAGCGCCATAAGTGCGGGAGTTGCACTTACGAACCTCGACCAGACCGTGGCAGTCAGCAATGTTTACACGATTTCACCGACTACCGTGAACGAGACGCGTGGCGCATTCACCAACAGCAGCTTGAACGCGCCGGCCAACGATCCCATTGGTTCCGCCGTAAACATTTCGGGCGTCGCTTCGTTCGGGACGGCTTCCGGCTCTCCGACCGGGCGCGATGCCCGCACCTTCGAGATTGTCGATAACCTCTCGCATCAGATGGGTGCGCACTCGCTCCGTGTAGGAGCCGATTTTCTTTACAACGATGTGACGATCACCTACCCGCGGTCGGTGCGTGGCAGTTATTCGTTCTCGTCGCTTGCGAACTTCCAGTCTGGAACGTACACCACCTTCACGCAGACGTTCGGGAATCCAGTAGCAGCACAGACGAACCCTAATGTTGGTTTCTATGTGCAGGATTCATGGCGGCTGAACCCAAAGTTCACTGTGAACGCCGGCCTGCGCTACGACCTCGAATTCCTCGACACCCTTGCGACCGATACCAACAACGTTTCACCGCGGCTGGGAATTGCATGGTCGGTGACGCCGAAAACGGTTGTGCGCGCCAGCGCCGGATTGTTTTATGACCGCGTGCCGTTGCGGCCGCTGGCGAACGCGCTGCTTTCGAGTAACAACACCACCGATCTTGCAACCATTCAGCAACAGAGCATCAGCCTTGCATTTGGGCAGGCAGGTGCTCCCGTGTTCCCGGCAATCATCGACTCCGTTCCGTCGAATGTGCTGATCAGCCTGACAACCATGAACCAGAATCTACAGAACGCCTATTCGGCGCAAACGAGCCTGGAGGTCGAGCGGCAATTGACGAAATCGGCAACGTTAACCGTGAACTATCAGCATCTGCGTGGCGCACACCTGCTGATGTCGATTAACCAAAACGTTCCAGGCTGCTCATCGAAGGTCGATCCCGTGAATCTATGCCGGCCCAACGCGACCTACCAGAACAATAGCGAGTATTCGGCGGCCGCCGATTCCGAATATGACGGGCTGGGCGTTTCCTTCGTGCAGCGGCCTGCGCGCTGGGGAGGCTATCGGATCTCATACACGTTCTCGAAGGCGCTCGACGATGTTGGCGAATTTTTCTTCAGTTCGCCGATCAACGCTTTCAGTCCCAGTCAGGATTGGGGACGCTCCGACGACGACCAGCGGCATCGCGTGGTGGTGGATGGTTATTTGCAATCCCCGGTGAACGGGCGCGCAGGATGGGAGCGGATCGCGCGCGGATTTCAACTTGGCGGCACCTTGCAGTATTACTCGGCACTGCCGTTCAACGTGGTTTCGGGCGTGAACACGATTCAGCAGACGGGAGGACGTCCGTGCGTCGGACTGGCCGCCACCGACGCTGCTTGCACGCTCTCGGCCATGATCGGCCGAAACGCCGGGACGGGCTTCGACTATTTCAATGTCAATGCACGGCTCAGCCGGATGTTCCTGCTGGGTGAGCGATTCCGTATCCAGGCGATCGCGGAGGCCTTCAACTTGCTGAATCATCCCAACTACATGATTCCGAACACAACTTTCGGGAGCGGAGTTTATCCCACAAATCCGCGCCCGACATTCGGACAGCCCACTGCCGTCGCCGATCCGCGATCGTTGCAGTTCGCGCTGCGGCTTAGCTTCTGAAAGGATGACTGTGATTACTCCGGTGGCGATCGCGGTTCTGCATCTGGCATCGCGTTCGGCGCAAACGCCGTACCGTGAGCCGCCAGCTACGGACGATTAATGATCGTTGTGGGGATACCCCCCTCCCCCCTATGTCGCAAGAACGTGATAACGAAAGGGTTAGATGCCGTAATTGAAAAGGAAGGACTTAGGTCCGGACCGTCCCCTAACCAAACAGTTTGAACGGTACCCCCCCTCCCCTCTTGAATGTGAAAATAAAGAAGTTACGGAAAGTTTGCCGCTAGGAATGTCATTCCAAAGGATCTTGCGGGTAAAAATGTGATAACGCAGGGGTTATGGACGACGCAGCGCGTTGCGGCATCTGGCAGGTTGTCAAAGAACGAACACGGCCTTCGGCGATGTTGCCGGTCGCGCAAAGGCTGGCATTGCGGGCCAATTCCAACTATAGAACGGTAGGGAAGAGAGTCAAGGATTTGGTGCTGTGGGCAGGGCTTTTAAGCGATGAGTTTGTTTCCGATTTGGGAAGCTAGCACGTGGAGGGC
The DNA here is from genome assembly GCA_964460935.1 of uncultured Terriglobales bacterium. Lineage (GTDB taxonomy): Bacteria > Acidobacteriota > Terriglobia > Terriglobales > Acidobacteriaceae > DATMXP01. The sequence goes on along the minus strand of CAYWSM010000484.1, from coordinate 6 downwards.
CAGAGG
>CAYWSM010000483.1:0-35880 GCA_964460935.1 uncultured Terriglobales bacterium | reverse complement strand
GGTTTCGCGCAGGACCAGTTCGCACATCGCTTCGAGGTAGTGCAGCGTCGATTTGTATCCCAAATGGCGAAGCGTAGCCTGCATTTCCGGGAAGACGGCTTCGGGTTTGTCGCCCAGGCTGAAGAGCGCTTCGGTGCATCCGAGTTGTTCGCCTTGTTTTGCGACACGAAGAACATCTTCCGGGGTCATCGTATGGGCGCCGGGTTGATCTGGGTCACGGCGGAACGTGCAGTATCCGCAGTAATCGCGGCAGAGATTAGTGAGGGGGAGAAAAACTTTGCGTGAATAAGAGATGACGTTGCCTTTGTGCTCGGTGCGAAGGCGCTGGGCGGCAGCGAGAAGCGCGGGAAGGTCGGTGTCAGAGCACTGCAGGAGGTCGATCGCATCATTGCGCGAAACTGACCCCCCAGCGACAATCACTGCCAGCAGGTCAGGCACGGGTTGAGCTGCAAGTGTCATCCGACCATCAGGTTATATCACCGGAACAGATGTGCAATGGAAGAGAAGAGCTGCATCATTCCTAATCTGCACTTGGTGACAGGCACTGGTTTTGACTTGCGTTCCCGCCCTGCCGATAATTAATGAGGCATGGACCTCTATGAAGAGATCGTTGCGCTACGCCGTCAGGGCCGTCGTGGCGCGCTGGCGACGATCACCAACGTGCGCGGCTCCATTCCATCATTCAACACAGCAAAAATGCTGGTGCGGGACGATGGGTCCATCATAGGAACCATCGGCGGCGGTTGCGTTGAAGCCGAGGTATGGCAGGCAGCGCGCGAGGTCATGGAGCAGGAAAAACCGCGGTCGCTGACGTTTAATCTCAATCAGAATCCGAAGTACGATACTGGCCTGGTTTGCGGCGGGACCTTGGAGGTGTACGTGGAGCCGGTACTGCCGATTCCAGTGCTGTACGTGTTTGGCGCCGGACACGTCGCCTACAACGCTTATAAAGTGGCGAAGCTGGCGGGATTCGATGTGGTGGTTGTCGATGACCGTGAGAGTTATGCAAACACCGAGCGCTTCCCAGACGCCCGTGAGGTGATCGCGGAAGATTTCGAGCAGGCTATCACGAAAATCACTCCGAACGAGAATTCCTACCTGCTGATTGTTACCCGCGGACATCGCGATGACATGCGAGTGCTGCAGTGGGCTGTGCAAACGGACGCTAAGTATATCGGGATGATCGGGTCGAAGCGGAAGGTGATCACGATTTACAAGGAATTGGAAAAACAAGGGTTGTCTTCGACCTTATTTGAGAGGGTAATGGCGCCTGTCGGTCTTGAAATAGGGGCGGTGACGCCGGAAGAGATCGCGGTGTCGATCGTGGCTGAGTTGATTGCCTCTAAGCGGAACTCGGATTCAGCAGGGCAGCACAAAAAACTGATGGAGTCTCCCCGGGCCAGCGAGACGGAAGTCAACGAACGAGGCTAAATAGGAACGGCATTCCTCGCCGATCCAGCAATACCTCTGGTTTATAATTAAAAATTCGCCCCCATAACTATTGGAGTTTCTAGATGATCAGGTTCCTTCAAACCCCTGGCAAAACCAAGAAAATCGTACTTGGTGGTTTGCTGGTGTTCATTTGCGCCGCCATGGTGGTGACGCTTGTCCCCGGTGGCATGCTCGGTGATGCGTTTGGTTTTGGCTCTCCGGAACAGGGTGTACTTGCCAAAATCGGCTCGCAAAAGGTCACCATGCCTGAAGTGGAGCGGACGGCGCGTCGGCTTGGCCGTCAGCAGTTCGGTGGCCGCAGCATTCCTCCTGGCGCCGCGCCTCTTCTGCGCCGAGCGGCGGCCGAGCAGTTAATCACGCAAAGGGCTCTGGTGCTGGAAGCCGAGCGGATGGGGTTCAAGGTTACTGACCAGGAACTTCGGGACGCGCTGCAGAAGGGACAGTTCGGACAAGTTCTGTTCCCTAACGGGCAATATGTTGGCGATCAGCAGTATGAAATGTTCGTCAACAACCAGTTCGACATGAGCATTCCGGAGTTTCAGGATGCGCTGAAGATGGACCTGTTGCTGAACAAGCTGCGAACCGCCGTGCAGGGCCCCGTGAGCGTTTCCAAGCAGGATATCGAGCAGGAGTACAAGAAGGAGAACACCAAGGTCAAGTTCGAGTACGCGGTGGTTTCCATTGATGATTTGACGAAGCAGATCAAGCCGACCGAGGCTGACCTGAAATCGTTCTACGAGGCTCATCAGCAGGAGTACACCAATTCGATCCCTGAAAAGCGCCAAGTGCAGTATGTCATCATCGATAACTCCAAACTCGCGGGCCAGGTGCAGGTGACGAACGCGGACTTGCAGAGCTATTACCGCGATCGCCAGGACCAGTATCGCGTTCCGGAACAGGTCAACGTCCGCCACATCCTGATCAAAACGCCTCAGCCGGGACCCGACGGTAAAGTCGACCAGAACGCAGTCAAAGCTGCCGAGAAGAAGGCCGAAGATGTATTGGCCAAGCTGAAGGCAGGCGGCGATTTCGCTAAGCTGGCGAAAGAATATTCCGATGATACTGCCAGCGCCCAGAACGGCGGATCGCTGGACTGGATTCAGAAGGGCCGCACTGTTCCTGAATTCGAAAAGGCTGCATTCAGCCTGAAGAAGGGCGAAACCAGCGGCATCGTGCAGAGTTCGTATGGCTTCCACATTATCCACGTGGACGATAAGCAGGAAGCACACCTGAAATCGCTCGAAGAGGTGAAGCCGGAGATCGAGCCAATTGTGCGTCAGCAAAAGGCCGCTGCTCTTGCCGACAGGCTGGCTGGGTCCGTGATCAACCAGGCGCGCTCAAGCAGTGTAGAAAAGGCTGCGCGAGCCAACAATCTGGAAGTGGTGAATAGTAACTACATCACCCGCACCGATACACTTCCGGGCGTTGGCATCGCACCGCAGTTGATGGATGCGATCTTCGCTGCCACGCCGAAAGGTTCACCGGAAACGGCCGCGGCTCCAACCGGAACGGTGATCTTCCAGGTAATCGACGTAAAGCCACCGGCAACGCCGACGTTCGACGAAATCCGGGCACGTGTCGAGTCGGAATATAAGTCCGACAAGACGCAGAGCCTGCTGGTACAAAAGACGACCGAATTGGCGGAAAAGGCGAAGAACGAGCATGACCTGAAAAAGGCCGCCAAGGAAATGGGCGCAACACTGAAGACGAGCGACTTCGTAACGCCAACCGGACAGGTTCCGGATCTCGGCAGTATGAGCGGATCAGCATCGGTGGCGTTCACTTTGAAACCGGGCGATATCAGTGGTCCCCTGAGTGCAGGACGAGGTGGCGCAGTTCTGAGACTAGTGGACCGGCAGGAGCCTACGGCGGAGGAGATTGCCAAAGGCAGCGACCAGATGCGCGAGACCATTCTGACGCGGAAGCGTAGCGATGCGTTTCAACTGTTCGCTATGGGCCTGCGCAAGAACCTTGAAAAGAGCGGCAAGATACGGATCAACCAGGATGAAATGGGCCGCTTGACGGCCGCAGCGAAGTCGGAGGCAGGCTACTAGTCGAGCCGCTCCAGCCGTGAAACAACGAAATACGGTTCACAGCATCCATCAAACGTATGCAGGAACGCGCCTCCGGCATTCTCGTACATCCTAGTTGTTTTCCATCACGCGGTGGGATCGGTGATTTCGGTCCTGCCGCGTATGATTTTCTTGACTTCCTTTCGGCAGCCAAACAAAGCTTGTGGCAAATCCTGCCGCTGGGACCTGCGGGCTATGGCAACTCACCATATTCATGTACATCCGCATTTGCAGGGAACCCACTGCTGATCAGCCTGGAGAGGCTGGCTGAGCATGGATGGATACAGTCGAGCCGCCTGGCATCGCTTTCGTCCGATTGTGGACCGGTAAACTTCGCGGAACTGGAGCGGAGCAAGGTTCCTCTTTTACACGAGGCAGCAGCGAACTTCATCGCCAACGCAAGCGCGGACGATCGCGAGCGATTCGAGAAGTTTTCCTGGCTGAACGGATGGTGGCTGGAAGACTATGTTCTGTTCGAAACGCTTCGGCGGCATTTCGACGCGCATTCGTGGAACGAATGGCCGCGCGAACTCGCAGAGCGCAAACCGGAAGCACTGGAAAATGCGCGCCGGGATTTTGCGGACGAGCTCAGCCAAAGCCGCGCCATCCAATTCGCGTTTTACGAGCAGTGGCGGGCCTTGCACCAGGAATGCAAGCGGCGCGGAATCAAAGTTGTCGGCGACGTCGCGATTTTCGTCAGCTATGACAGCGCTGACGTCTGGGCGCATCCCGACCTGTTTCGACTGAACCCCGACTTGTCCCCCGAGGTTGTTGCGGGGGTACCGCCTGACTACTTCAGCCAGAACGGACAGCGCTGGGGAAATCCTTTATACCGCTGGGACATCATCAGCCAACAGGGTTATGACTGGTGGATGAAGCGCATGCAATGGGCGCTTCAAACGTGCGATCTCGTGCGCCTCGACCACTTCCGCGGATTTGAATCGTATTGGGAGATTCCGGCGCAGGAAGAAACGGCCATCCATGGCCGCTGGGTGAAGGGCCCTGGCGATGAGTTTTTCCATATGCTTCGGCAAACTTGCGGCGACCTGCCGCTTATCGCGGAAGACCTGGGGCTGATCACCGATGAAGTAGTTGCATTACGCGAGCGCATCGGTGTGCCGGGAATGCGTGTGATTCAGTTCGGGTTCGGAGACAAGGGCGCCCACATGTACCTGCCGCACAAATACGTGGAGAACACCGTCGTGTACACAGGAACCCACGACAACGACACGAGCGTGGGCTGGTGGAAGCATTCGTCGCGACCCGAAGAGCGCGAAGCCGCGCTCGCGTACTTTGGAGAAGCTCCAGACGGCATGCATTGGGCGATGATCCGCGCGGCGGAGAGCTCGGTTGCGCGGCTCTGCATCATTCAGTTGCAGGACGTCCTGGGTCTCGACAGTAACTGCCGCATGAATATTCCAAGCCATCCGGAAGGGAACTGGACCTGGCGTTACAAACCGCAGGAGTTGACAACGGAACTGGCGCAGAAATTGGCAGCCATCACCGACGTGGCGGATCGTGTCCCTTCAAACGCTGCTGAGCAGGGCGATGGGAAAAGTCGCGAACACTTCTCGGCATAGCAGGCGGCCATCTCGTACTCTTAATGGTTCGCCTGTAAGCTCATTGTGAAACTGCTCTGGGGCGCGGCGTGGAAGAATGATCGCAGTATCACCCCACACCTCCGATCCAAGCGGCGCGGCTACCTCGCCTTTCATCAGCAATGAAGAAAATCTCGGAGTGACGGTGATTGTCATCTCGTTATCGACTTGGCGAGCAAACGCGATCACATGTTCATGAATGCCGTTATCAGCGAAAAGGGGTAGATAATCGCTGCCGGCCCTGAAGAACTCAGGATGCGCGCGGCGGAAATGAAGAGCGCGCATGGTAGTCCACATCTTGGCGCGTCCATCCTGAAGATCGTTTAGCACCCCCCCAACTACCCCAGTTCCGTCGTTCTCTGCAGGTTTCAGTTTGCGCAGCATGGATTCGCGCAAGCCGTAGTCCACCGGACGGCGATTGTCGGGGTCAACGAGGCTAAAGTCCCACAATTCGCATCCGCGATAGAAATCAGGCACTCCCGGTGCAGTCGCCTTGATCATGACCTGTGCGAGAGAGTTGATGGCACCGAAGAAAGAAACCGGCTGGATGAAGTTCTCGAACAGTTCCAGAAATGTATTCGGGCGCTTGGACGTTCCGGGCCGCAAAATGCGATCGATGAATTGCGCGAGATTATCGACGTATTCCTGATCCTGGCTGATCCAACTTAGGTTCACCTTTGCCTCGTGCACGGCTTTTATCATGTAATCCTTGATGCGTTGCGTGAATGCAGCCCGGTCCTCGTCGGTTTTCATCGCGAACGGCCATGCTCCTATGAGTGTCTGATAAAGGAAATACTCCTCATTAGCATCAGGCACGATTCGCCCATCGGCGAGGGCACGTTTCTTGGCGCGGTTGGCACGGCGCCAGCGAATGACTTGCTCCGACCATTGCTTAGGGATTTCGGAAAGCACGTTCAGGCGCGCGCGGACATCTTCGCTGCGCTTACTGTCGTGCGTGGAGGTGGCGAGCATGGAATAAGGCCAGTCACGAGCTCGCTCTTCGTTCCCTCGGTGAAACTCCTCGAGAGAAATACCGAAATCCGCGGGAGACCCGCCTACTTCGTTCACTGAAATGAAGCGGTTGTATACGTAGCAGGCCGTATCCTCGAGTCCCTTAGCCATCACTGGCCCGGTAAGTTGCTGGAACTTGAGCGTGAACAGAAGACGTTTTCGATACAGTTCACCGCCACCGTTGGTGCTGGTGCCCTCAAGGAGAAGCACGCTTTTCAGGAAGTCGTACACAGCAAGATTGGCGTTCTGGTTACGCCGTTTGGCCCGCGCAATCGCTTCCTGAATGTATCCACGATCGCTGTTGCTGATAGTGCCGCGCACGTCAATGTAGGTACGGTATACCGGAAAGCAGGCGATGGTTTCGCGTATCGCATTGCGAAGCAGCGAACGCGTGAAATCGCGGGCACGACGGTCGCTGGTGCTGATTTCTTCCAGCATGTGTGACAGCACGGCAACTTCGCTCGAGAGCGAGCTCAGCATGATCCGCTTTTTGCTTTCGTAAATGAGGGTGTTTACATCGATCGCGCCGCCGATAAACCGGTGATACAGGTTGGTAAAGAAGCGACGAGCCTGAGGATTGATGAATACATTGTTCAGCAGATTGCCAAATTCGTAGCCGACGGTTCCATCAACGGGCCAGGTTTTTGGCAGGGGTTCACCAGCTTCGAGGATCTTCTCAACAACAAGGTATAACGGCGAGTCTTGTGGAACTTCTTCGGCAGAGCACGAGGCGAGCACATCTTGCTCGATTCCGTTATCCGCGACCGCGCCGGAGGGTTCCGGACCGTAGCAAAGGCTGGCGGCATACAGCATCTGCATGCGCGAGAAGTACTGTATCGGGTTGAACAATCCATCCGGGTGGTCGAGGCGAATGCCCGAGACGGATCCGTTCGCCAGCAGCTTTCGGATTAGCTTGTGCGTGTCCGCGAAAACAACGGGATTTTCCATCCGCAAACCGACGAGTTCGTTGATATCGAAGAAGCGCCGGTAATTGATCTCTTCCGCCGACACGCGCCAGTGTGCCAGGCGATACGCCTGTGCTTCGAGGATGCGATGCAGCGCATCGAAGCTATGCGGATTTTGTAGATCGCCGTTAATGCGACGAACGGCTTCGTCAATAACGTCTTTCACGGCTGCTGAACGATCCGCCAATTCGGCCAATTGTTGCTTGAGCACGCCAACCGTACGCAGCCGGCGTGCTTTTGCGTCGGGATCGGTGGAGGAACTGGGCGGCAATTCCCGGAAATTTCTTATCAACGACTGCAAAGCAGGCACTTGAGTTTCACGCCACTCGTGATCACTGCTCATCTCGAACAAGTTTCCGAGTTGCTCGAAAAGCATGGGATAGGTTTGCGGATCAATCGGAAACCGGCGATCGTAGTAGCTGAGGACAAACGCGCCATTCTCGAAAGTGATCTTGAGGTTGTCCTGTTCCAACTCTTCGCCGTAAGCCGCGCCTAAGACTGGCAACAGAACTTTGCCGGTGAGTTCTGATTTGAGCGGCCGCCAGTCGATATCGAAATAATCAGCGTGTGCGGAAGCCTGTCCGTTCTCGAGAACGTCCTGCCACCAGGGATTGCTGCCATAACCGACACCCATATGGTTCGGAACGATATCGAGAATCAATCCCATGCCGAAAGATTTCAGGTCATGCACGAAGGCGTCGAACTCTTCTGGGGTTCCGATTTCCGGATTGATAGTGTTGTGATCCGTGATGTCGTAACCATGCTGGCTGCCTGCGCGAGCACGCAGAATCGGCGAGGAGTAACAGTGCGTGATTCCGAGAGCGTGCAAATACGGCAAAAGTTTGCGGGCGTCTTCAAACCGGAAGCCGGCATTGAACTGAAGACGATAGGTAGAACCGGGGCGGGTACTCTCTTTTTGGGCGATCAGCTTTTGGATACATTCGGCAACCTGCGGTGATTCGACCGTAGACAAACCAATCGCTGCTCGCATCAAGCACTTAGATGCGCGATTTCGCTGAAGTTATGCCTTCCCGGACTCCCCCGTTGGCGCTCGGAGCGAGCAGTGCGGATTGGACGAAGCTGTTTCAGAGAAGAAGCTGCTTATTCTATTTCCCAGTTCTTGCAATTCCGCAGACGAGAGGAGTCGTTGCATGCCTTCGAAGAGCTGGCGCTCTTCTTTGCGAACGTGTTCGCTCAAGGTTGCGGTAAAGACCTGGAGATCGGTAACCGTGAACTGCCGGACACGGGCACGTTCCACATTACGGCGCAGAAGAGTGTGTTCGATCCGCAGTTCATCAACGAGTTGCTGCAGTTCGTCGTGCTTGTCCGCCGCAGGAAACAGAATTTTCTCTTCGGCGGCAAAGTGAAACGAAATTTCCTGATCGTACAACTGCACGATCTCCGTTTCCCAGTGATGAACGTCAGGTGTGTCATGCACTTCGGCAAAAGCTTTCCCGATGCGAACACACAACGCTAAAGCGTGCTGGTGCTGATGGGAAAGAGGAACAAGATTGGAATCGCGCAACATGAAAACAGCTTATCGAGTTGCTTCCGCTCGCGCCAGCACGACGGCGGTAGCTTCCGACATGGACTGATAATAATCCACCAGCCGATGTGTCTCCTTGGAATCGTATGGAGCAAGATTGTGCGCCCAGCGGAATCCAATCGGCTGATACCAAAGTTCGACCAGGATGTGATGTGGGCCGTGCGTCGCACCCTTGGCAACGGAGTAGCGGATTACATCTCCACCGCCAGTAAAGTCCGGATCCGCCGCAGCATTACCCACCACCGCAATGTCAGCATCGGCCGTTGCTTTGTCGAATCCTTTTGGGAGCAATCGGTTGTCCTTCAGGTATCCCACAGCGGCAAGCAGACCTGTGGTTACGACTCCACGGAAATCCTTGAGAATGGGTTCGTAAATTTGCACCTGATCGCTGCTCGTGATTTCGTGATAATGAGGCTCATAATGCATCGCATCGGAATCGTTATCGTTACCGACAATGGAGCCATCGGACCGCAGTTTGCCGGACTCAAAAACAATGTTTCCGTTGGAATCGGAAATCCGAACGTGCAGCCATACACGGCGCGAAGGATAGGCGGTCGGAAGCTTGTGGCCGGTAAGGTTCTCAACCGACACGTTGAACTGAATCCTGTCACCAACCGTGTCAGGAGCTTCGATACTGACACGCGTGGCTTGCGATTGCAGAAATTCGATAGTCTTCTGCGACTGTAGAGATAATTCGTTGGGAAGGGCGACCACCGATAACTCATCGCGGTAGCGATTGAGGACCTGCAGCATGAAAAAGTTCCCACCGATGAACGTGTGCTGATGCAGGCCCTGTCGGGGTACGCCCAGCACTGCCGTGATCGGCATTGCTTGCTGCACTTCCGGCATGTGGCAGTCCTGACAACTGTACTTCCCAGAGAATCCGCTGTGTAGCCACTCCTGGTAGGGTCGTTGTTCGGGGAGGGACCCGATCTGCTTGCCAGCAGGTCCGAGCGCTGCAGTGGTTAGCGTATGGCACGATCCACAAAGAGCCGAATCGCGAATGTGCGCCGCTTCCGTGGGAACAAAGCCTCCGGTAGAGCTTCGCATGACCAGTTGGTGTCCTGTATCCGGGGTGAACGGGCCATATTCCGGATGGTCGTTATTCGCACTTGGCTTCTCGACGATGAACTTGCCGTTGAAAGTGTCGGAGGTTCCGAGCTTTTCCTTGCTTACCTGATGACATACGGAACACGACACACCGTCTTCTGCATTAGCGTTGTTCTTCTTGGCGGGATCAAACGGCAGGTGCTCGAAAACGCTAGCCTTTCCGCCGCGAAGGCTCGCTTCGTGGTAAACGATCGGCATGTGACAGATCGAGCAATCGCTTTCTACGTCAGCTTTGCTTTCGGGATGATCGATCGTCTCGCGTCGAACACTTGCCTGCCAATAGGGATCGCGCGAAGAGTTGGCCATGATGCTGGAACGCCAATCCAGCCCGATCGAAACATCCTGCCCCGCGGGAGTAGTAAGGCCGTTGTGGCAGGCGACGCAGCGATCAGAACTGTGGAATTTCGGTCCCCGATTGGACTGATTTTGTCCCCCACGCAAAAGGGCAGGAAAGAACATCAGGCAGGACGAGGCGACAGTAATCAGCCAGATCGCTCGCATCACCAGCCCTCAGTCAGTTTCCCGTCGGCCCAATCCCACAGGAGGTAGAACATCACCTGTTTCTGGCGGCCTGCAATGTTGGTAACAGGGATGCGCAGTCCCAGGTCGCCTCGAATGTGCTGGCGTTTACTGATGGTTACCTGAACTTCCGGGAGAATGTCCCAATTATTGGTCGCTCCGGTTGTGAGGTCACGATCAAGTAGGAATTCCGTCATCGGAGACCACATTCGACCCAGACCATGATTTGGGGCAAATGTTTGACCCACCGCGGTGTACCAAAACACCGCTTGCGGAGCCTTTGTGGTATCGACTGGCAGGTCAGCGCCAAATTGCGTCTGAACAAAGGTATTGGTTCGGAACAGTTGTCCGAATGTGGCGAACGTCCCGAAACTAGTTGTCCCCGAACCCAAGCCGCGCAAGCGGTTGCCGGTAGGTGCGGTTACTTCTCCCTGCAACGCAAGAATCGATCCCGAACGCAGATTCGAGAAAATCTCTCTTTTGAGCCCGAAGGTAATATCGCCGATACCGCCGTACCATGTGTGATTCTGATCCTGAATCATCAGCGGTGTATCCACTTCGATCTGATTGTGAACGCCGAAGCGCTGTTCGTGGATCTCGTGAATCTCCACACCCGGAGCGCCATTCACGTTGGTGGTGCTGGAGATTACTTCCTCATCTTCTGGAAATGCTTTTTCCTCGACCAGCGCGCGTGGCAGGTTCAGAGCGCCGCGCGGCCATGCAGGATTCGTGCAGAACTGGCGAAGGTAGGCGAGAACGTCATCGATTTGCTTCGAGGTCAAAGCCTTTCCGAAAGCCGGCATGATCTCGGAAAATCCTCGCGAAGGGCCACCATTGACAATGACGTCTTTGTACGCCAGATCGGTCTCGGGCGTTGTTTGATCACAGCGAGTGAAGTCAGGAAAGGTGCCTGGCCGTTTGAACTCGGTCATGGTTTGGGCCATGCCGCGGCCATCCGCGCCATGACATGCAAGACAGGCTGACTTCCAGACCATTTTACCAGCGGCAGCATCGGCGTGGCGCCATCCTGGAGAATACTGCGCCAGGAGAATAGCGGGTACCGTAACCATGCCCACACACAGCAATATGAGCCGGAGAACGCGGTTGCCGCAGATCGCCGTCAACGTACTCATGGAACTTTGGCTATGGGGCAACCGGTCTTTCTCCCAAAGCAACGTACATCCAATAGCACTGCGACTAGATGGATGCAAAACGGGAGCGGCTCGACGCTTGTCAATTGTCAAAAGGTCAAAAAAGAACGACGGCCGGTTTATGCGATCGCTCTCTTTACGAAACCTGCCCCAGCCATTAACAATAGATAGTTTGGAATCACGATGTTGAACAGCATGGTCGTACTGCGATCTGCTTTCACACTTTCGATCACGGAGAACCGCATGCGTGCTACTGGCGAATTGATCCGCCTGATGAATTATGTAGACGATATCACCACTACCCTTCGCCGAATCACGGCCAACATAACCAGCATGACGGAAGATGAGCGTAAACGGCTGGCTGATTACATGCGCAAAGCAGACGAGAAGTTTCAGCAGACCATCGCCAGTGTGGAGCAAAGCAAGTAATGCCGTCCGCTGCGCACGCGGAGGTGAACACTATCGCCGTGTGCGGTGCGGGCATTATGGGGCGCGGCATCGCCCATGCTGCCGCAATCGGCGGATACCGCACCATTCTTCAAGACATTCTCCCCGCGGCTCTGCGCAAGGCTGAAGCTGAAATTCATGCCAATCTCGACAAAGCCGTCGAACTCGGCAAGCTGGATGCGAGTGAAGCTGGCACAGCTTTCAAGCGAATTGAATACGCGAGCAGCGTACCCGAAGTTGCTCGCGAAGCAGACCTCGTGATCGAGGCCGTTCCCGAGGAGATGCAGGCGAAGATCGAGATTTTCACACAGCTCGATAAGTTCGCACGTCCGAGCGCTATTCTGGCTTCGAACACTTCATCCCTCAGCATTACCGAGATTGCTTCCGTTACACAACGTGCGTCTAAGTGCGTAGGTATGCACTTCTTCAATCCAGTGCACAAGATGAAATTGGTGGAAGTCGTCCGGGCACTGGAAACGGATGACGACACCATCCGCGCGGCGGTTGAAGTCGGCGGACGCATGAAGAAAGAGACCGTGGTGATCAAGGAATCGCCCGGCTTCATCACCAGCCGGATCAACGCGATGATCGGCAACGAGGCGTTCTACATGCTGCAGGAAGGTGTGGCGTCGGCCGAGGATATCGATCGGGCGCTCAAATTGGGCTTGAATCATCCCATGGGGCCTTTCGAACTTGTAGACTTGGTAGGCCTCGACACTCGCCTGCATATTCTCGAATACCTGCACAAATCACTAGGCGAGAAGTACCGGCCATGCCCGTTGCTGTCGCAGTATGTGAAGGCAGGACGATTGGGCTGCAAAACCGGTCGCGGTGTGTACGACTATTCTGAACAAAAAGTCTCCAGCAGTTCCTAGAAGAACGTGGCGGAAAATCCTCATCTACAGCGTGTGCGGCAGTTGCTGATGAAGTACGAGCATCCGCTGATGGATTTTTCTGCACACCAGCATGGCGATGGCGTGCAGATCGTTATCCAGGCGAAGAACATTACTGTGCCCGTTCACACCTATACGATCGATCTTCATCCGCGCGACCTCGAAAGCCCGCAACTGCAGTGGACTTTGGAACGACAGATCTATGACGGGCTGCATGACTACATCATCGAGATGTTTACCCACGCTCCGCACACGCGCGACTGATAGACTTTTTTGCGTGACCCTCCGCGAGTACATCGAGAACGAAATTCGTAATCACGGACCGATGCCGTTCTCGCGCTATATGCAGATTTGTCTTTATGGCGAAGCTGGCTCTCCGCCAGGGTTTTACACGCGAAACCGCGAGCAATTCGGGAAGGCGGGAGACTTCTATACTTCCAGCGATGTCCACGCCGTATTTGGACGATTGCTGGCGCGACAGTTTGAGGAGATGTGGAGAGAGCTTAACTCTCCCGATGCGATTGACGTGATTGAGCTTGGACCCGGCCGTGGGTTGTTTGCGCAGGATGTGCTTGATTGGGCAGGTAAGAAGTATCCTGAATTCGCGAAGGCGATCCGATACCGGTTCGTGGAAACTTCCGCCTCGCTGCGCGATCGATTAAAAGAACGCTTCGCGGAGCATAGCGCTGTTTCAGTCTATGAGTTTCCAAACGACGCATTTTGTGACTCCGGCGCAAACGTCATCGTGTTCGCAAATGAGTTCTTCGACGCCATACCCGCCGAGGTCCTGGACTCTCGAGGCCAGTTGTACGTGGACATTGGTTCAGAAGGTTTTGTCGAGTGTTTCAAGCCGCCTTCTGACGTTGTAACGTCGTTCGCCAAGAGCTACGCCGTGGTTCCGCAGCAGAACGAACGTGTTGATGCGCCGATATTTGCGCAGTCCTATATGCAGGCCGTCGCCGAACAGATGCACGACCGAACGGGCTTTGTGGTGGCGATCGATTACGGTTACGTGCAGGAAGAGATGTTCGCCGGACGGCACATGGGCTCGGTGACGGCCTTTCGACAGCACACTATCAGCGATTCTCCTTACGAAGCTCCCGGCGATCAGGACATTACTGTGCACGTAAACTTCACGGCACTCGCGGGAATTGCGCGCGCAAACGGCCTGGAGCCGATCGCCTGGATCACGCAAGCGCAGTTTCTGATGGGTATCGGGGAAGAGAGCCAGTTTTCAGAGGCGTTCGAGGGTTGCAAACTGCCACAGGAACACGCCAAGCGCGCTCTCCAACTGAAGCACCTGATCACGCCGGAAGGAATGGGCGAATCATTCCATGTGCTTCTGCTCTCGTCAAACGTGGAGAAAGCAAAAGCCGCACAACTCAGTGGACTGAAGTTCGTGCGGCCATCGAACAGTATTTAGAAGTTAGTAAGTCAGGAGTCAGCAAAAACTTGAAACTGCCGACTCCTAATACCCGTTGCTGTTCTTGCTCGGTTCGTAGGGCGATTGCAGATATTTCCGCGCCTCCGCTTGCGCACCGGATGTATTGTCATTTGTCTGCAAAGCCTGCCGATATTCGTTAGTCGCACGCTCGCGCTGACCCGTAATGTCGAAGATCTTCCCCAACTGAATGTGGCTCCAGACCTCCGTCCAACGCGGTTCGCCATCGCCGTTCAACGATTCACGATAAGCATTAGCTGCTGACTGGTAGTTCCGCTGGAGGAAGAAAACTTCCGCGATGCGGTAGTGCGCCAGCGAGCTGTTCTTGTTCACCTCGAGCGCTTTATTGAACTGATCAAGTGCCTGCGCCAGATCGCCTTGCTGTACCATGCCCTGCCCACGCAGGATGGCAGCACGCAACTTCAACTCCGGAGAATTCTTCAGGACGTGATTGCCCGGATCGATGGAAATCTGCCGCGGCCTACCGAACGTCTCCACCGTGAAAGCCGAATCGGTACCCACAACTTCGATACGCTTGTCCTCGCTTTGGCCGTCAGTATCGACCTTGATATCAACCGGCATGCGGAAGAGGTCGAGATCCTGCGAAACAGTGCCAACAATGCGGAAGCCTTTGCACTTCTGCGGATCGGAGCACGGCGGACCTCCCAGGCGATAGACCGTGTATTTCAGCTTGAATTCAGGCGCGCCCGTGGAATCGATCCACTGGGTGAAGAACCATGTCAATTTATCGCCATAATTCTGCTCTGCGACTTGCCGGAAATCATCGACTGTAGCCGGCTTTCCTGCAAAATGCTGGGCGAAGTTCGCCATAGTTTTGTGGAAGGCGTCGTCGCCCATTACCCAGCGCAGCATATTCAGAATGGCCGCACCCTTATCGGTCGCCAACGATTGGAACTCCGGCGAGAAGACGTCCAGACGATTGAGTCCTGAGATAGGTACAGTGTCGTACGCCAGTGCGCCGACTTCCATGTCCTTGGTCACTTCTTCGTAGGCCGCCTTGCCCGCAGCTTCTTCGACGTAACGCGCCTCGGAGAACCGCGAGAGTCCGTCGCTCAACCACCAATCAGATTTCGTGGCTGGGCTGACCGTCGATCCCCACCATTGGTGCGCGATCATGTTCGCCAGCAACCGATAATTGGTCTTACCCGCCATAGCTCTGTTGGAAAGACCCACGATTTCAGTTGACCATGTGGACGGCAACGTATCGTCGGGTAACTCTACGAGTTTCAAGTTCGGCGAGAGGGGTGGACCCCACAAGCCGGAATAGAAGGTGAATTCCTTTACAGAGGTCTCGACGTACTGGCCCATCTGTTCGCGATGCCCAGGACGGTAGTACGCAACGAGATTGATCCCGCCTTGATTGCTCGTGGTCTGCTCAAACACACCAGCCACAATGGTTCCCGGGAATGCAGCACGGTCAAAGACGTAAGAGTAAGTACGTGTGTTTCCCGTCGAAGTTGCTGTCTTGGCTTTGGGTTTCGGAGGCGGCGCAGTGCCCTTACGCCGTTTCAAGGCCGGGGCCTTTTCTTCTTTCGCAGGTTCGCTTTCCGCTACAGCAGGTGCCACGCCATTACTCATCGTCAACTTGCCAGATCCAATCACGAACCAATTGGAAGGCACGGTGATATTCATGGTCGCCGTGAATCGATTGGTGCCATAACCGACCATGGGGAACCAGCGCCCAGCGTACAGCAGGTAGGCGTTGTCATCGTTGACCATCGCCAGCTTCAGTCCCTGAACCGGGCTATCATCGGCCGAGTTCAACGTTCCTTCGTATTCAATCGTAAGGGTCGTGCTCTGGCCTTTTGCGAGTCCTGCAGGAAGGGGGATTCGAATACTTGAGTCCTGCGCCATCCGCTCAGATTGCAGCGGCTTGCCGTCGGCATCCGTTACTTTGGTCGGCCTAAGGGCATTGTGCAACTCGAACGTAGCAACGCTGATGTCGTCCAAGGCAGTGAACTTCACTTTTGCCTTGCCGATTAGCTTGTGCGTACGGGGCTGCAGTTCGGCATCGATGACATAGTCGTCCACCTGCAGACGTGGGCCTTCCGCCGCGAACAATCCTGTTGTGATCAGGAGGAAAAAGGCTAACAAGTATGCACGCCGCAGGGGGCGCCGTGCGGTAGGCATGACTGTTTCTCCCGCAAAATACCCGTTCAATTTGATTCAGCTCTGACCCGGAAAGATGTGCCTTCCATAGCTTACACCCTGAGGTGGCGGGAAAGTCGCGTTTTGGAGCGAGATTGCCACATAGCGGGTATCTGCAGGTCATCAGCTTGTCTTCAAGCTGTCAAGGATTGCGCTGGAGGCACGCTCAGAGGCGCCTTCCGTGGGCTGAGGAGGACGCAGTTTGGCCCTGATTTCCGCCAGTCCCTTAAGCATCTCCTGCCGTGCAGGCCCATCCGCCACAATCTGACGAACCTTAGCGGCGACGGCATCGGGGCGGAAGGCGTGCTGAACGAACTCAGGGACTACCTCTCGCCCAGCGATCAGGTTGGGCATGGCAAAGCGGTTCAGCTTTACGAGCCTCCGGCCAAGCGTCCAGGTAGCTGGCGCAAGTCGATAAATCATGACGAATGGGACGCCAATCAGCGTCGCCTCTACCGTTGCAGTGCCGCTTGCAACGATGGCAGCTCGGGAATGCAGAAGGCTGGCGCGAGCATCGTTGGAAAGACTGATCGGAACTTGCGATTGGGACACCAGAGAACGCATCCAGTTGGTATCCAGCGAACTCGCGACGGGGAGTACGAACTGGTAGTGGTAGCCGAGGGCAACGGCTGATTCGAGTATCCCCGGCAGGTTCAGCGCCACTTCCTTACGCCGGCTTCCCGGCAAAACAGCGATCCACTGTTTGCTCGCGTCCAGATGATGTTCAGCGGCGAATTGTTCACGCGTGATGGAAGGAGGCGGAACGTCCGCGAGCGGATGTCCCACGTACTCCACGGCAACGTTGTGTTTCCTGTAGAAGTCGACTTCGAACGGAAAGATGACAAGCACCTTGCGCACATATTTCTTGATCTGTCTGATTCGCCCCTGCCGCCAGGCCCACAGTTGTGGACTCACGTAATAGATCACGGGAATGCCGAGTTTGTGCAGTTCGCGTGCAAGCCGCAGGTTAAAGTCGGGGAAGTCGATCAGGATCGCCGCATCCGGTTTGCGATTCTTTGCCTCTCGAACCAGCCGTTTGAATTCGGTATAGATGTTCGGCAGATGCGCGACGACTTCAGCAAGGCCGATGACGGAAATATCGTGAGCGTCGATAACGGTGTCGAATCCGGCATCGCGCATGCGCTGCCCACCAACTCCAAAGAAGTCAGCGGTGGGGACACGCTTGCGCAGGGCTTCGATCAAGCCCGCACCATACAGCTCTCCCGAAGCTTCTCCCGCCGAGATAAGAAAGCGCATTGTTCCGAAGTGCTAAGGATTACATCTTGGGATGAAATGCTCAAGCGGTGAGGGATGAAGCGAAAAAGGCTGAATATGTGAGGACGCTTTCGTTATCGTCTTCGATGCTGTGCGGAATAGATCAATGGCTTGAGAGATTGTGCCGAAATTCCGATGGTGCCGCCATTGAATCCGTCGATATAGGCTGCATTGATGGCGATCACCTCGCCGTTCGAGTTGAATACCGGGCCTCCGCTGCCACCCTGCGCTGTCGGTGCGTCGTAGATCACCTTTTCGTTAACTACGTCGCTTACGTGCCCACAGGTAGCGGAGGGACGAATCATAGCGTTGGCTGCCAATTCGTTGGCCACTTTGATGGTGTCTTTGCTCGATGCGAGACGTTTGTAGAGATTCGCAGGTGATTTGGCCAGCATGGTTGAGACACCCAGTGGGTAGCCGACAACGATCACGGGATCGCCGGGTTCAGAATCCTGCTCAGCCAACGTGAGGGGCTGAATGCTGTTGGGCAGTGGACCATCAGCCAGTCGGGCGACAGCAAGATCCTGGTCGTTCGAGACATGCACGTCTGTGAGACGCAACGGGTCCATCATGCCGGGGAAAAATGCCACCAGCTTCTCAATCTTCGGCACGGCTCCTTCGCGAATCTGTTGCTCATCCTCGGGGTCTTCGAACCAGGGTTCGAGCACGTGACGATTCGTGGCAACCATTTCATTCGATACTAGAAAGCCCGTGCCAGATACTCTTGTATGCCGTTCGAGCCTGCGAACGATCGAATGTGTAGGCCATTCAAACGTGTATACCGCGTAGATGTAGCAGATCGCATTGCGGTGATGCTGGAGTACGATGGCCGGCATCTGTTGCTGTCTTTGAAGTTGACTGAGTTCAGCAGACAGACGAGAAACAGCGCCGTTCAGTTCAAGATTGCTCACGCGAGAGGGATAGACCTGCAGAGCGAGAATTGCGACCAACAACCAGGGTGCAACGTGCCACAGAATTCGAAGGGGACGCACCGAATGTACCTCGACGCCGTCACACTCCGATCCGGTTTTATCCTGGTGCGACAGCATCTGTACCCTTTTGTTTCATATGAGAGCTGGCAAGATGTCTGCGGTTCGTTTCGCTCCGGCAAAATATAAGATGGGCGGCTCGGGCAACGAAAAAAGCGGAGCCGAAGCTCCGCTGCAGGTTGTTGTTTCCAGGTCACTTCTTTGCCGCTGCAGTAGCCTGGTGAGCGATGATCTGATCCTTGATCTTGTCGTAGGTCGCCTGAGGAATGATCTTCTTGGTCACCAATTCATTTTTCGCCTTGAACGGACGGCCATCGACGATCTTCTTTGCGTAGGCGTCTCCGATACCGGGTAGCGCCTTAAGTTGATCCTCGGTGGCCGTATTGATATCGAGTTTCTCTGCCTTTGTGGCGGCTTTTTCTGTAGTTGACTGTGCGGTGGAAGCAGCCTTGTCCGTTTTCGCCTTAGAAGATGATCCCTGAGCCAGGGCGGCAACAGTCAGGCAGAGAACGGCAATGCAGGTGATTGCGAAGCGAAACAACTTGCGTGATTTCACAGTCCCCTCCAAAATCGCCGGAGATTGTACACCTCGCGAGAGAGCTGTGAAACCAATGGGGCATTCCGGCTACCGTGGAATCTTGAAATTCAGGGTCACCGATACTTCCTTGTCCACTGCTTCACCGTCAGCCCGGAACGGTTCATAACGCCAGTGTTTCACGGCATCAACCGCCGCTTGAGCGAGGATAGCGTTACCTGCGACCGTGCGAACTTTATCCACCGTTCCTTTACTTGTCACCAAGATAATCAACTGCACTGGCCCTTCCAGACCGCGAGCAATGGCTGCCTGTGGGTACACCGGCGAAACTCTCTGCACCAGGCTGCCTCCGGTCCAGGTCTTTGCTACGGGAGCGGTCAGCTTGGGTGCCGACGTAGATGATGGAAGCGCTATCCCCGGAATCGAAGAGGTAGTGTGGATGGCTAACTGCGTAGCTGACGGCGCGGCTGTTTCCGGTTCCTCGATCTTGGGACGTTCGACAGGACGTCCCGACGTTAACTGCATGGGAACTGGTTTAGGAATGGCTGGTTCAACTGGGGCCACTTTCTTTTCCACGGAAGCTTTTGCGGGTGTCACATGCGGCGCTTCGACCAGGGAGGTTTTAGTTGCGGTTTTGCTCGTGACTGCTGCAGGCGTAATTTCTGCTGTTACGGGTTGCGCGACCGGCGTAATCGTTACTTCGGTGGTTTGAGGAACTGTTGATGCGGGAGCGGCAGCCACATCCGTTTTGGGTGATGTAGCGACAGCAACTGATTGCTGCTGGTGGTGCCAGAAGTATCCCCCGACGAATCCAGCAACGAGCACGACCACGGCTGCGACAAGCACACCAGCTTTACTCGAGGACTGCGGCCGCGGGTGGATGGCCGGGAATGGCTCAGCACTCGCACTCTGGCGTCCTGTAGGTCTCGCGAGCGGTCTTACTACTTCAAATGCAGGCTTTGCTGCAACAGTGGCTGCCACCGGTCGAATAGCTTCAGCTAGAGGAGCGACTTCAATTGTTGAAGATCGCTCGTTGAGCGGCTGTATGACCGGAGAGGTCGGAGCGGATATTGGAGTTACCGGCTTGAGCGGCTTGGAATAAGCATTCAGACGTCCAGAATCGGAAGTGCTCTTCACGGTGGGGGCGCTGAAGGATGATAAACGTGTCGGCTCGGAGGGCTTGCCCAATGTAGGCGTGCTCAAGCGCGACAGATGGCCGTTATCGGGTGTCTTTGTTACCGAAGTGTCAGGAATAGCCGCGATCCTCCCAGAATCAGACGCCTTCGTCGCGAGTGGAGCACTTGAAGTCACGGGTTTCGGCAGGGATCGTATGGTCGCCATTGGTCGGTGCGGCATCACATTGTGGGTCACAAAGATTACTGCGTCCGCGAGCTTCTGGAGCAATTCAACCGTCTTTGTATCGAGAGCGTTCGCTTCCGCGCAGACGATCTGCATCACGCCCCGCAATTCGGTATTCACCAGCAGCGGCAGAATCATCGCCGATCCGTTTTTCAGTTCTGCACCGCGCGGGTCCGTGGAGGCATCCTGTACCAGGACCGGTTTTCGTCCGCGTGCGCACTCGCCGATCAACCCTGACTGTCGAATATGTGTGCCAAGTTCAGGCGCATCGCCGGATCGTGCCAGGCAAATCATGTTTTCAGGCTTGCCGATTGCGATCAAGACCGCTGTCGCATTACCAAGTTGACTAGCCCGCCGAGCGATCAAGCTGAGCGCGTCAGCGTTGTTCAGTTTCATCGCCGTGATCTGCGCCGTGATGCGGGTGAACTCGTCGCGCTGCGGCGAGCTTTCAGATGCCGATTGCTCGAGTGTCTTGAGCCAGGAGGTCAGAATTGCTTTGTTCTCTTCCGACATCTTGGTAAAGCGAATACCGGCGGAACCGTTTGGCTTCGACCACACGACGATGCCGGAACACTGCACGGGAACAGTTTGATCCGGAATATCAATGCGGACGGGGATCTCTGCGTCGCGACGAAGCGGCGCCATCATTTTTACGCGCATCCCACCGGCACTGATATCGACAGTTTGGCCGGAACCGGCGGGTCCGAGATCGACACGTACGGGTTTCGCGGCCGATACCGGCCACCGGGGAAATTCTCGTTGCGCCTCTCGGGATACAACTTCTGTTGCCACGGGTAACCTCGCTGAAGAGGGTCGAGCTGGTTACCTACCTACTGGGACCAATCCAATGTAGCCAAGTTTCGCAACGCAAGTGAGCAAATTCGCACGTCCGTGCGCACCTTGGGGCACCCCGCAGTACGTCCTATTGGTACCGGGTACAAGGCCCGTAGTCACATTGACGTGCGGGAGGGGTAAATATGGGTTGTATTCCCTCTACGCCGAACGCTTGACTGCCAAATCTGCGAATTCGCGATGGCGACGGAGAAATGCCGCGACAAATGGGCAAGTTGGGAGGACTTTCAGGCCTTTCTCACGTGCCCAAGTAAGTGTGGAATGTACCAGTTCCGCACCGACACCAGACCCTCGTAGTTCGGCCGGAACTTCTGTGTGAAGCAGGTCAAGAAGTCCGTTTTGCAGACGGTAATCGATGAAAGCCGTGTGCCCACCGCGCTCGATTTCGAAGCGTGTGTTTGTGAATCGCAGGCCTGAATCCTCACTCATGCGACGAATGTAGCATGACGACCACTGTTACAGATGTCCGGGGCCGCTGGCCAAACCGGCGGCCCCGGCAAAAGTCAGGCATCAAGCGGCTCTCTTGCCCTTGTCCGCAATATTCTTGATTTTGTCCTCGACAGCGTTCTTGGCCCTATCCGCAATGTTTTTGGTTCTGTCTGTAACACCCCTGGTTCTATCTTCTACCGCCCCCTCTACGTCACCGATCTCTTCCACGCGCAACTCTTCATGGCGGACGTCACCTTCAACCTGCTCTTCACGCGTGACCTCACGCTTCTGAGCCCGCACTTCTCCGAGTACCACTGCTTCCTTTTCGACCGTTGCATGTTCTTCGGAGATGGGGATTCGGATCTCTCTCTGATCCCCGATTTGTCCCTCGGGAGTCGCACCGCTCACGGGCAGCGATTCGACTACGATTTCTTCCCGGGTGACCGGAACACTGATGTTCTGGTGTTCCGTGATCACTTCCTTGCGTAGGCGAACCTCACCACGATTGATCCGCTCCTTGTGCGTCCGCAACATTTCACCCATGAGTTGAATGCGGCCACCCTCGGCGGCGGGCTCAGTTCTGGCAACAGGTGGTGGGGTACTGACAGCAGCAGGTGTAGGCCTGGCGGCCTGCGACGTTATGCCAGCCGCCCGCGGATCCACGTCTCGTGCCACGTCACCGTCATTGTCCTCGAGTATTTGAGAAACCTCGTCACAGCGCGTTGCGCTATCGCAACGCACTCCGACGACAACTCCACCTTGATAATGAAGCTGACGTTCAAAGTGTGAGGCTGCCCTCTCCTCAATGCCGACTCCACGGAAAGTTTCAAAGGTACTTTCTTCCGTTCCCGCAGTCTCGGGCTTGCCGAGTTCTTCGCGTACGTCCGCAATCCACCTTTGATGGCTAGGGATCTCGTCGCTCCACATGGCTACGCCGATCTGATCGCCCGGGACACCTCTTCTACGCAAAGCGTCGATTGCTCTCTTTGCATTGTTGTCATCCTTGAAATAGCCCGCGATCACGGAACCCGGAACGTTCCCCTGAGGCGGACGCATGTTTCCACTAGCACTCATGTTTCCCTCCTATCAGACTTTCCGATTGAGTTAGGACATGTGATGAGATAACTGGCGAGCGAGGTGTCGCCGGTTGAAATGCGACGCTTCAATGCGTATGTCTTAGGGACTGTGTTTCTGTTGGAGAGAACCGTCTTTGTTTACCTCTTTGCTGTTGGACCGAAAGGCTGAGATTGATCTGCGATCCTGCATGCAAGTTGGTGTCGCGTTCTCCTTTGCCCGTTTTTCCTAGGCGAGGACGTTGATCTTCCGATTGATTCGAGTCGATCTATGCGATCGAGAAAACAGCCTCAACGGAGCAAAGAAAAGGGCCGCTGGTTTGTGCCAGCGGCCCTTCGTTTCAGATTCGTTTTTATTAGCTCGTGTAGAGCAGCACACCTTCAGCTTTCTCTTCGCCTACAGGGCGATAGAAGAGCCGCTCGCCATCGCGGTAAACCTCGATGAACGCCGGTCGCTGCGAGAACGTGCCCTGGATCAGCGCTTCTGAAAGCGGATCTTCGATGTACTTCTGCAACGCGCGCCGCAATGGACGTGCACCATAGCTGCGGTCAGTCAGAGTCTTGTCGAGAATCCACTTTTTGGCATCGTCAGTCACCGTGATGGTGATTGCCCGCTGCGCCAGGTTCTGGTTCAACTGCGAAACCATCAGCTCCACAATCTGGATCAGGTCGGATTCCGTCAACGCGTTGAAGATGATGATTTCATCAATACGGTTGAGGAACTCGGGGTTAAAGGTCTTGCGGACTTCGTTCTTCACGAGGTCTTCAACCTTGCCACCGATTTCACCTTCCTTCTCCTCCGCCTGGAACCCGAGGCCCGTCTTCTTCATCAGGTGGCGGGCGCCGATATTCGAAGTCATGATGATGATGGTGTTCTTGAAGTCCACGGTGTTACCGAGTCCGTCGGTCAACTGGCCGTCTTCAAAGACCTGCAACAGAATGTTGAAGACGTCCGGGTGGGCTTTCTCGATTTCGTCGAGCAACACCACGCTGTACGGAGCGCGCTTTACGCGTTCAGTAAGCTGGCCGCCCTCTTCGTAACCGACGTATCCCGGAGGCGAACCAATCAGCTTCGAAACCGAGTGTTTCTCCATGAACTCCGACATGTCGAAGCGAATCATCGACTTCTCGCTGGCAAACATGAATTGCGCCAGCGTACGCGCGACTTCCGTCTTGCCGACGCCGGTCGGTCCGAGGAACAGGAACGAGCCAATTGGCCGGTTCGGGCTCTTCAGGCCGGCACGCGAACGGCGGATCGCACGGGCCAACGCGCTGATCGCCTTATCTTGCGAGATGATGCGCTTGTGCAGCTCCTCTTCAATGCGGAGCAGCTTTTTCGACTCTTCTTCCTTGATGGACGCGACAGGCACGCCAGTCCAGCGGCTGACTACATCTTCGATGTCCTCTTTGCCGACGACACCAGTGGAAGATTCGTCGAGGTGATATTTCTCGCGTAGAGCGCGCAGGTTCTCGCGCTCTTTGCGTTCTTCGTCCGAGTAGAAGCGCGCCTTCTCAAACTCGTGGTTCGCGATGGCGTTCTCCATCCGATGAACAATGAACTTGATCCGCTTCTGGACTTCGGTGATCTCCTCAGGTAGCGAGGTCTGGCGCAGTTTGACGCGCGCGCCTGCTTCGTCGATGAGGTCGATCGCCTTGTCAGGCAGGAACCGATCCGGAATATAGCGGTTCGAGTGAGACACCGCCAGGCGGACAGCTTCGTCGGTGTAGCTGACAGCATGGAACTTCTCATAACGTTCCTTCACGCCCATCAGCACCTGGACAGCTTCTTCCTCGCCCGGAGGTGGAACCTTCACAGACTGGAAGCGGCGCTCGAGCGAACGATCCTTCTCGATCGACTTGCGATATTCGCCCGGTGTGGTAGCGCCGATACACTGGATCTCTCCACGCGACAACGCCGGCTTCAGGATATTGGCGGCGTCGAGCGACCCTTCGGCCGATCCGGCGCCAACCAGCGTGTGAAGTTCGTCAATGAAGATGATCGAGTTCTGATTCTCCATCAACTCTTTCATGATGGTCTTCAGACGCTCTTCAAACTGTCCGCGGTACTTAGTGCCGGCAACAATCAATGACAGATCGAGTGCCAGGATTCGTTTGTCGGCGAGGAACGACGGAACGTCGCCGTCAGCGATGCGCTGGGCCAGTCCTTCGACGATGGCAGTCTTGCCCACGCCGGGCTCGCCGATCAGCACCGGATTGTTCTTGGTGCGGCGGCACAGGATTTGGATAGCGCGCTCGAGTTCGGCTTCGCGTCCGACGAGCGGATCGAGCTGGCTGTCCATGGCGGCCTGGGTAAGGTCGCGAGAAAACTCGGCCAGCAGGGAAGATTCGCGCGAACGTTGTGGTGCAGCTTTCTCCTGTGATGTGCGAGCGAGTTCCTCGCGTACGGCAGAGAGACGCAGGCCGCGCTCGTGCAGAATTTCGGCGGCGAAGCATTTCTCTTCCCGCAGCAAACCTAATAAAAGATGTTCGGTGCCTATGTGCTTATGTGAAAGACGCTCTGCTTCTTCGGCGGCGTAAGCGAGCACACGCTTGCATTCATTGCTTAACGGCAAATCCACCGAGGTCGAGACCTTCTCACGAATCGTGGTGTGGCCCTCGATCTGTTTCCGGATGGATTCCACCGAGGCGTGCGAGCGCAAAAACCGGTTTGTCAGCGCTTTGTCCTCCCGCAGCAGTCCGAGGAGCAGGTGCTCGGTCTCGATATACGGAGATCCGAACTGGCTGGCCTCGTAGCGCGCAAAGAAGATCACGCGTCTGGCTTTCTCGGTGTAGCGTTCAAACATGTAATTCCTTCTCCCTATGACCGAAGGGACGACGTTGTTCCGCCGCCTGGCCCTGCGATGATTTGCAGAAGCCTGTGTCCTTGCCCACCCCGCCAAGGTTCTGACGGGAACTGCCCTTCCATGTAGCACAGTCATTCCTGGCTGTGCATGTTTCCCAGCCCCAAAAATCGGCTGGGCTACACCGGTAACGACTCCGGTAAAACCTCATCGAGCTGCCCACGTTCCAAACGGAACACGCGGTCGCAACGGCGCGCAAACGCGAGATTGTGGGTAGCAATGAGGGAGGTCAGCCGGTAGTCGCGATGAAGCCTAGCGATCAAATCAAATACCGCCTCAGCGGTTCGTGTATCAAGATCTCCGGTCGGTTCATCCGCCAATAAAAGCTGCGGATTCGTAATCAGCGCCCTCGCTATGGCAACGCGCTGTTGCTCTCCACCTGAAAGTTCGCCTGTTCTGTGGTGCGCCCGGTCTTCTAATCCGACTTCGCGCAGCCACTTACGTGCTTCGCTTTCCGCCTGCCGCCGATCCATATTTCTCATCAGCAGCGGCATCGCCACATTTTCCGCCGCCGTAAATTCCGGCAACAAATAATGGAACTGCCAGACATAGCCGATCGAACGGTTGCGAAAATCCGCGGCTGCCTCGTCGGTTAGCGATTGCAGCTTGAGTTTCGCGCAGTATACGTCACCCTGAGAAGCGCTATCAAGCGCTCCGAGGATGTGCAACAAAGTGCTCTTGCCTGCCCCACTCTGACCGACAATGGCAACCATCTCCCCCCTCCGAATCTGGAAGGACAGATTGTCAAAGATCACAAGGTCTGATCTGCCTGAGCGAAAAACTTTGCTTAAATTCTCAGCCCGGAGAACCTCGGTCTGTTGATTTTGATGCAGACCTTCACCCCCACGATACAAATTCGGACCTGCTTCCAGGGCAACCCATTTCTGAAACAGGCCAATTCTGGGTGTATTAGACCACGAACCGGCGGATTTGCTTCATGGGGTTGCGTCACGAAAGTTTCAAATTAAGGTTACTGCGGAATCAAAGTTTAAAGTGCACGGCTCCGTCACTGAGCAAAGTGAAGAGAATCACAACGTTTTGCCCTCCGCTATTCATATCGAAGGGCTTCAGCAGGGTAAATTCTGGAGGCCGAAATTGATGGATAAATGGTGGCGATCAGCGAAACGCCGATAGACACGGCAGCTACTACAAACCCGTCGATGAGACGAGGCGCGAAGGGGACGTAGTCGATGGAATATACCTCGGGCGATAGGGCGATGAAGTGATAACGCGCTCCGAGCAGGGAAATTGCATATCCGAGCACCAGTCCGATGGCGGTGCCGAGAATCCCGACCAAGACGCCCTGGGCCATGAAGATGGTTTGAATCTGACGCTTGCGCGCTCCCATCGACCTTAATACCGCAATGTCCTTTGTCTTTTCCATCACCATCATGATCAAAGAAATAAGGATATTGAGGGCAGCTACAAAGACGATCAGGCCGATGGTGATGAAAGTGACTACCTTCTCGAGTTTCAGGGCGCGGAAGAGAGCTTTGTTCTGCTCCATCCAACTTGTGGCCATGAAACCCTGTCCTGCTTCCTGCTGCAATTCGTCGGCAATCTGCCCCGCTTTGTAGATGTCGTCAACCTTGAACTCCAGTACTGAGACGATATCTCCCAGGGCAAATAACTGCTGTGCGGAACTCAACCGTGTGAAAGCCCAGGTGGCGTCGTAGTCGTAGAAGCCGGAGTCAAAGACGCCGACAACTTTGAAGCGTTCGTACTTTGGGACTAGGCCATAAGGGGTGAGTTCGCCCTGCGGGCTGGTCACGAGCACCACTGAGCCAACGGTTGCGCCTAGGCCATCTGCCAAATCCCTGCCAAGGATGATCGGCGGCATCGCCGCAATGCGCGACTGAACCGCAGAGAGATCGTCAGGGGACGTATTGGTAACCGGTGGCGGTTCGGGAGTCGGGTTCAACGGCTTCACAGACCCGACCTTCACCGTCTGCAGCAGGTCCGAAACCTTGCTCTCGTAGTCCGGTATTACACCTTTGAGCTGAACTCCACGCGCATGTGATCCGCGAGAGATCAGCACCTGATCGTAGATGGCTGGTGCTCCTGCCATCACATGAGGAGTTTTCGCCAGGCGATCAAGAAGCTGCTGCCAGTTGCGGATTCCGTCAGCCTCCACGCGCAGGAGATTGACGTGAGAGGTTGATCCGAGCAGGCGAGTCTGCAGATCCTGGCTGAACCCATTATTGATGGCCAAAGCGACGATGAGCGATGCAACGCCAGCCGCGACACCGGCGATGGAAATGGCCGTTACAATACCAATGACGGCTTGCCGCCGCTTGGCGCGGAGATAACGGGTCGCGATGAAAAGTTCAAATTTCAAAAGAAGTTCGACAGTTTACTTAGTTCGTCAGTATTTCAATTCTTCAGTATCGCAGGCGAGGTACTCATGTTCCAAGTTGCAGGAACAAACTGATGAACTGGCCAAGCAAACGAAGGATCAGAATTTTGGCAGAATCGCAGGCACTCTTTGCTGGTATTCCCGATATGAATCTCCGAACCGTTGGATCAGCTCGCGTTCTTCGTGCCGGATCATCACCGCTCCGGTAACGATCGCGAATGCCGTTAAAGTCCAGCATGTCGCCACTCCGGTGCCGACACTCCAGCCGATCATTTCGCACAAATGGCCCAGATAGATTGGGTGGCGGACGTGTTCGCGAATTCCGCTACTGACGAGTCGCTGTTCGTGCTGTTCTAGCTGAATCTCATGGTGTCCGGTGAACTGCAGTGGTGAAAAGCCCCGGCGAGCACGCATGTAAAGATAGATTCCGGTGGCAAAGAAGAGGACGGCCACTATCCACGGCCACCGCTGGTCATAAAGGCGCATTTCTCGTAGAGGATAGGTGAGTCCAAATAGCGCGATCCACATTAATTCCCACAATAGAAGCAGCAGCTTGTAAACCGGTCGGCGCTCACGGTGTCGCTGGCGCCAATGATCCGCGTGTGGATGGATTACCAGCCAAAACGAAGGAATGCTGGCGTAGATACAACAAAAGAGCCAGCCGATGGTGTGGAGCAAGTTCACGCCATGCATGGTCTAAGTTCTTTGTTTGGAATGATGCCTCTGCAAAATATTGATTCCATTGAAAGGTGCACGGGGAAAATTTTTTCGCCGCGTAACCACAGCCCGATCTGCACGATGAACGCTATTGTTTGATCCAAATCTGCCCGTAGTTCGAGGGTACTGTCAATTGCTGCGCATCTCCGGCGGCGCCGACCTGCAGATCAAGATGCGCGGATCGTACACTGTCGTCGATCATCTCACGCCAGGTGCCCGCGGCGGGGAAGGGAAGGCTGATATCTCCGGCGCCATCCCCGAAGTTCAGCAGCACCATAGCCCACGACTCCGCATTCGCGTCCGCTGCCGGAGCGTGTCGATGGTAAGCGACGATCTGAGAATTTTGCAGCGACTGCTGGAAGTAATAAAACGATTCCCGGCTGCGCAGGGCACTTACATTTCGGCGAAGCCCGCCGAGCGTGCGATATAGCCTGATCAGCGGTGATCCCTGCTCGTCATAGAAATATTCCCAGTGCACGTCTCGCCGCAGATATATCCGGGCGACACCGTCGTCGGGAAGCGGATAGTTATCCGCAAACTCCTGTCCTTCCCAAAGCATGGGTATTCCTTGCAGCGTGTACAGCGCGATAGCGTGCGGTTGCAGTTTGAACCAGCGGTCGCGATTGCCCGGAAGTAGCGGCCCATTGCCCTGCACCGTTCCCGCCGAGACAATCAGTTGACTGTGATCGTGGGATTCCAGGTACTGGAATGGAGCGACCGGCATATCCACAGGATTGCCCAACCCATCCGTCACTGTTTTCGTATTTGGATACCGTAGAAATGACGGATCGAGCTGATGCGGATAGTCCGCTGTAACGTTACCGCTAGAAACCGCTCTTTCCGTGAGATCGAGCAGGCCATTTTGCCAAGAGGCGTTGGAATACGTGAAGGTCAGGATATCGTGTGATTTGCCGAGTGCTTCAGCGCATTGAATGATGCGGCTATAGCTGTTCGCGCTCTGCTGGAATCGCGGAATACCTAACGAGTATTGATAAGTGTCATATACCAGCTTCGCGTAGGCGGTGTCCGTTGGACTGAAATAGTAGTCGTCAACCTCGTCATAGCGGAAGCCGTCCACGTGATACTCCTCCAGCCACCAGCGATTCGAGGTAAAGAAGTATTCCTGCGTGAACGTCTTCGAGAAATCCGACTGCGGTCCGAATTGCCCGAATGTTCCGATCATCGGACTGGGTACTCTGGGCGTTCCCAGAGAATTATTCACGTCGTCGTAAACGCGAAAATAAGGAAACATCGTGTCCACGTGCTGATACACCACATCAAGAATCACTGCCATGCCGCGCGAATGGACGACATCCACCAGATGCTTCAGGTCATCCGGCTCTCCGAACCGCGCATTGGGAGCGAAGTAGTGCAGTGGGCCATAACCCCAATCGAAATTTACTTTTGCGCTGGTGACGGGCATCAGTTCGATGCAGTTGATGCCGATGCTTTGAAGATAGTCCAGCCGATCGACTACTCCATCGAATGTGTCGTTAAACTGCTCTACCTGGAGTTCATAAACGATCAGATCATCCAGTTCCGGAGTTTTGTGCGCGTCGTCTGTCCACTGGAACGCCACAGAGTTGCGCGTGAGCGTGAAGGCTGACATCCTGCCGACGTCGGTGGCGCGTGCGAAAGGATCGGTGATCCACGACGTGATCAACTGGCGGTTGCCAGCAGGTGACGTCCACCAAAGCTGATACCGGTACAGATGCATTCCTTCCTGACCGAAGTGTGTCTGAGGATCAGGATGCATATCAACCGTGCCGGTCCAGAGATCGAGTGGATGACCGTTCTGCCATGCCAGGTTGAAATCTTTAGGCGGTATGCTGGGATCGAACCGGTCAGCCGTATGAATGATCCGAACCAGCAACTCGAAACCATCGATGTCGCGAATGTCCGGCAGATAAATGCCGAAGCGAACAGAAAATTGATTGGACAGATCAAACGAGGGGAAGGCGCCCACTTCTTTCAGGTCGATCATACGATTCCCTCGGGGGATGGCAGCATACACCGTTTGAGGCAGCGCTCCCGAATTAATCGGACCGGATTCCGGAAATTCACGCACCAAAAATAATGGGCTGCCGAAGCAGCCCATTGTAATTTTAAATTGCAGATAGTCCTATCTGCCGTGTATGACTGTCTTGCTGGCTCCCATATTTTCGAAGCGGTCGTAAACACGAATCACGACCACGTGTTCCTGTCCCGGTTGTGGCGGTCTCGCCGCACGTGTTTTCTTGTTCGGGACAGGGTTGTCGGTCGACTTCGGCTCCAGTGTGGTAGTCGTATCAGTCGCCGGCAAAGCCACGGTGAAGTCGTAATTCTCCACCCGGTAATCGGAGATCTGTCCTACAGGCTCGACCACCTGCCAATCACCCGCATCAATCGAATACTCGGCGCGCCGAATCGGCGAGAAGCCGTCGATCGCACGGAACGTAATGTGAATCGCATCGCTTTCAACCGAAGCCACTACGTTTGTGACCTGTGGCGGAGTGCTGTCGATTTCGAAACGAGCGCTTTCCTTGGAATCGCTCAACGCGTCTTCCGGCGTGTGCGAAGGAGCGTCAGAAGCAACAACCATGATCGTATAACCGCCGTCGGGCAGCAGAGCCGACTCGAAGGAGTAAATCTTGTCGGTGATGTTGTCCTTTAACAGCTTCCAGCGGGTTTCGCTGTCACCACGGTAATAGACGGAATAAACAAGATCGTCGTCGTTCTCGTCATACGCAACCCATCGTACCGCGACATAATCTGTATCCCGAGTCGCCGTGGGAATGGTTTCGTAGCGAGCCGTCGAACCGCTGGAACCCGGTGGTCCCACATTTACCTGCGTGCTATCGGCGCCAATCTTCGGGGCCGGAACGAACCGCGCACCCGGCTGCACATAAACCTCTTCCACTTCGGGCGCAACATTCTTCGGAAGGTAATTCACCAACACGCTATCGACCGTCGGCGCCGGCGTCCCCGGATGCAGGACCGCCCGCCACTGCACAAATCGGGCAGGAGGAACGTCCATCGGCAGTTCACGGCTGAGATCAACTTTCCTCCATTCGCTCCAGTTGCGGTCTGGATTGTCCACATTGCCGCTTCGCGCGTAGAGATCGAAGCTACCGCTGCCGCGAACGGCAACGCGTCCCCAGCGCGAGAATGTGTGGGCATCAAAGACATCGCTCTCGAACACGCCGTCAGAATCCGCGGTACCCCGGAGCACAAACACCTTTGCCAGATTGCTGGCGGCGATGTAGATGTCTCCATTAGGAGCTGCCGCCAATCCCGTCACCTGGTTGGCCGACACTTTGCCGAGGTCCACGAAATTGTCCGGCCCGATCACGAACAGGCGGCCTTTGTTTCCGGTTCCTGCAATCAGACGGCCACGCTGATCGAACGTGAGGGCGTACACGAGTTCTTCACGCGACTGCCAGATGCGCTTCGGCGATCCGTCGGGCGCAATGCGATAAATTTCAGATCCGCCCGTTGCGGTAAACGGAACTACCGGAGGCGCCGGACTCGTGGAAGGGGACGCAGCCGTCTGTGGGCTTGAAGTCGTGATGCTGATCGTGGGATTAGTAGTTACAGGAGCAGACGGAGGTGGGGGGACTGAGAACCCGCCACCCCCACTGCTGCCCCGTTTCTCAATCGCTCCTGCGGCATAGATGTTGCCATCGTGATCGATGGCGAGAGCGGTGATCTCTTTCTTGGGGGCGCTATAGAGGACAAACGCCTCACCGGTGGGAGAGATGCGGTAAATCAGTCCACTGCCATCGGAACCTGCGATGAGGTTGCCCTTCGGATCGAGCGCCATCACACGAATGTGAGCTTCATCGCTTTTGAAGAACAGTCCGCCATTACCCGTCTTGTCCACCCGGTAAATCTCGCCGTGATCGCCGGTTGCGATGTACACGCGGCCCTGCGCGTCTTCGGCGAGATTCCAGATGTACTTGGTGTTGGGATCGTAGAAAACGGACGCCGAGTAAGACTTATCGACTTCTGCCGGCTTGGATGCATCGACGGGTTCACTGCTTGCATTTGCCGCCGGTTTCGCCTTCGCCGGCGTAGATGCTCCGGTGTGGGTGATCTTATAGACCTTCCCGTCCGGCGATGTCGCCGCATAAAGGGTAGTGCCGTCCTGCGACATCAGGAGCGCCTGAACTTGTAACTCCTGCGGTTCGAAGATAACACTGGTCTGTCCGGTAGGTGTCACTTTGTACACGCGAGCCGGTGCTCCGGCAGCAACGTAAGCGTTTCCTTCGCGGTCGGCGACAACCGCCCAGAGATACGTGGACGGAGTCGATGTCAGTTGATTCAGCGCGGGAGAGAGTTCGAGCACGCCATCGCTGCGAACCGCCACGCCACGAGCGGTTCCCCTCTCAAAATCCTCGTAGCGCGACTGAAACCACGTGCGTGTGCCTTCCGCGAAGACAAAGGAACAAAAAATGAACAGCAGAAAGATGGAAAGAACGATTTTTCGCATTGCTTGTAGATGGCCAGACTGTTTGCCACAAGGCTAACAGAACCGCTTGTTCCTTGCACAAGGGCGGCGTTCGGTATATGTGACTTACGATTTCGGAACAGCAAACAAAATTTCATAGGAAGATGCTTTATCTGTGTTATTTTTCGCCCATGTCAGACACCGATCCGGCATCGCCGCAATTCGAAACCGTTGAATATACCCCAACTCCTGGCGGATGCGTACTCTGCAACCAGCCGATTGGCGGAAAATACTATCGCGTGAATGGCGAGATGGCTTGCAGCGCATGTGTAGAGCGCGAACACTCCGCCCTGGACACCGCTTCAAAATACTATTCGCGGGCGCTTATCTACGGTATAGGCGCTGCGATTATTGGAATGATCGGCTATGCGCTTTTCGAAATTGCCACAGGATGGATTATCGGTTACGTCTCACTCGGTGTCGGCTGGCTGGTCGGGAAGGCGATGCTGAAGGGCTCAAGAGGGTTTGGCGGACGCCGGTACCAGATCACGGCGGCGTTATTGACCTACGCTGCGGTATCGCTTGCGGCGATTCCCGCCATGATTCATCAGGTCGCGCAACAGAAGAAAAACTCTCCGCCGCCTCAGCAACAGCATTTCGTGGCGCCGGCACCCGAGGCATCCCGGCAGACTCCTTCCAATCTACCGCAATCAACCGATGTCACCGCTACGCCAGAATCGAACTCCCCCAACCGGCACCCGAGCCGAAGAACGCTGAACAAGCGAAGATGGGAGTCGGCAAAGCCCTGGGCCTACTGCTCGTCATCGGATTGGCGTCGCCATTTCTTGAACTAGCCGATCCCTTTCATGGCCTCATTGGCCTGGTCATTCTGTTTGTCGGAATGAACATTGCGTGGAAGATGACAGCTCGACCGAAGTTGATCATCGATGGTCCATTCTGATCCGGTGAACCGTGTCTTCTGCTACTCCTGAGCTCATCCAGAGTTGTCGCAAGTGCTCACAGAATCTATCGGCCGGAGCACTCGTCTGCGAAAACTGCCGCTCTTTGGTGTATGCCAACGAATTGCAGCAGATCTCCGCACACGCGAAATCTCTGGAAAACGAACAGCATTACCTGGATGCGCGCGAGGAATGGAATTCAGCCCTCAAGCTTTTGCCTGCATCATCGCAGCAGGCGGCTTGGATTCGAGATAAAGTAGCGGAACTCGACCGAACCGCAAGCGCCTGGGCCGGCATGGGTCAGGCTGCGAACGAACAACCTAACTTCGTGCGTACATCCGCAGGAGCGTTCGTTGTCAGCTTCGCGCTCTTCATTCTTTTTGAGTCGTTGTATGGAGGGCTGAAGTTCGGAATCGGCTTCTCCGTCCTGATACTCATCCATGAGTTCGGCCACTTCATCGACATCAGACGCCGGGGTCTGAAAGCTGACTTGCCGATGTTCTTGCCAGGGCTGGGCGCCTTTGTTCGTTTTCGGAGCGCACTAATCTCCCGTGAACTGCGTGCCGGCGTTTCCCTGGCTGGGCCGATGGCGGGCTTGCTTTCAGCGATCGCTTGCGCGGTTACATGGTATGTGACGCAAGACAAATTCTGGGCATCGCTGGCGCAATCTGGAGCATGGCTGAACCTGTTAAACCTCACTCCGGTGTGGATCCTCGACGGGGGACAGGCTGCCTCGGCGCTAGGCAAGTTGCCGCGTATTGTGCTCGCCGTTGCCGCGATTGTTATGTGGAGAGTTACGGGAGAAAGCGTCTACTTCGTAGTGGCGGGCGGCGCACTGTTCCGCACTTTTACCAAGGATACTCCCAACGACTCCAGTACCTTGATCGCAGTTTATTTCGCCGCGCTAATCATACTGCTTGGAACGGTGATGTATTTCGTGCCTGGCAACGGATTCGGAATCCAGTAGTTCAAAGAAAGAGCCTCTGGAATCCTCCAGAGGCTCTTCTTCTACGAATCGTATTACTTGATGTTTACGGTTAAAACCTGCGCACCCGATACCACGTAGTCGAGCGGAGTAGATGCTTCATTCACCGACGATTCGCCGGTGATGACCATGTCTTGTCCTCCACGCTGCCCGTCCATCACGTTGATTACCGAGAGCGGTAGTGTAGGCATCACTTTGTCGTCCACCCGTGCTTCGGGGTTGGCTTCCATCAGCGACACGTACAAGCGCGAGTTCACATGTTCCTTGTTGAGTTGAGCAATTGTCGACGACAGGTCGAGTTTGCGATTCATCTGGGTCGCACGCATGCGATCCAGTGTGTCTCCATCGCTGACGAGAATCCGTAGTGTGCCCTTCGGAGTTGATGTCGGAATTTTGATCGGGATCTGCCTCACAATGCGATCGCCCCGGTACGGAAGCAGACTGGATTCCACGACGATCTCATCTCCCGGCCGCGCTTCCGTGACATCGGTGCGAACCGTATCCAGGCGCGCCCAACGGCGTTCGTGGACCAGATCGAAATCAAGGTTCACGCCGTCGATCTTTGGCTTGGCATAGGGATTGTCATAGATCCGTCCAAACCGCTCGCCGAGTCCCATCGCAACAGCGAACGCTGTCGGGCCGCCGCCGTCCACAGGCGTGTACATGTCCTGGATGTTTACGGCAGGG
>CAYWSM010000482.1:0-2712 GCA_964460935.1 uncultured Terriglobales bacterium | reverse complement strand
TGGCAGAAAAATCGGCACTCCGCCCCATGCCATCGAGATC
This sequence comes from uncultured Terriglobales bacterium, assembly GCA_964460935.1. Taxonomy (GTDB): domain Bacteria; phylum Acidobacteriota; class Terriglobia; order Terriglobales; family Acidobacteriaceae; genus DATMXP01. The sequence goes on along the minus strand of CAYWSM010000482.1, from coordinate 2,672 downwards.
GCATAGAACGGCACCGGTACCCACAACAACAGCCATGCCCACAGTGGACGAATGAACCCAATCGTCATCACTGCCCCAAGAAGGGCCGCGTAAAGCCAGATCTTCTCTGCTCGCTCCGTGGCAGCGACATTCAACTCGGCCGACTTGCCAAAATAGAGCGCCGCAACCCTAGGAGATTCCCATCCCGGATGATGAGGATCGCCTGCCTTGGTCGTCCGCTCCTCTATTGCCCGTGCGGAATAAGGTCCGCGAGCAAACGAAAGTGGATCCCCAAAAGTCAGAGCGTTGTATGTGAACCAAGCCGCGGGTGTGATGGCGAGAATCAGGACAAACCAGATCACGGCACGCCGCCACGAGCGCTCGAACAGAAAGTGTAGTGGCTCAAGGCCACTGCGCAGGCTCGCCGCTATCAGCAGAGCTAATGCCACGACAGAGTAAATCGTTGCCGCAAACCACCCGTCATATCGGGTAAGTGCGCCGAGGCACAGAAAAATAGCACACAGCACCAACGCTCTACGCGCACTTGCATCATCCCCGCGATAAAGGCTCATCGCGAATTCCGAAATATAGACCGTTGCCCACACATACGTAGCGAGATAAATCAATTCGGTCATCGCGGTCGATTGCAGGTACAGCAGATTCGGATTCAGCGCGTACACCAATGCCGCAAACCAGGCGATCAACCGCGCTTCTCCACGGTAATTCGGTAGGAAACTCAGGCCCTTCCACACCAGCCGAAACATGCCGACCACACTGGCGACGAACGCCGCCATTGAAGGAATTGCCCCCGCCACACCGCTGCTCCATAGCGATGTGGACCAGATAAACGGCAGCATCAATACATGCGGCAGTGGAAGCCAGACGGTTCCTAACTGGAGCGGCCCCGGCGTGCGCGAATCAACGACGCGCCGAGCGATGTTCATGTGAGCGACAGCATCGCCATAAAGCAATAGTTCGCCCGCTCGCAAATAGTGGAAAAAAGCTGCGAGGGAAATGAAAGTGGCGATGAACGTGATAGCTCGATAGTCCGGAAACTCACCGGCAGCTTCCGCTTTCATCTCAATGGTTCGAGGAAGTTGCTGCCGGCGCTCCGGTCTGTCTTCGTTAGGCAAGGTGAGTTAACTCGCGGAATATTTGGAAGCGCGCTTCGATCTCGTCGCGTGTAACGCTCTGCAAGCGGCGTGTTCCAAAATCTTCAACGGCGAACGAACCCATCACTCCGCCGTAGAACATAGCTCGCTTAAGCGTCTCCCGATTGACCTCCCCGGCGCCGGCCAGGTATCCCATAAAGCCACCTGCGAAAGAGTCGCCCGCGCCGGTCGGGTCCTTCACTTCCTCGATTGGCAATGTCGGAGCGCGGAAGGGATGTCCCCCAATTCCGTGGAACGCACCATCGGCAAAGAAGATTGTCGCGCCATATTCCCCGTGCTTGATTACCAGTGCGCGCGGCCCCATGGCCAGAACCTTCAGCGCTGCGCGAGGCAGATTCGATTCCTTAGCCAGCAGCTTCGCTTCGCCATCGTTAATCAACAACACCTGCACGCCTTTTAGGGTCTCGATCAACTCATTACGAGTGATGTTGATCCACAGGTTCATGGTGTCGCCACCGACAAGCTTCACTCCATTCATTTGCTTGCGGACGTCGTTTTGCAGTGTCGGATGAATGTTGCCGAGGAAGAGATATTCGCTGTTGCAATACTCTTTGGGAATTTTCGGCTGGAAGTTCTCAAAGACGTTGAGATCGGTGAAGTTCGTCTTCGCTTCGTTGAGGTTCTCGCCGTACTCGCCACCCCACGCGAAGGTCTTGCCTTTGGTTCGTTCGAGCCCACGAATATCGATCTTCGCGTTGCGGAAGACAGCTTCCTGTTCGGGGCCGAAGTCATCACCGACGACAGCGACCACGCGCACTTGCGTGAAATGCGAGGCTGCAAGGCCGAAGAAAGTCGCCGAGCCACCAAGCTCACGATCGACCGAACCGGAGGGCGTTTTCAGTGAATCGAATGCGACGGAACCAACTACGAGAATCGACATCCTTATGCTCCCGCCTTCTGGTCAAAGTATTTACCAATGATCGGTCTCAATCTCTCTAATGTCGCTGCTGGAACCTTGCTGCGGTCGGTCATGATGGCCGTCGCGAGTGACTGGTTGCACTTGCACGAGTGTTCTTTGGGCATGGCAGCAACCGCGTGCTTTACCACGTTACAAGCGTTCTCTGCGTTCTTGTGCAGGACGGCTACGATCTGTTCGACGGTAACCGAATCATGCTCCGGATGCCAGCAGTCGTAGTCCGTAACCATCGCCAGTGTGGCGTAACAGATTTCGGCCTCGCGCGCGAGTTTCGCCTCCTGCAAATTCGTCATACCGACAACATCCATACCCCAACTGCGGTACAGGTTTGACTCCGCCTTTGTCGAAAATTGCGGACCTTCCATGCAGATGTAAGTTCCACCCATCTTGCCAACGACGCGCGCTTGCTTGCACGCTGTGTTCATTACCTTCGCGACTTCGGAACAGACTGGATCTCCAAACGCGACGTGCGCAACAATGCCGTCTCCAAAGAAGGTCGATATCCGTTTGGACGTGCGATCAACGAATTGGTCGGGAATCAGGAAATCGGTGGGCTTATGCTCCTGCTTCAGTGATCCAACAGCGGACAGCGACAGGATGCGCTC
>CAYWSM010000481.1:0-2834 GCA_964460935.1 uncultured Terriglobales bacterium | reverse complement strand
GCGCGAATTTCCGCAAAGGACCGCCACACGGATTGCTCGAGGTCAGATTTGGTCCGGAGTCCTTCATTCATGATATGCGGCTGGCGGAGCAACTAGGTTCCGAGGCCGTCGAATGGCTGAACGAACGTCAGCGTCGAATCGAAGAGCGAATAAAACGATACAAGGTGAAGCCCTATAGCTTTCACGTGGGAAACATATTTCCCAACTTTGCACTGATAGGACCCGGCTCCGCGTTGTACGCCAATTCTTTTATCCTGCATCACCCCTCGTCCCTGCTGTCGACGGAAGTTTGGCAATGGTGCCTCGTCGATAAAAACGCCCCGGCTGCCGTCAAGGAGCGTCAAAAATACCGATTGCTTCACGGCCAGGCAGCAGCAGGAATGGTCGCGCCAGACGACCACGAGAACTTCGCACGTATTGGCAAGAACCTTCGGACACCGGTCGCGCGCGGCGTTCCGTTCCATTACGGGATGGCCATCAACCATGAAGATGATGATGTCCGCCCGATCGAACTTCGCGAGGGAGAAAAGATCCCCGGTCATATTGTCCCGCGATTCTCAGAGGCCTCTCAACGTGACTTCTACCGGTATTGGGCCGAACTGATGGGCGAGACCTGATATGAGTGTCAGCTCGGACGTTCAACTTGAGGTGGCGAACTTCCTTTTTGCCGAGGCTAACCTTCTAGAGGAAAACCGGCTCCACGAATGGTTGGATTTGCTTACGGACGATGTCCGCTATTCGATGCCGATCCGAAGCAATCCGCAGCCTACAATGCATGGCCGGAATAGTCCGGAAGGCCTCGCTTTCGGCTATTACGACGAGGACAAGGACTCACTTACGCTTCGCGTTCAGCGACTCGATACCGGGCTCGCTCACGCCGAACTGCCCGCGACAATTACACAGCGTATGATCAGCAATATAAGGGTAGAGGAAGGAGACACGCGCAATGAGCTCATCGCCCATTCCAGCTTCCTGATCTACCAAGAGAGACGCGGCCGCTATAGCGGAACAATCGTCGGCAAGCGTCGAGACAAACTTCGGCGCGAGAACGCCAAGCTGAAAATCTCAGAGCGGCACATCAGTTTGGCGCAAACAATTTTGCCGAGCACGGTCTCGATCTTCTTTTGATGAGTTCGTTCTAACACGATCTGTCTCGATCAAAAAAGTGAATGCAGGGGAGGAGAAAATGTTTGGATCGACAGCACGGCTGAGCCTAGCGCTTGCCTTTGCCGCACTCACACTCACAGCCGCCAATATTTGTAACGCACAGGATTGGCAGCAGGGTGCTGGCGATAACTGGAAGCGCGTCCTAGAAGCCGCTCGCAAAGAAGGCAAGGTAATCGTCGCTGGCGACGTTGCACCCCTCGCCGAAGTCATGCCTGCCGCCTTCAAGCGCGATACCGGCGTCGACATGGAACTCGTTGTCGGACGCCAAGGTGAGATTCAGACGCGCATCGACCGGGAGGCGCAGACTCACAATCCAACGATAGACGTTGTTTTTGGCGGCGGAGTGAACATCCGACTGGCTTACGAAGGCCTGCTCGAACCGATAAAGCCTCAGCTCGTCTTGCCTAGCGTTACCGATCCCAAGTATTGGATCGGGGGCAAGATCCACTGGTACGACAAGAAAACCACGCAATACATGTTCCAGGGGTCAAACTGGGTGCATGGGTGGCCTCTCCTGAATCCGAAACTGGTAGATTCGAAAGCGATCTCATCCTGGAAAGACCTGTTGAAGCCGCAATTCAAGGGGAAGATCGCGGCGGCCGATCCGCGCGGAGGTGGCCCGGGCAGAGCACAGGCCGCTTACATTGTGGAGACCTTCGGCGCAGATTTCTTCAAACAGCTATACGTGGGACAGGAAGTCGCTTTCACCCGCGATAACCGTCAACTGGTCGAGTGGATAGCGCGCGGAAGTTATCTTGTGGCTCTCGGCAGCCTGCCGCCATTCATCGAAATGTTCAAATCGCAGGGGTTAGACCTCGAAGTCCCTATCCTTCCGGATGGTCCCGGCAGTCTCCTTGGGGGATATAGCGTCACCAGCCAGCTTAAGGGTGTGCCACACCCGAACGCTGCGGCCGTCTTCAACAATTGGTATGCGAGCCGTGCGGGACAGGAGATCTTCGCAAAGGCGATGCTCGAGACGAGCACCCGGACTGACGTGAAGGTTCAGATTCCTGACTACATCGTGCCCAAGCCCGGCTACAAATACCTCGACCAGTACGACGAGGACTGGAACAACGAGACTCGCCCCAAAGATGAGAAAGTCATCTTGGAAGTATTGGGCGGCCGCTGATTGGACTAGGTCCAGGTATGCCAGGGGCCCACAACGAAGCCCACGTGCTCGGATTCGACCGCTCGGCCCTGAGAGAACACCTGAATTCCGATAGGGTTTTAGGCATTCTCCTCGTTATCGGCATTGGTGCGATCACGATCGTTCCGCTCGCCTACGTGCTTGTCCAGAGCTTCAATATCGCCAGCACAGGGCGCGTTTATCAGTTCGGTACCACCGCCTGGCAGGAGGTCTTTTCGAGCCCCAAAACACTGGGTTCGATCGGATACTCCTTCCTCCTGGCCATTCGTATCCCGATCGCGATCGTTTTGGCTTTCGCCATCTCCTGGTTGCTCATCCGCGTCGAAATCCCGCTCCACGCGTTCATCGAACGCTCGCTCTGGTTCGCTTTTTTCCTGCCGCTGCTGCCGATGACGATGGGCTGGATTCTGCTCCTCGACTCCAACTACGGACTGATCAACGTCGTTTTCCAAAATCTTCCGTTTGTCGGTCATGCCGTCTTCTCGATCAATTCGATAGGCGGAATTCTTTGGGTTCACCT
>CAYWSM010000480.1:0-15918 GCA_964460935.1 uncultured Terriglobales bacterium | reverse complement strand
AAGACGTGGTTATGCTTGGCGGCTACCAGGAAGCCGCCTTCGACTTCGTCGCCGATAACCCGGGCATGACGCTGTTCCACTGCCACCAGCAGCTTCACATGGACTTCGGGTTCATGGCCTTGTTTGATTACATCAGTGGCTAGTATCGCGGCCTGCGACATCTGACTAGGCAAATTGCTAAACGGACTTATCAACTCGCTCCCCAGAACCTGCAAATGAAGTAATCTATTCAGTGGCGCAAACTAGTTCACTAACCACTAGTCACTAGCCACTGAATTATGATCTTCGTATTGGACAACTACGACTCCTTCACCTACAACCTCGTGCAGTATCTCGGAGAGATGGGGCAGGAGATCGTCGTCCGCCGCAACGACCAGGTTACGATCAGCGACATCGAGGAAATGGTGCCCGACCGCATCCTCATCTCCCCTGGCCCGTGCACCCCGCAGGACGCCGGCATCTCCATCGAACTGATCAAGCACTTCGCGGGCAAGGTTCCCCTGCTGGGCGTCTGCCTGGGACATCAAGCCATGGGAGCGGCTTTTGGAGGAGACGTCATCCGCGCTCGCCAGCTCATGCACGGCAAGACCAGCATGATCGAGCACGATGGACGTACGATCTTTAGCGATGTTCCCTCGCCCATGGAGGCCACTCGCTACCATTCGCTGATCGTCAGCGAGAAGGGCTTTCCTAAGGACCTCGAGGTAAGCGCCCACACCACCGATTCGGCTGGCAATCGGGTCATCATGGGCCTCCGCCACAAGCGTTACCCAGTCGAGGGAGTCCAGTTCCATCCGGAAAGCGTCCTTACCGGGCACGGCAAACAGCTCATCCGCAATTTCCTTGCCCTATAGGTCCCGACCCGGGCAAAATGTGCAAACTAACGTGCAGTCGCCCGGTTACCGACAGGCCATGAAAAACCGGTTCACCCTTGGAAGATTGGTTGACACCAGGGTACTCCGAGGTTAATCCTTACAGGCGTTATGGATACATCGTCGATGGCCGAGCCGCAACGTGAGCAGCGCACGACACGCCGTTTCGCTCTCCGGCTTCCTCTAACTGTGAAGTTTCCCCAGGGGGAGCAAAAGGAAGCTCAAACACGTGATGTAAGCGCGCGCGGCATTTCTTTCTACATCGACAGTGCCATCGCCGAAGGATCTCCCATTGAATTCACGCTCACGTTACCGCCGGAAATCACGCTGACGGAAAGTATCCGCGTCCATTGCACCGGTAAGGTGGTGCGAGTCGAACCGCAGCAGCCCGGACGCGTTGGCATCGCCGCGGTGATCGAAAAATACGAATTCCTGGCCGAAAGCTAAGGAAGCACTCTCAGCCCATTTCTGCAACTTGTAAGAGCTAGTCTTTCGGCAGCGCGAGCTTCTTACGCTCAGGCGCTGTATCTCCTGTGCTGGTGCCCGACATCGCCGCCAGTTCTGTCTTGCTGTACTTCGGCGTGGCGACGTATCCGTGGATGTGGTCCTTGCTGACGCTGTTGATCACCAGTTCCACCGGACGGCCGTCATCCGACGCATAGAAAATTACCGGCTCGTACAGGTTGACGTGCTTCTTCGACATGTCGCGGTCGTCAACCATCAACTCCAGATCGGCGTAGGAGTGCTTCATGTTCGCCTTCTTCAGGCGAATGCCAACCGGACCTGTCGCGCGGAATTGCTTGCTCTTGTTGATGTCGAACTCGAAGTAGCTGCGCTCGCCTTTGCGCTCGAGAGTGACAAGTTCGTCATGCGTGCGAGCGATGGAACCGGTCAACTCGGTACGGGCAGTGGCCAGGTCTTGCCGTGTGGCATCGATCTGCTTTCCCTGATCATCGAGCCGCGACTGGAACTGCTTCCATCTTGGATCGTCGGCATGGCGCCGCTGGACTGCCGCGTGCACGCTGTGAGATCTACGGGACGAAATCGCCGGAGTGGGCTTTGCGGCCGGAGCAACAAGCGCCGGTGGAGGCGTCATGGTGTCGATCTTGGTCTTGAGCGCCGCAAGTTGAGCCTGTGTCTGCTGTAAAGCTAGCGTCACCTGCTGGTTTTGTGCCGCCAGAGTTTTGGTTGTCTTACGCTGCCACGCGAAAGCAACCGCAGCCACTAAAGCTACGGCGAGCAACAACGCGATGGTCCAGCGCGGAATAGGCCGATTCGGGGGAGCTTCGGTTTCCATTGGAGGTCTCCAGTCCTCGCCAGGAGGCACTCTGACTAGAGCACCTCTGTTGCCAGAGGTCTGGACTTTCAAGCCTAAGCAGATCAACGGGTTCTACGGCGCAGCAAAAATTGGGCAAAGAAAGAATTCCCCGCCTGCTGGAACTTTTGTCCCAGAACCAGGCGGGGTTTGAAACGAAAGGTCTGTTTAGTTGACGGTAACCGTGAGCTGCGAGGTGTGGCTGAGACTGCCGCTCGTGCCGGTCAAAGTAACGTTACCTGCCCCGCCGCTGCCGCCACCGCCGCGTCCATTACCGCTGCCACCGCCTCCACCGCCGCAACTGGCAAAACCGATCAGCAGCGCTACGGCGAGCAATGCCAGCACCAGCATCTGCTTACGGCTGCGCTTTTTCCCCATTCCGAAAAATGCCGCCACGCCGATCGTAGACATCCACCACGGAGCGAAGGGTGTCCTGGAAGCCGGTCCGTGTAACGCGGCGCTGGATGACGCCGTGATGGTGACTGTCGCCGTGCCGTCAGGAGTTACGGAACCCGGATTCACCGAGCACGTGACGCCGCTTAATGAGGTAGTGCACGAGAGATTCACGGCCGACGAAAAACCGTTCAGGCCGCGCACAATGACGGGAATGGTTGCGTTGCTTCCGCGCGCGACAGACAAAGTCGAGTTGAAGAACGCCACTCCGAAGTCGGGAATCGGGACAGCCTTCGCATCCCAACTCGTCACCAGGTTGTAGGCGTAAACTGAACCGAGGCCGGTGGCCTGATCATATCCGGGTCCAGCGGAGTAGCCGATGGTGCCTCCCGTGGGACAATCTTTGGTCCCAATGGTGCACGGCACCTTATTGTCCCCAGTAGTGACATCGTGAAAGACGACAGGCGCGCTTGCTGCCAGCGCGTATAACCTTGGGTTCACATTCCCCTGTGCGCTGCCCATTTTCTGGTTGATGAGCGCCACGATTCCGGCAAACGTTGGAACGCCAGCGGATGTGCCGCCGGTGACATCCAACGTCTGATCGCTACGCAACCGGTATCCGGGAGAAACTCCGGGACTGGGACAATTCGCATCTCCGCTCACGCAGATCTGGCAATCCCCCTGCGAGCAGGTGAGGAAACCATCGTGGCCGGGAGAGGCATTCAAGGAAACATCAGGTACGTCACGGAAGCCGTCGGCCGGAACGCCTGTCCCGGTTTGCCAGGTTGGCTTCAGGAACACCGTGCTGACTCCGCCGCCGGTGGCCGACAATCCGTTAGTTGAGTCGGTATCGTTCCAAACCACCTCAGGGATGTAGAACAGAGCTGAGCCCTGCAGGTTGTTGTTCGACGTGCTCCAGTAATTCCCGTTGCCCTCGTTGAGAGTGGTCCCACCAACGCCGGTCACATACGGGATGGCGGCGGGCACATCGACCGCGAGTCCGTTAACAGCGCTGGTGATCACGACATTGGGATCCGTGGAATAGTCGCAATCCGCTGCACCGTCATCGCCGGAAGGACCAACGATCGTTTGTCCCTGGGAGTTGGCCTGCTGCGCTTGCGACGCCAACATTGAAAGATCGCTCGATCCGAAATTAGGCTCGCAATCGCCGTAACTCACGCTGATCACCGGCGCGAGATTATTGCTGATGGCGTCGGTCATGGAATCGAAGACGCCATTGTCCGAATTTACGTAAATGATGGTGGCGTTGCGCGCCACCGCACCGGCCCATTCCACGTCGAGGCTGGCTTCCAGTATGTCTCCGTCCACGACGCCCGGATCGCGCGAGCCTGGCACCAGCCTGATTTGCGGTGCGTTCGCCGGCAAGCCCGATACGCTGCGGAATGTGGAAATGTCGGTGGCGATAATGTCTGTCTGCCCGAGGACGGCGATCTTCTGCCCGGTTCCGTCAATGCCTGCATTGTAGAGATCGTTGACGTTGTAGATGGCCGCGAAGTCGTCGGGACCCATGTAGTGATTGCCCGACAGGCTGGACGTGAAATTCGGCTTAACACGGCGAAACACGCCGCGAGGCTTGGGCTTGAAATTATTCAGCGAGCGGATGCCGGCTACCACGTTCGCCAAGGCGCTGGGGACCGCGGGCGGAGTGGCGTTGGCGAAATGCACTTCTCCCTTGACCGCGTACTGGTGCAGTTCGGTGCGGAAAGCAGAGGAGATCTGGCCCACTGATCCGCTGAAGGCGATCCAGGTGCGATCACGCGGCACGGCGTCAATCTGCAATCCCTGTGACGTGAGCCAGTCGCGCACCTTCGACAGATCAGCATCGGCCAAGCCAAATTGCTCGCCGAACTGTTCCGGCGTCAGCCACTTGTGGTAGTTCGCCGATTTCGGATCCTGTTGCTCCTGCAGCAACTTGTCGAGCGCCTGCTGTTGCTCGGCGGTGCGATTAAAGAAAATGGTCACGCGGTGCAGCATGTGCGACGGATCGAGCGCGCCTTGATCGAATTCGGGACGCGCCATCGGATGCACGTTGTCTCGCAACGTCTGCATGCGCCGCGAATCGACTGGCTGCGCAATGCGCGACATGGTTTCGGAGGCGGCAATTCCCGACAGGGCGAGGATTCCCAGGAAGAGGCTGACAACACGAATGGGGGTTCGCATGAGTTCCTCAACTACTATCATTCGCTGGACTCGAAGCGTGAAGCTTCAAACCCGATTCAACCAGAGAAGTTCCGGATTGCCCATGGGTTGTCCGGTGTTTACGTATCGAAAGGATTACTACCTGTTACGATTCTCGCCATCGTGCACACTTATGACACCATCGTGCTGGGCGGGGGCGCGGCGGGATTGATGTGCGCCGCGGAAGCGGGAAAACGCGGCCGCCGCGTGCTTGTGCTGGAACGCGCGCCGCAACTGGGAAAGAAGATCCTGATCTCCGGCGGTGGCCGGTGCAATTTCACCAATATTCATTGCCGCCCGGAAAACTTTCTTTCGTCCAACCCGCACTTTGCTAAGTCGGTGCTCGCACGCTATACGCCTGAGGATTTCATTGCTCTGGTGGAACGGCGCGGCATTCCGTATCACGAAAAGACGCTGGGACAGCTCTTTTGCGACCGCTCCGCCCGCGACATTCTCGGCCTTCTGGAGGGGCGATGCCGTGAAGGAAATGTTGAGCTCGCCACGGGCGTAGCGGTTCAGCAGGTTAGACGCACAACCGAGTTCCGGGTTGACACGGCCAACCAGGAATTCCGCTCGCAGACGCTGGTTGTTGCAACCGGAGGGCTGTCGATTCCCAAAATGGGCGCGACCGAATTTGGATACGAGATCGCACGGCAGTTCGGACTGAAGATTCAGCCGACGCGTCCGGCGCTAGTACCGCTGGTGTTACAACCAGAGGAGCGGCGGGCGTGGTGCGAACTGGCGGGAGTTTCGGCGGAGGTGGTGGCGTCGAGCGCGTCTCCGGAGTTTCGGGAAAAGATGTTGTTCACGCATCGCGGGCTGAGCGGTCCGGCGATCCTGCAGGTGTCGTCGTACTGGAAACCCGGAGAGGCAGTCACAATCGATATTGCGCCTGGGCGGGATGTGACGGCTGATTTACGGCAGCCGAATGCGCGGAAGGACATGGGATCGCTAAAGTCATCGTTACATGCGGTGTTGCCGAACCGACTGGCGGAGCGCTGGGTGGAAAATCATCCTCCGGCGCGGTGGACCGATCACGCGCTCGCCGAGTACGACCGGCAATTACACCGGTGGGAAGTGGTGCCGGAAGGGATGGAAGGATTCGACAAGGCGGAAGTGACGGCGGGTGGCGTGGATACCGGCGAGTTGAACGGGAAGACGATGGAAGCAAAGAAGGTTCCGGGGCTGTTCTTTATCGGCGAGGTGGTGGACGTAACGGGGCATCTGGGCGGGTTCAATTTTCAGTGGGCGTGGGCGTCGGGATATGTGGCGGGACAGGCGGTGTAACGCCGGCGTTTCCCATTTCGGGAATGAGCGGAATGTTTTTTCATTGAAAACAAAGCGGTTAGAGGAAAACATAGAAACCAAGGAAGTTAGTTGTAAGTGGTGCGTTTTCAAGGTTTTCGAAGCTTGAGAATCATGCCGTCCCTGACGGGACTTGATGGATCATTTCGTTTCTTCCGACCCGATTCTTACGAATCGGGCTATGGGATGCCGCGCCTGCGGCGCTTTCATCATCACGAAAATTCTCCATCTACGTCCCTATTGTTAAGAGTAGCCGGCGCAGACGGAAATACTGCCAAAATCGAGAAATTTATATTTTTCCTGGATTCAGCGGGTTAGCGGGAAATTGGCGATTTTTCGGGGTTGACATCTCTAACGACGTCGGCTGTGTCAAGGACAGACTTTCCCGAAGGCGGAAGAAACGGGGTCAAGGGCGCCGTTTTTTGGCGTTCATCGCAGACCCTTGAGGCCGGTTCTTCCGCGCTCAGCCTCGCCATGGAACGAAGCATAGCTTCGTTCTTGGTAGCGGCGTTTTGTGGTTGCTCTCCGACCAAGGTTCGCGTTCTCACAGTTCGTCGTCTACGTTGAATCCGTCAGGGCTGACTTCGGCCCCATCCATCTTTCTACGGTCGCCCACCGCGACCAGGATTACTGAGTCGAACTCCCAGGCTTTGTAGCCTGCGAGGCAGGGTGCTCATTCAAAATTGCGGCTCATGGCTACCGCCATGTCAAGTCCCCGGGCTCCCCTGCGACGAAGGTGCACTCGCGGAGTCATCGGGCTTTCGCTTTCTCGCTCCGCAGGCGCAACAGCCAGTACAGCCGGGTGAGCAGTTTGCGCGCGATCGCCACTTTCGCGACCGACTTGCCACGCCGCTCCACCAGGCGCCAGTACACTCGTTTGAACTCGGCGTCATAACGCGACGCCACGCCGGCTGCCTCCACCAGCGCAAAGCGCAGGAACGGCGAGCCCTGCTTGCTGATATGGCCCAGCCGCTGGTGCGGTCCGCTGCTCCATTCCGCCGGCCCCAGTCCGGCGTAGCTGGCCACCTTGCGCGCGTTGGGAAAGCGGCTGACCGGACCCAGCGTCAACACCGTCGCTAGCGCCGAGATCGGACCCACGCCGCAGACCTTCTTCATCAGGTACGCGGCCTCGGCATTGGCTTGCGCCTCGTGCATCACTATCCGGTCCAGTTCGGCGATCTCCTGGTCCCACTGCTCGTGCAGCCGCAACAGTTCATCGCAGCGGCGGCGCGTCCACGGTGGCAGCACGAAGCTGCGCAGTTGCTCACGGCCTTCCTGGTTCCACAGCCGCTTGTGCTTCTGCACGCCGCGGTTCAGCGCGATCGCCTGTAACTGATTCTTTACCGCCGACCGCATACACACCAGTTTATGGCGATGCATGAGCAACTGTCGCAGGTCGCGTGTCGCCCGGTCCGGCACCCAGAGCTTCGGGAACCGGTTCTCTTCCAACAGCCGCAGCAGCAGACGGGCATCGTTGCGGTCCGTCTTCTGCTTGCGTGATTCGGCGGCTCGGATCTTGGCCGCGTCTCCGACCCAGTACTCGATACCGAGTTCTTCCAGTAACTCTTCGAACCACAAGCTATAGCCGCTGCACTCCAGACCCACGCGCACCGGACGCGGCAGCTCGGCGTAGAACTTCCCCACCTGACCGCCTTCGTGCGTCAGCCGACCTTCCCAGCGCCGGCCCGATTCTGTGTCCAGTACAGCCACTTGTTGTACGCTCGGATGAAAATCGCAGCCTATAATCAACATCGCTCGGCTCCTTTCTTCCCGAACCCTGGTCGTTTGCACCGCCAAAGGTTACCGGGTCGGAGGAGCCGACGTCGTTATGCAATCAAAACTCCAGTCCAATCTCTGCGCATTTGGATGTGAGGCAAGCGTGGCATCGCTGAAGCGATGCCTGATACAAGTCCAGTGGATGCAATCTACAGCACGGCTGAAACTGTGCCCTGATACAGAGTTCGGTGAGTCGGCATTTGGCTCGGAACTCGAAACCTGAACTCGGAAACTGTCTTACAGAAACGTCCCCTGCTCCGCCAGCCAGTCATTTAGCTTTTGGCGAGTAACCTGCCCTAATTGGTCGAAGCGGATTCCGAAATGACCACGGCCGTCCCTCCAGACCACGGTACCCCGCGCCTCCAACTCCGATTTCTCTCCCGGGAGCAGGAATAGCAGCTTAACGAGTGCGTTCATGGCAATATCGTCATTGCAGCGCAGGGCGATACCGCCTTCGCTGATATTGATGCTGGTTGCCACGAATACCTGCCGCTCATTGGGACTTACCCGGATAGCGACATCCACGGGATGGCGGAAGTAGCGGCGGCGCTCCTGCATGATCAGCCCGTAGGCGGCGCGGAGCGAACTGCGTGCCCGGTCGATCGAAAGCGGTTTCTGGAGCGCCAAGTTGGCTCCCATTTCGAAGGCTGAGTGCAGACTATCGTCGCTGTTGACGATCGCGAACGTCAGCGCCCGGTTATTGCTGGCGCTAGCGCGGATGGTTTTCAGAAGGTTGGGAGCGCCGGAAACGTCGCAGTCTAGGATGACGGCGTCAAACTTGCAGTCCGTCAGGTCTTCCCGGGCCCAGTCTGCGGTCGAATAAACCTCGACTCCGATGCCCAGATCGGAGAGCGCTCGCTGCACAACGTCGATCATTTCCTGGTCGGTGCTGAGCAACAGGGAGCGCAATTCCATATCAATCGATGCTATTCCTGTTCTGGGAAACGGCCAACGGGAAGGTCACCTGCGCTGGTGACGAAAGTGCGATGCGGGTACGAGGCTGGTTTTCAGCAACCGATCTGTGAAATCTGGGTCTAATGTATTAGGGAAAGCGTACTCCCGGAACGTTTCGGGGGTATGATGGTGCCATCGTGAAAAGGGCGAGTCTTATCGCAGCAGTTCTGTTGTCCTCGACCGCGTTGTTCGCCCAGGCGCGCGGGGTTCCAGCTTCCATCACTTCGTATGGTCCGGGTCGCGGCATGGCGCCCGGCGTTCCCGCCAGCATCACATCACCTGGCCCGCACGGCTTCGGCGCATGCACGCAACCGGGCTGCGGCAACGCGTTCTTCTTCTACCCAATTGGAAGTACTCCGTCGAGCATTGCGAAGCCAGTCCATGGCGGCCACCATCCCGGCAGTGGACATCACGGAAATCATGGCGGCTACGGCGCCGGCGGATATGTTTACGTTCCGTACTCCTATCCAGTGCCCGTTGCTGTAGAGCCGATGGAACCTGAACAGGAAGCGGCACAGCCGGAAGAGGTCGAAGCGCCGGCGCCGACTGTGTTCGAGCGCCGCCCGATTGTTCAGCCCGCACCCTACGCTGAACCAGTAGCGCAACCCGCGGAGCAAGCGGCTTCGTCCGAACCCGAGCACCACAACATGAGCCCGGTAACGGAGGAGAAGATTCCGGTGGTGGTCGTTTATAAGGACGGCCATCAGTTGGAGATCCAAAACGGCAATTACGCGATTGTCGGCGACATGCTCTACGACCTGAGCGGACCGATCGCGAAAAAAATCAAGCTTGCCGATGTGAACCTGGAGCAGACGATTGAGATGAACGAGCAGCGCGGAGTGGAATTCAACGTTCCCGCTTCGTACAAGCCGCAAGCGTAATTTCCTGACATGAATTTGTAGGCCGCCGATCATCGGCGGCTCAGACTGATGACAAAGTCCCCAATCCAAACTCAGCGCCTAAAGGCGCATTGATTTAATGCGTTTACGGCATCGCTGAAGCGATGCCCTGATACAAAACTGGGTAAATCAGCAATCTGGGCCGCCGATTATCGGCGGCTTTTCTTTTCGGAAGCGAGAGGATGTTCAGCCGCTAGACATGACCTCCGCTGGATCGTAGCGATGAAGTCCGCGAATGACTTTGCCTTCCGGCTTCTTTCGCAACAGGTAAACAAATTGAAATGGCGGCGAGCCAGACTCTTGCTCGGCTACCTCGTAGAGTTCGTCCTCATACGAGATTGTCAAAAGGCGGTCCCAGCCGAGCTTCGGGCGACAGCTTGCGATGCGCAGGTCATAACCTGCCGGTCCGGGTTTTTCAACTACATCGGGCACACGCTTACCTAAAGATCTCTCGTAGGAACGGGCTGTGTATTTCTGAGCGACCCACGCCAGAAGTACTAAAGGCAAGGTGCCGACGGTTTCTCCGCCGATATATGCGGCAACTGCCCTGACCAGGCCCTCAATACAAAAGTAGATCAGCAGGATCGTGACAGGATGGATGAGGTATTCGATCAGGATGATGATCCCCAATCCCATTACTGCAGTTTCACCGTTTCGCTCCGCGGCGCTAAGGGTGACTGAAGCCGGCACAAGCATCATGCGGGCATTCGCGTAGACGAAGTAGCGGTAGAGCACAACGGTACCGCATGTCAGGAGTTGAGCGATTCCTGAGGCGAAGGAGTTGGGCCAGGAAACAAGTCCAACGGGACGCCAGCGCTCGGGTAATAACGATGCGACCAGACCGAGAATCCACATACGGCTGCGCCAGATTATATGCGGGATATTCGATGTGGGCTGTCCGGCGCCACGTTCGACAACACTTTATTTCGACACGACGCGACGGCGAGAGCTGCTCGTGGTATTCCGCTCCCAGATGATGCGCAAACCTTCGAGAGTCAGGAGATCGTCGACGTTCTTGATGTAACGCGAATGTTCACCGATCAGCGGCGCGAGCCCGCCCGTCGCCACAATGCTGGGAACTTTTCCCATTTCATCAAGAATCCGTTCGATGATGCCATCCACCAGAGCTAGATAGCCATAAAACAGACCGGACTGCATACTGGCGACCGTATTCGTTCCGATGACGCGCGCGGGTTTGCGAATGTCGATGCGCGGCAGGCGCGCCGTGCGGGAGAAAAGCGCCTCGGCGGAAATGCCGATGCCCGGGCAGATTGCACCACCCATGTACTCGCCCTTGGTGGAGATGCAGTCAAAGGTTGTCGCCGTTCCAAAGTCCACGATTATGCACGGGGCACCGTACTTTTCCACGGCCGCAACGCTGTTGACGATGCGGTCGGCTCCCACCTCATTTGGATTGTCGTAAAGCACAGGCATCCCCGTCTTTACGCCCGGCTCGATGAACAGCGGCTTGGCATTGAAATATTTTTCGCAGACCTCGTGAAGCACGGTGTCGAGCGGCGGTAC
Source organism: uncultured Terriglobales bacterium (assembly GCA_964460935.1). GTDB lineage: Bacteria > Acidobacteriota > Terriglobia > Terriglobales > Acidobacteriaceae > DATMXP01. The sequence continues at coordinate 4,681 of CAYWSM010000480.1, read as the reverse complement.
AACCGAGGAAATTACGATCCCAGTCAGAGGCCCCAAATCGATTCCACGCATGGCGAACAGGTTGCGGAACAACACACCATATTCGTCCACGGTCTGGGTGCGATTGGTGGTGACACGCCAGTGCGCAAGCAGCTTGCGTTCTTTGAAGACTCCGAGAACCGTGTTGGTGTTGCCGACATCGAGAACGAGAAGCATAAGTCAAAGGAAAACACGGAGGACGGAGGACACGGAGATCACGGAGGAGAATGAGGTTTAAAACCAAATCAAATACAAAAACACACTCCGTAAAACTCAGTGCGCTCCGTTCCGTGTTTTCAGTTAACGGGACGCACCCCGCCCGAGAGCACCGTTCGCATGCCTGTGTCCGTATGCACCAGCAGGAATCCACGCTCGTCCAAACCTGCGGTAGTGCCCTCGTAGCCGCCGTCTTCTTCCACCTGCACGCGCTTGCCTTGCGCGTAAGACGACATCCGCTCGAAGCGGCGGAAGATATCGCTACGTGCCTCTACGATATTGCGCGACACGAGCGCGAAGTATTCCCGGTCAAGCGATTGTAGCAAAGCGGCGGTAAGCTCCACGCGCGAGCACGAACGCCCGGTGACAATGCGCAGCGACGTCGCAATCGGCTCCAAATCGGGTGGAAGTTCCGGCTGGTTTACGTTGATTCCAACGCCAATGACGGCGTAACGCACGCGCGTGATTTCGGCGTTCATCTCGGTGAGAATGCCGCAGAACTTTTTGTCGCCAATAAGCAGGTCGTTGGGCCAGCGCAGGTCCGGTTTGACGTTCGCAACCTGCTCCACGGCGAATGCCGTGGCGAGGCCGGCCATCATCGAGAGCACGATGGCATCGGCAGGTGCCAGCGTGGGGCGAAGGACGACAGAGCAGTAGATCCCGGAGGACGGCGGCGAGGACCATGAATGTCCTCCGCGTCCACGACCGGCGGTCTGTTCTTCGGCGAGAAAGACCGTGCCTTCGGGAGCGCCAGCCGCCGCGGCCTGCATCGCCTCGGAGTTGGTGGACGGAACGCGAAAGTAGTGGTGAATTTTGCTGGCGAAGATGGTGGCGCTGAGCGGCGAGGCCAGAACGTCGGGCAAAGGCAGGTCCGGGATCTTGACCAACTGATAGCCGGTGGCCGGATGACCGGCAATGTCGAGCCCCAGCGTCCGCAGTTGCTGGATCAGCCGCCAGACTTCGGAGCGACTGGAGTCGATTTCCTGCGCCAGTTTGGTTCCGCTGATGACAATGGTGGCGTTTGCACTGAGCACGCGAATGATGCGGCTCAGGCGATCGTCGGTGCGCTGCGAACGCGCCGGAGCGGCGGCTTCCGCAACGGCCGCCATGCGTTTTGTATCTGCGTCAGAGATTACGGCATTATCGTGACAGCAAAAACGAAAGGCAAATGGAATCGCGGAGTGAAACCTTGCGAGGCACTGCAGGTCCCTGATTGCAGTGTCGGGATCGCAATGTCTCCGCTATCATTCTGGAACTACATTTCTGGTGGGGACCACTGAATGCGCCTGTCTATTGCCCTGATCGCGGCCGTCTTGCTGATGGCTGCCGCCGTTCAACCTGCTGCTTCGCAAGCTCCTGCGCAGGAGCAGCACCATCACCACATGCCGATTCCGGACAAGTTCACGAACCTGCAAGTGCTACCGAAGGACATCTCGAAAGACCAGCTCGTGGACATCATGCGGACGTTTTCGCACTCGCTGGGCGTACGCTGCGATTTTTGTCACGAGTTCAAGGATGAAAAGCCGGACTTCGCGTCCGATGTTAAAGACGAAAAGAACGCCGCCCGCAACATGATGAAGATGGTTCACACGATCAACACGAATTACATGCCGAAACTGGAGCCATTGCCGGGCGAGGAGAAGAAGCAGACAGGCGTGAACTGCTGGACGTGCCATCGTGGAGAGAAAGAACCGGCGCAGGGACCACCTCCGGAAGAGCGAAAAGAAAACACGGAGAACGGAGAACACGGAGGCCACGGAGGAAACTAGAGAAAAAGCGCAATCCAAGGTTTCTTAGAAACAAATCTTAAGAAACTCCGTGCGCTCCGTGCCTCCGTCCTCCGTGTTTTCAGTTGATTTATGCCGGTTCCACGCGGAGATTCATGTCGATCGCGATGGGGGAATGTGTGAGTGCGCCGACGGAGATGAAGTCCACACCGGCTTCGGCGTAGGCGCGAACGTTCTCAAGGGTGATGCCGCCGCTGGCCTCGAGTGGGATTCTCTTATCGTGCTTGGCGGTGCGCTCGACGGCCTGGCGAACCTGATCGGGCGTCATGTTGTCGAGCAGGACGGTATCAGCGCCGTGCTTCAAGGCGAGTTCGAGTTCGCTCAAATTCTTTACTTCGACTTCAATCTTCTCGTTGCCTTGACGATTCTTGAGCGCGCGCTCCAACGCGGGGACGATGCCTCCGGCAAGCGCAATGTGATTGTTCTTGATCAGTACGCCGTCAGAGAGATCGAGGCGGTGGTTCTGGCCTCCGCCACAGCGGACGGCGTACTTGTCAAGTACGCGCAGGCCGATGACGGTCTTGCGCGTGTCGAGAATGCGCGCCTTGGTTCCGGCGATGGCATCGACGAACTTGCGCGTCAGGGTGGCGGTTCCGCTGAGTCGCTGGAGCAGGTTCAGGATCACGCGCTCGCAGGAAAGAATCACGCGAGCGTTATGCCGGATGGTCGCGACGACTTGTCCTTTGTGGAGGCGAACGCCGTCGAACACCTCGGGATGCGAGATAACCTCGGGATGGCCTTGGACGGTCTTATCCAGTGAGGCGAAGACTTCGAGAAAACGCGAAATCGCGGCCTGACCCGAAAGAATGCAGTCCTGCTTGGTGCGGATGAGCGCCAAGCCTAGCTGGCGCGGGTCGATGCAGGCGCGTGTGGTGGCGTCGTGGGTCGCGCGGTCTTCCAGTAAGGCGTTTTCGAGAATGCTGGTGATGCGGCGTGAGTTCCAGTCCATGATCTCTTTGGGGGGTAGGGGATAGCAGATAGTGGATAGGATCAAACTAGCTACTATCCCTATCTCCTACCCTCTAGCTACCTACCTTCAACTCGTCCAATGCTGCTTTGGTCTTCGCCTGCAGCGTCTTGCGCTCTTCCAGGTTTCTGCGCAGCCCTTCGACGACTTTAGCTGGGGCCTTGGCGAGGAATCCTTCGTTCGAGAGCTGGCCTTCAGCCTTGCCGATCTCGCGCTCGATCCGCTCCAACTCTTTCGTGAGTCGCTCGCGCTCCGCGGCTACGTCAATCTTACGCTCGTACACGACGCGGACGTCAAAACGCGCCGTGCTGCGCGCGCTGGCATCTTTCGCTAATGATCGATCGACAAAAGTGATTCCTTCCACATTGGCCTGACGCTCGATGGCGCCGGAGTTCTGCTGGAAGCTTGCGCGGATCGCCGGGTCGGAATGAATCTCAATCGGCGTCTTCTCTTTGGGCTTCACATCGAGTTCGGCACGAATGTTACGGATGGCGACGATCAGGTCCTGGAGGATCGCCATATCGGTCTCGGCCTGTGTGTCGATCTGCTTTTCGTTGGCACGCGGGTAGCGCGTGAGCGCGATCGACTGTTTGGCCGGCTTGCCATCGTAAATGGCGTGCCAGATCTCTTCGGTGATAAACGGCATGAACGGCGACAGCAGGCGCAGTGAAGCCTCGAAGAGCGAAACGAGGTTCTTCGTTGCAATCTTGGCCGTGGCTTTGTCGCCGTCGTATTGGAGGCGCGGCTTGATCAATTCCAGGTACCAGTCGCAGAATTCGCCCCAGAAGAACGCATAGACGGCATTTGCCGCTTCGTGGAAGCGGTAGGCCTGTAACGCTTCATTTACCTGCTTCGAGACCTGGTTGAAGCGCGAAACGATCCAGCGATCTTCCAGCGTCTGCGATTCAAATCCGGGGACGCCCTTCTCAGCAATATCGCGATCGAACTCCGCCAGCGACCAGACACCAGTTTCGGCGGCGCGATCGACGTTCATGAACATGAAGCGCGCGGCGTTCCAGATCTTGTTGGCAAAGGCGCGGTAGCCCTCGGTGCGATCGGGGTTGAACGCGATGTCGGTGCCGGGAGACGCCATTGAAGCGAGCGTAAAACGCGTCGCATCGGTGCCGTATTTCTGAATGACCTCGATTGGGTCAAGCACGTTGCCCTTGGTCTTCGACATCTTCTGGCGTTCGGCATCGCGGACAAGAGCGTGGATGTACACCTCTTTATAAGGGACCGACTCGGGGAGAGCGTTAGCGCCCTTCGGAACCGGGTTCAGCCGGTGCGGCGGCATCATGAAGTGGCAGCCCATCATGATCATGCGCGCGACCCAGAAGAAGAGGATGTCGAAGCCGGTGATCAGCAGCGACGTCGGGTAGAAAACTTCGAGATCGCGCGTAGCGTCAGGCCAGCCGAGCGTGGTAAACGGCAGCAGCGCGGACGAGAACCAGGTGTCGAGGACGTCGGAATCCTGCGTCAGGTTCGACTTTTTGCAATGCCCACACTGCGTCGGCGTCTCGCGCGCGACGGTGACTTCGTGGCAGTCGGCACAGTGCCACGCGGGAATGCGATGCCCCCACCAGAGCTGGCGCGAGATGCACCAGTCGTAGATGTTCTCCATCCAGTTCAGGTAGATGGTCTTGTAATTTTCGGGCGTGAACCGGATGGCGCCACTGGTGACAGCCTCGGTGGC
>CAYWSM010000479.1:0-18719 GCA_964460935.1 uncultured Terriglobales bacterium | reverse complement strand
GGTCATCAAGGACGGCGACATCGTGGTACTCGATGTGGCAGGCGAGTATTCGGGGTACGCAAGCGACATCACGCGCACGCTGCCGGCCAATGGACACTTCACGCCACGACAGCGCGAGATCTACGACATCGTTCTCGGTGCGCAGCAGGCGGCGATCAACGCGTTCAAGTCAGGGCAATCGATGCTCACGGGTAATTCGGAGAACTCGCTCTATCGGGTTGCGATGGATTACATCAACTCCCACGGCAAGGACTCGAAGGGACAGCCGCTGGGTCAATACTTTATTCATGGGCTGGGACATCGGGTAGGTCTAAACGTGCACGATCCCGGACCAATGGATAAAGCGCTCGGTCCGGGCGAGGTGTTCACGATCGAGCCCGGAATCTATATTCCGGAAGAAAACCTCGGCGTCCGCATTGAGGATACGTTCTGGGTCGATCCGAACGGCAATCTGGTGAACCTTAGCGGAACCTTGCCACACACCGCGGACGATGTGGAAAAAGCAATGAGGAAGTAAAAAGACGAAGTTCGAAGGATGAAGTAAACAAAACCGATGTGACGAGCGGGCTTCCAGTTCGTTCCTCGCACTTCCTGCTGCCCTACTTCATGCTTCGACCTTCGTACTTCATCCTTTCTTTTGTTATCCTACTTCTCTGTGTTTATTCAAATCCTGTATGTCGTGCTCGTGCTCTGCGTGGGCGCCGTGCTGGGGGCTGTGATTGCGGGCTATTTGCGCATTCGGCGTCACCTGAACGGTTCCAGCAAAGCACCGGAGAACGCGCCGCAGGCGGAACAAGAAATTCGACAGTAGGATTCATATGGCCAATACCGTTCAAGCTGTCGCGCAAACTCGGTCGCAGTCTCTCCCCCGCAACGCCGTGCTGGTGATTGGAGCCAGCCTGCTGATGGGCATTTTGGGACGCTTCTCGGTTCCACTGCCGTTCACCCCGATACCTATTACGCTGGCGAACTTCGGCGTGCTGCTGATTGCTTTAACTCTGGGCAGCCGTCGCGCGGCAGCCGCGATGTTGCTCTACCTGGCGGAAGGCGCCATGGGGATGCCGGTATTCAGTCCGGCGGGTCCAGGCGGAATCGCACAGATTCTTGGTCCCACGGGTGGTTTTCTGATGTCGTATCCGGTCGTGGCATTCGTAACCGGCTGGATCGCCGAGCGTGGCCGGCGCAGTGTCCTGTTGATGAGCGCGGCCGCGGTGGTTGGTGAAGTTCTGCTGTTCGTCGGTGGCATTGGATGGCTAACGAATCTAACGCATGTGTCCGTGGCACAGGCTGTGCACTGGGGTATTTACCCGTTTGCTTTTGCCGAAATTATCAAGATCATGGCTGCAGTGGGCGGTTCCACGCGGCTACATCGCTCAAGTAAGCTGGCCGGATTGCTGGCGTAGCATCCGATCGCAAGTTAGGAGATTTTCCGCATTCGCGGTACAGAAATATGTCGACGAGCAGTGTTTCAACCAAAGCGAAGGAAATCAGTGTCGCCCATAGCCCTGATTCCGACGACGCATTCATGTTCTACGGGCTAGCCACAAACAAGGTACGCGTTCCCGGGCTGAAGTTCTCGCACACCCTCTGCGATATCGAGACGCTCAACCGAAAAGCAATGCAAGGCGTGTACGACGTAACCGCCATCTCATTCCATGCTTATCCGTATCTTCAGGATAAGTACGCGCTGATGACCTGCGGTGGCAGCGTTGGTGATGGATATGGTCCGATGATCGTTTCCACGCGCGCTCTCACCATCGCCGAAGTCAAGCAGATCAAGGTCGCCGTCCCCGGTACGCTGACGACGGCTTACCTGGCACTCAATCTTTTCGCGCCAGGAATCGAAACGGAAGTGGTTCCCTTCGATCAGATCATTCCCGAGGTCCTTGCCGGAAAATACGAAGCCGGACTCATCATTCACGAAGGTCAGTTGACCTACTCGAAGTCGGGACTGCACCGGATTGTCGATCTCGGCAAATGGTGGCGCGACATTACCGGATTGCCTCTGCCGCTTGGTGGAAACGCGATTCGCCGCGAACTGGGCAAGGATGTGATCCACGAGGTGTCGAACGCCTTGAAGACCAGCATCCAGTATGCGCTGGATCATCGCGAAGAAGCGTTGGCCTACGCGATGCAGTTTGCACGCGATCTCGATACGGCGTCGGCTGACAAGTTCGTTGGAATGTATGTGAATGAGCGGACGGTCGATTATGGACCGGATGGCCGCGAGGCCGTGAGCCGTTTGCTCGACATGGGCCATAAGGCTGGAATCATCAAGCCCAAGGCCAAAGTGGAGTGGATGGAATAATTCAAATTGATTGTTGAATATTGACTATTGTTTATTGAAACCCAGCGTCGCGGAATTGGTCATCAATTAACAATAGTCAATAAACAATATTCAATTAGGCTACTCTCGCCGCTTTTCCCTTCTCTTCGTACCCCTGGCTCGCATAGTAGATGGCACGATCATAGAAGTTCGTGAGGGACTGCAGAAGTTCAAGTTCCCCGTACAACTGAAGAGCATTGTCGGATATCGACTCCCGCCGCAGGAACGCCCACAGGTGCTCTTTCGTCATCAACATGGATGACATGAACTGGCTTAAGGGAACTCCCTGCCCGGCTCGGCGCCGCCCCAGTTCGCGATAACGCAACTCGACATCGGTTTCCGTCTTGCTCATCAGCCACTCGCCAAGATGGTCGTACACCTCAAGCACGGCAGACTTCAGCTCATGGACAGGAATATTGCGATACTCGGTGGTTCGCTCTGACGTATACAGCTTTCTTACAAGACCGTCAGCAAGTTCCCCGGAGTGGGATTCAATCAGGCGCACAAGTCGATTAGCAACCATAGTTTTTTATTGGTTTTGCGGAGGCTTACGCGGGTTTTACACAAGGATCGTCTTACGATGTATCGTTCAACCCCGCGCAGCTTGCTCCCCACCTCTAATACATAAGAACCCTCAAACCTACAATTGGTTCCATAAAAAGAAATAAGCCTGGGCATAACCCAGGCTTATCACGATCAATTAACTTCCAGTATTTACGCGTTCTGTCCGCAGCACTTCTTGTACTTCTTGCCGGAACCGCAAGGACAAGGATCGTTGCGTCCGACTTTCGCCGACGCTCTCACGACCTGCTGAACAGGGCTGCTCTCGCCGGAACCAGCCATGCGAGCCTGCTGCAACTCGCGCTTCTTCTTGCGCAGGAATTCTTCTTCGAGGTCGTCGACACTGGTCTGGTGACGATGCGGACGCTTCCCATCTCCACCACCCGGAACCGGCTGCCGCACTCCAGATCCATCACCGCCACCCAATTCACTTGGACCGCGGGAAGGCTGGGGGCCTCCGCCAAAATCAGCTCCGCCCGCCTGTCGCCGATCCGCCCCGATGACCTGCATCAGGTACAGGTAGCGGACCGTCTCTTCCTGGAAGTGCTCCATCATCTGCTCGAACATGTCGAACGATTCGCGCTTGTATTCGACGAGCGGATCGTGCTGACCGTATCCGCGCAACCCAATGCCTTCGCGCAGGTGATCCATGTTCAGCAGGTGATCTTTCCACTGCTGATCGAGCACGCTGAGCATGATCATGCGCTCGTGATAGCGCATGGCGTCGGCGCCAATCAGATTCTCTTTCGCGTCGTAACGCGCTTTCAGCTTTTCGAAAATCGCATCTCCGAGTTCCTGGCGGTTCAGCTTCGAAGGATCAATACCTTCCGCAAGGATGTCCACACCAAAACGGGTGAAGATCGCGTCCTTGAGACCCTTAACGTCCCAGTCTTCCGGATGAATATCTTTTGCCGCAAACTTGTCCATGAGTCCGGCAAGAATGTCGGCAACATAATCCTCAAGGATGAGATTTTTCTGGTCGATGCCCTCGAGCAACTGGTGACGCAAACCATAAACAGCTTCGCGCTGCTTATTCATTACGTCGTCATACTCGAGCAGGTGTTTGCGGGCTTCGAAGTTTTGCGCTTCGACCGTCTCCTGTGCTTTCTCGATACGCTTGGAAATCATGCGCGACTCGATAGGTACGCCTTCTTCCATACCCAAACGTTGGAGCAGGGTGCTGACCCATTCCTTGGCAAAGATGCGCATGAGGTCATCTTCGAGCGAGAGATAGAATCGCGACGATCCCGGATCGCCCTGACGGCCGGCGCGTCCACGGAGCTGATTGTCGATGCGGCGGGCTTCGTGACGTTCAGTGCCAAGAATGTGTAATCCGCCGGCAGCGACAACCTGCTTGTGTTCGGCGTCGGTCTCAGTTTTGTAGCGAGCGAAGGCTTCTTCCCAGGCATCCACGGGACAGCGGAACTCGTTGCCCTGGTAATACCAGACGGTTGTGCCTTCGGTGTCGCGAGCTTCAATCTCGCCTCCGGCCTGTTGCAGAGCGACGGCAATTCCCTTCTTGACCAGTTCCTGTTTGGCCATGAATTCGGGATTGCCACCGAGCAAAATGTCGGTGCCGCGACCGGCCATGTTGGTGGCGATGGTCACCATGCCCAAACGTCCCGCCTGTGCGACGATTTCGGCTTCACGCTCGTGGTACTTGGCGTTGAGAACTACGTGCTTCACGCCCTTGCGCTTCAGCAAATCGGAGAGGCGTTCCGACTTCTCGATCGATGTGGTGCCGACCAGGATCGGCCGACCAGTTTCGCTGATCTTCTTGATCTCGTCGGAGACGGCAAAATACTTTTCCTTCTCGGTGCGATAGACGACGTCCGCATTTTCGATGCGCAACAACTGACGATTAGTCGGAATGACCGTCACTTCTAACTTGTAAATCTTGTCGAACTCGGGCGCTTCCGTTTCTGCGGTACCGGTCATGCCGGCCAGCTTTTTGTACATGCGGAAATAGTTCTGGAAGGTGACCGTCGCCAGCGTCTGGTTTTCGCGCTCGATCTTGACGTTCTCTTTGGCTTCGACGGCCTGGTGCAAGCCGTCGGACCAGCGGCGTCCTGGCATTAGACGTCCGGTGAACTCATCAACAATGATGACTTCGCCGTCTTTCACCACATACTCGACGTCTCTGCGATAGAGGTGGTGCGCCTTTATGGCGGTTTCGACGTGGTGCTTGAGGTCCCAGTTTTCCGGATCGGCAATGTTGCCGATGCCGAGCATCTGCTCGACTTTTTCCCAGCCCTGCTCGGTGACGGTTACAGTCTTATGCTTTTCGTCGATGGTGAAGTCGCCGGTGTACTGCTTTGCCTCACCCTGAGGAACCTCGATCTCTTCACCCAACTCAAGTTTGGAAATGATCTTGTTTACCCGCGCGTATTTGTCGGTCGATTCTTCGCTGGCGCCGCTGATAATGAGCGGCGTACGGGCTTCGTCGATTAGGATCGAGTCAACTTCGTCGACGATGGCGAAGTTGTGTCCGCGCTGCACGCAGTCGCGCAGGTCGAACTTCATGTTGTCACGGAGGTAGTCGAAACCAAACTCGTTGTTTGTGCCGTAGGTAACATCAGCGCCGTAGGCGGCGCGGCGCTCTTCGTCGTCAAGGTCATGGACGATGACACCGACGGTAAGTCCGAGGAAGGTATAGATCTTGCCCATCCACTCGGAGTCGCGCTTGGCGAGGTAGTCGTTGACGGTCACAACGTGCACACCACGTCCAGGCAGGGCATTCAGGTAAACCGGCAGGGTGGCCACGAGCGTTTTACCTTCACCGGTTTTCATTTCGGCGATCTTGCCGGAATGCAGCACCATACCGCCGATCAACTGCACGTCGAAGTGCCGCATGTTCAACACCCGGCGTCCGGCCTCGCGCACCACCGCGAACGCTTCGGGGAGGATTTCCTCGAGCACCTGGTTTTCGGCCTTGCGCTTTTCGTCCTCGTCCTCGATTCCTTCGGTCCGTTCTTTGATGCGATGGCGAAACTCATCCGTCCGGGCTCGCAGTTGAGCGTCGGTGAGTTGCCGCATTTCGGGCTCGAGGGCCGCGATTTGCCCCACCGTAGGCATCATCCGTTTCACTTCGCGTTCGTTCTTGGTTCCGAAAACCTTACCTAACAGGGTGTTAATCAAAGCTTTAATCCTTCGGGGCTAACTTGGAGGACAACGGGCGCACACACTGCCCCTTGTAATAGGCTATCACGCTACTCTCGTATTAGATGACACAGAAGGCAGAACGGTACTTTCCTGAACTGGACTATAATTCCCGGCCCGCGGGGTGAACTATGAAGAAAGTGCTGTGGCTGTTTGTGCTGTCGCTTTGCGTGCCCGTCATGGCCCAGGAAGCGAGCCAGTTCGCCGGGACGTGGGAAGCGTCGTTCCAGGGTAAAACCTTCTTCACGCTGAGCCTGGTAGCCGACGGAGACAAGCTCTCCGGGTTGATTGTCCACGACAACTTTAACCTTGATCAGCAAGGGAATATCTCGGAAATCGAGCCGCGAGATGCCCATGAACGCGTGATGGTGGCGCATTTGAACGGCAAAACGCTCGATATTCGAACTCACGACGATGACGCCAGCGAATCGGGACATTACCAATTCACGCTGGTGAGCGAAAACCAAGGCGAACTGAAGCTGGTGTTTTCTGAGCCGCCGCCATTTGCCATCAAGCCATGGACATTGAAGCGAAGGAAGAGCTGAGTTGGCACCTATATCTGACCCTATGGCAGAAATGGGTTAATCAGTCTTCCTCAGGATCAGAGCCGAATTCTTCGACCCAAACGCGATGCAATTGCACACCGCATGCTCAATCGAAGCTTTCCGTCCCGCCTCGGGGATGTAATCCAAATCGCACTCGGGATCTGGCTGGTCGAGGTTAATGGTGGGCGGTAACTGCGAGTGCTGCATGGCTACCAAAGTTGCCGCTATGCCGGCGGCCCCTGAGGCTCCCTGCGGGTGGCCAATCTGCGACTTCAAAGCCGACATCGGCACGCGGTGTGCGTGGCTGTTGAAGACGAGTTTCATGGCCGCCGTTTCGATACGGTCGTTGAGGACCGTTGAAGTCCCGTGCAGATTGGCATACTGAACGTCGACGGCCGCAATGCCGGCATCTTCCAACGCCAATCCGATGGCGCGGGCAGGTTCCTCGGGATCTTCCAGGCGAACGCGGTGGAACGCCTCACAGGTGGAACCATAACCCACGATCTCAGCGTAGATCTTGGCTCCGCGTGCGAGCGCGTGTTCGCGCTCTTCCAGTACGAACATCCACGAACCCTCGGCCAGCACAAAGCCGTCGCGATTCGCCGTAAACGGGCGCGATCCGCGCTCCGGCTCGTGGTTCCACGATGAAGTCATGATCCGCATCAGGCAGAAGCCTTTCATGATCCCCAGCGTGATGGGAGAATCGACGCCGCCGCTGATGATGATGGGCAAAACGCCCGTCTGGATCTGCCGGAAGGCGTAGCCGATCGCGTCGGTCGAAGAGGTGCAACCGCTGGTGACGACGTGCGAAAACCCGCGGAAACCGAAACGCATGTTCAGTTCGCTCGACATGGTTCCCATGGTTCCGCTGGGAATGGCATACAAACTCGCTTGGCGTTCCTTCCCTTTCAGCCAGTGCAGGTATTGTGCTTCCGAGAAGTCCTGGGCGCCGCCACCCGTCCCGAGAATCACGCCAACTTGACGCTTCTCTTCGAGCGACATCGCAGAAGGATCAAGGCCCGCGTCGCTGAGCGCTTCTGTCGCGGCGCAGATCGCCATGGGTACGGACCGCGATACATTCTTGCGCTCGATGGGGTCGTACCAGGCAGACTCATCGAAATCAGGCACTTCGCCCGCGATCTGGACCGAAATCTCGCTCGGATCGAACCGGGTAACACGGCGCACTCCACTCTTCCCCGCTAGCACGGACTTGCAGAAGACTTGCCTCCCGATGCCATTCGGGCTAACCACGCCGAATCCGGTAATGACGACGCGTCGCATGAGTTCGTCAGTTTATCAGTAAGAGTTTGTCAGTTCTCAGTTCATCAGTATTTCAGATGCAGTGATCGCGACATGTCACAGCGGTGTAAAGAGGGTTCTCGGTAGTCAGTTAGTGTCAACTGCGCAGCCGATAACCGAACACCGAGAACCGCGCTCTGATGCACTGAAAAACTGAGATACTTATTTTGTGCCGCTCGGTATCTACATCTCGGTCCCCTTCTGCAAGACGAAGTGCTCCTATTGCAACTTCGCTTCGGGAGTGTTTTCGAAGCAGGTATTCAAGCGCTATGTGGATCGGGTGGTAGAGGATATTGGCCGGTCTGAGCAGATCGCGAACGAAATAGGCGTCCAATTCCCGCCTGAGGTCGATTCCATTTACCTCGGTGGCGGAACGCCTACCCTGCTCGATGCAGAGCAGCTAGAGCGCCTATTCGACACTGTTCTCCAGAACTTTGAAGTCGCGAAAGCATCGGAAATCACCGTGGAGTGCGCTCCCGGAACACTGCAATCAGAGGTGATTGAAACCCTCCTCAGATGCGGCGTTAATCGCGTCAGCCTGGGCGTCCAGTCATTCATTGACAAGGAAGCATCCAGCGTCGCGCGGCTGCATACTCGCGCCGTCACCGTCGAAGAGATCGATCGACTCCGTTCAGCTGGGATCAATAACATCAGCATTGACCTGATCGCAGGATTGCCGCATCAGACGCGCGAATCATGGGACGACTCGCTCTCCCAGTTGATCGACATCGGTGTTCCGCACTCCAGCGTGTACATGCTCGAAGTGGACGAAGATTCGCGCCTGGGACGCGAACTGATCGCCGGGGGCACAAAGTATCACGCGCACTTCGTTCCCGATGAGGACCTTACGGCCGAACTCTACGAGCGAGCCTGCGACCGCCTGAACCTGGCTGGAATCTCTCAGTACGAGATTTCGAACTTCGCCAAAGCGGGTTGGGAATCGACGCATAACCTGAAGTACTGGACGCGCCAGCCCTACCTTGGCTTTGGAGTGGACGCCCATTCCATGCTGCCGGCTAAGCCCGGCACGAATTTCGAATCTGTGCGGTTTTCGACCAGCGACAACCTTGAGCAATACATGTCGGGGACACCGTTATCGCAAACTCCAGTTGATGAGAACGCTGCCATCGAAGAAGCGTTCTTCCTCGGATTGCGTCTCATCCGCGGCGTGGATTTACAGGAAGTCGCGGAACGATACGGTACCGCAGCGGCAATTGCCTTTCGAGAGGAACTTGCGGACCTGGCCAGCTCCGGGCTAATTGAAGTAGAAGAAGGATCGGTCCGGCTCACGGCACGCGGCCGCCTTCTCTCCAACGAAGTCTTCGCCCGCCTGATCAGCGCAAATCCAGCAGCCAAGGCCTGATCTTTAAGCCCACATAATTGACAGACTAAAAAGGCTGAGCGACTTTCTGCGCCCAACTCTGCTGGGAAGCCATCTAAAATGTTTTAGTCGATGGCAGCCGAAGAAGAGGTACTAGGAAAAGCGTATGACAGCCGGTTGATGAAGCGGCTGCTGGGATATCTGCGTCCGTACACGGTGCAGGTGATCGTGGCGCTGACCGCCATCGTGCTGAAGGCCGCGGCCGATGTTGCCGGCCCGCTGCTCACGATGTTCGCCATCGACATCTATCTGGCGCCATTCGGTTCGGCTCACCACGGCGATGCGGTTTCCCAGAAACTACTCACCCAACTGCATAATTGGTTCGCCCGCACCTTCAGTTCCGATCCGCTCACCGGCATCGGGCAAATCTGCGCTATCTATGCTGGGCTGCTTTTATTCAGCTTCATTCTGGAGTTCCTGCAGACTTACTTCATGCAGTGGACAGGCCAGAAGGTCATGTTCGACCTGCGGTCGCAGATTTTCAGGCACTTGCAACGAATGCACGTAGCCTTTTTCGACAAGAATCCAGTCGGACGCCTTGTTACCCGCACCACCACCGATGTAGATGCGCTGAACGAAATGTTCACCTCCGGCGTAGTGGCGATCTTCGAGGATGTCTTCGTCCTGTCGTTCATCATCGTGATTATGCTCGCCGTGGATTGGCGCCTGGCACTGATCACCTTCGGCGTATTGCCGCTCATTGTTTGGGCAACGACCATCTTCCGTCGCAGTGTGCGCGATTCCTACCGCGGAACACGAACCGCCATCGCCCGCATCAATTCGTACCTGCAGGAACACGTCACAGGAATGATGGTGCTCCAGTTGTTCAACCGCGAACGCAAGGCATACAAGCGGTTCGTCGATATCAACAACGAGAACATGCTGGCGTGGAAAGACGCCATCCTGGCGTACGCAATCTATTATCCGGTGGTCGAAGTCCTATCGTCGATCGCGATTGCATGTGTGATCTACTTTGGTGGGCGCCAGGTCCTCGCGCATGCGATGACCGGCATCACCATCGGCACCATCGCGGCATTCATCAGCTACGCCCAGCGCTTCTTCCGGCCAATCCAGGACCTGAGCGACAAGTACAACATTCTGCAATCGGCAATGGCTTCCGGCGAGCGAATTTTCAAGCTGCTTGACACGCCCGCAGAGATCGTCTCGCCTGCCGAACCCACCAAAGTCGAAGGTCCCGGCCGCATCGAGTTTGACCACGTCTGGTTCGCCTATCGCGAGCTACCCAAAGAAGACGAACAGCGTAATAGAGGCCGGTCGCCCTCGACCGGCGTTGCTGAACCCGAACTGGACTGGGTCCTTCGCGACGTCTCCTTCACTGTCGAACCGGGAGAAAACATTGCGATCGTCGGGCACACCGGCGCGGGCAAGACCACCATCATTTCGCTGCTGATGCGCTTCTACGACGTACAGAAGGGCGCGATCAAGATCGACGGTGTCGATATCAAGCAGATGGATCTGCTTGATCTCCGCCGCCGCATCTCGGTTGTGCTGCAGGATCCGTTCCTGTTCACCGGCACGATCGCGCAAAACATTCGCCTGGGATCTTCTTGGATTACCGACGAGATGATGGAGCGCGCCGCTGAGGACGTGAACGTCGCCGACTTCATTGCCTCACTGCCCAATGGCTTCGACGAGCCGGTGGTCGAGCGCGGATCGACGCTCTCAACGGGACAGAAGCAACTCATCTCGTTTGCCCGCGCATTAGCGCATAATCCGAAAATTCTCATCCTGGACGAAGCCACATCAAGCGTCGAT
This sequence comes from uncultured Terriglobales bacterium, assembly GCA_964460935.1. Lineage (GTDB taxonomy): Bacteria > Acidobacteriota > Terriglobia > Terriglobales > Acidobacteriaceae > DATMXP01. The sequence continues at coordinate 7,672 of CAYWSM010000479.1, read as the reverse complement.
ACCGAAACCGAGATGCGCGTCCGCGAAGCACTGACGAAACTTGTCGAAGGACGCACTTCGCTCGTGATTGCTCACCGTCTGTCCACCATTCAGCGCGCGGACAAGATCATCGTCATGCACAAAGGCCGAGTGCGGGAAATGGGCTCCCACCAGCAACTGCTCGCCAATCGCGGTATCTACTACAAGCTCTACCAGCTTCAGTACAAAGACCAGGAACTGCCCGGCGCGCCAACCACAACACCGCAGGTTACAGTGTCGGGCGATGACTAGTCCTAACCACTGATCTCTTCCGCTCGCCTCTCAGTATTTTTCCAGAAAAACTCAAGGTTCCTTCAAGGACGCTAATGCTGCGCGCCGCATATTCTCGTCTTGCCTGAAAAGTCAGTGCCTCGGCCGAGACTCGCTTTTCCGAATCAATGTTTCAGACGTTTTAGGAGAAAAAAGAATGAAGTATCTGTCTGTAATCGGACATGGATTTGTTATTGCCATGTTGGCTTGCGTATTCGGAACCATGTCCCTGTCGGCGCAGTCGAACGGAACGGACTCGCCGGTGTTGCGCGTCGGTTATCAGGGTGAAACTCACAATGGCTTATGCTGCACGACGTGGGACGGCAAAATCACTATCAGTGAACCGGAACGGCCTGTTCCCATCGTCGTTACATTCAGCACGGACTACCGTTCGAATGCTCCCTTATTTGCAGGGCTGAGTATGAATGGCGGAGGGTGTGTCTTCTACGGGCCGGCCTTTATCCCGGCCTTTGCGCCCGATGACGAGACTTATGGGTCGAAAACGTTCCAGTGGGTAATCATGCCAGGCGATTACAAACTGGTAAGAGGAAGGAATGTGATTCAACTCTGTGGTGGCGGACTCTTTTCCACAAACGACTCCATCACCCTCGGGTTCTACACGCTTTCCGCACATTTGCAGCAGTAAGGCAAAGCCGCTGAGCACCCGCATCCTCATGCGAGAAATGTGGGTGCTTGGCACTCGAAAAGCTACTATCCAGCTTTGTTCTTCCAGGCGGCCATCCACCCTGGCTCTCGATAGCCTTCTTCATGCATTCTCTTCAGACGCGCGGAGAGCACGCCCTCGCGGTTGAGATACCCGACCACCTTCTTCGGATCGTCGCGGCTGACCACCGGCAGCCGCCCAACGCCGGCCCGCAACATCTTCCCAGCCGCATCGTAGAGCAGCTCATCGGGGTAAGTAACGGCTAAGTTACGAGATCCCGCGTCGAAGACGGTCATCTCACCGCCGTTTTCTTCCAGAACTCGCAACACATCTCCGTGGGTAATCAGCCCGCACAATTGCCCCGTGGAGTCCAGCACCACGAAGCCGTGATATCGCACATACTTCGGATCGTGCGTGGCAATCAGGTTGGCCAGTTCCGTCACCTTCATTGTCCCAGGGACCCACGGCACATCCTTTTCCATGACGTCTTCGACGTTCAACTCCATCAGCACATCGGCTTCGTAATCCTGGTTGATGTGCAACCCACGTCTTGCCAGCTTCTCTGTCATGATCGACGTCTTCATGAACATCATGGCAATTCCATCGGCAATGACGCAGACGAGCATCAGAGGCAGCACAGAGTTGTAATCGCGCGTCAACTCAAAGGCGAAGATGATGAACGCAAACGTTGCCCGTGACGCCGCTCCAAACACAGCGCCCATGGCCACCAATGCAAACGCTCCTGGCGCCAGTCCCGCCCCGGGGATAAGTCGATTCACGATCATCGCGAATGCCGATCCCAGCCCGGCGCTCGCCATGAACATCGGAGCCAGCAGGCCGCCGGAGGTACCCGAACCCAGACTGATCACCAGCGCAATCGACTTGAATACCACCACGATGAGCAGCGCTTCCAGCGCAAGCTTCGTGTTCAGGATGTCGGAGATGGTGTCGTAGCCCACGCCCAAAACGCGGGGAACGAAGTATCCGATAACACCGAGTCCGACGGCGCCGATTGCCGGCCACCACATCGGATCTACGGGCAAGCGCTCGAAGTGATCTTCTACCCAGTACAGGAGCTTCGTGAAGGCAACCGCGGCAAATCCACACACGAGTCCCAATAGGACATACCATGGCAACGATCCCGGTACCCCAAAATCGACCGCACCCACCTGGAACATGGGACCCCGGCCCATCAGCACCAGATGCATACTGGTCGCCAGTGTCGAGGCGATGACGAGAGGGATAAAGGATCGAGCGCGAAATTCAAACAGCAACAACTCAATCGCCAGGATCACGGCTGCGATCGGCGTGCTGAAAGTTGCCGCCATACCAGCGGCGGCGCCGCACGCGAGCAGCACTTTGCGTTCGGCAGCCGTGGCGTGAAGCACCTGGCCGATCAGCGATCCGATGGCGCCGCCCGTCTGAATGATGGGGCCTTCCGCGCCGAAGGGTCCGCCGGTGCCGATCGCAATCGCAGCCGAAATGGGCTTCAGGATCGCCACGCGCGGCTGAATCTTGCTCTTGCTTACCAGCACGGCTTCCATCGCTTCCGGAATGCCGTGCCCGCGGATTTTCGACGATCCGTACTTAGCCATCAGGCCGACGATCAATCCACCGATCACCGGCACCACGATTACCCATGGTCCCAAGGTGTTCAGTCGGGCACTGACGAACGTAAATGAGAAGCGATGGAAAAAAGCAATGTTGGTGAACAACCCGATGAGGTTGTAAAGAAGAAAGGCAATTACACCTGCGGCGACTCCAATGATCACCGATAAAAGAGAAACCCACAGCAAGCGAAAATTGGCTTCCGTTGCTACAGGCCCCTTCACCAGCCCTGCTACGCTGGCACTCACCCCACGTCCGTTCATTCTCACGCGAGCGCTATCCTCTCTGCTATTTAGATGGGGATGAGTTCGCGCTGCAGAGCCTACCGTTGCACTCCGGAGATCACCTTCCGCAACGCTCCGACCAGTGCCGGACCGCTGTTTTTCAATTCTTCCCGGTGCAGTTGGGCCAGATCACGAATGATGCGCTCGCCCTTTGGCGTCAATTCCAGCATGACCTGGCGCCGGTCTTCGGACATCCGCTTGCGGCGGATCAAACCTCGGGCTGACATGCGATCGACCAGTTCTACCGTACTGTGATGCTGGATCTGCAACCGCTCGGCAATCTCTCCAATAGTGGCGTACCGGCCCGCAGGTAACCCCTTGATATGAAGCATCAACTGGTATTGTTGCGGCTTCAGTCCCGCGGGACGCAGAATCTCCTCACTCGCGCGCATGAAGCGCCGGATGTTGTATCGAAACTCCGCTAATGCCTGAAAATCCTGTGCATTGAACTCATCCCTGGATGCCATTCGATCCACTTTCATTGTATCGCAGTACGATACGAATTTGAATTTGCATACCAGCGCCTTCGAACAGGCCAACCGGCACACCTTTTGGCCGAACTCCACTCATTGACTGGCGCGCGTTGCTGGCGAAAGGCTAGTAATATTCCGCTTGCGAGTCAACTAGTAGAATCACATATCTCTGTTTACGACATTTTGTTGGTGTACTCCCGGCGCGGTAATGTAGATGCCAGTACGGCCTCACTATCTTTCGATAGCGGAGAATGAGCTGGCGATGACCGCCCCCATTTACAATGTCCGGTTCTTTTTCTCACCTAAGGAGAAGGCTGCTTGATTTCCCGCTATACCCGCCCGGAGATGGGCCGTATCTGGAGTGACGAGTCGAAGTTCCGCAAATGGCTGGACGTCGAGGTAGCGGCCACCAGTGTGCTATCCGAAGCCGGGCTGGTGCCCAAACACGCTGCTGCGGTCATCCGAAAAAAGGCGGCATTCGACCTCGAACGTATTTACCAGATCGAAGCCGAGGTCAAGCATGACGTCATCGCGTTCACCACGTCGGTTGCCGAGAAGATCGGTCCCGAGTCGCGCTGGCTTCATTACGGCCTGACCTCAAATGACGTGGTCGATACCGCGCAGGCCCTGATGGTAAAGGAAGCTTCGGCCATTCTGCGCGACGACCTGCAGCGTTTGCACGAGGTCCTGAAGCGCCGGGCGCTCGAATTCCGCGATACGCCGATGATCGGCCGCACCCACGGCATTCACGCCGAGCCCATCACCTTCGGCCTGAAGCTCGCGAACTTCTACGACGAGGTCTCGCGCGACATCGAGCGCTTCGAGCGTGCCGCGGAAGAGATGCGCGTCGGAAAGTTCTCAGGGGCGGTAGGCAACGGAGCCCATCTCGACCCAGAGCTTGAGGTCAAGATCTGTGACCGGCTCGGCCTGAAGGTCGCGCCCATCACTTCACAGGTCATCCAACGCGATCGTCATGCAAACTATGTGGCCACGCTGGCGATCATCGCTTCGACGCTGGATCGTATTACGACCGAAATCCGGCACCTGCAGCGCACCGAAGTTCGTGAAGCCGAAGAGTACTTCAGCGAAAAGCAAAAGGGCTCTTCCGCCATGCCGCACAAGCGGAATCCAATTACCAGTGAACAGATCAGCGGGCTCGCTCGCGTCATCCGTGGCAACGCCCAGGCAGCGTTCGAGAATGTTGCCCTCTGGCACGAGCGAGACATCTCGCACTCCTCGGTGGAACGCGTGATTCTGCCGGATTCGACCATCCTGCTCGACTACATGCTTGCCAAAACGACGGACTTGATCGATCGCCTGCTCGTTTATCCCGAGCGCATGATGAAGAATCTCGAAAGCACGGGCGGCCTGGTTTTCAGCGGCCAGCTACTTCTCGATCTGGTGGAAAACGGCGTGATCCGCGAAGACGCCTACCGGTTGGTGCAGTCGAATGCCATGCGCGCGTGGCGCGAGGGACTGAACTTCCGCGAGCTGATCATGAATGATCCGGCAATCGCAAAACGCGTCTCGAAAGACGACCTTGAGTACGCCTTCGACATCAACCGCCAGCTTAGAAACGTGGACAAGATCATGCGGCGCGTCCTCGGTGATGAGGCAGCTCCGCGTCCGGCTAAGTCGAAGAAAAAGAACAAGAAGAAGTAGAAGTGGACTATCCGCTGCGCTGGTCCCGCCTATTCCGGCGCAGCGAACTTCCTTCTAAAAAACCCAAAAAAGGGATCTGACGTACTTCTTTTGCCAACACATCACATCCGCTTGTGATCCGTGACAACGACTCCCTGTTCGCCCCTCGCTACGATGTAGGCGTCGTAGTCCATTGCGCTAGAGACGGGGGCTGCAAATGTTCGAACAAGAACTCGAGCTCGAAAAGAAATCATCGTGGGGACCGCTCCTTCTGGTCATTGCCCTGGTTGGGACAATCGTCGGCATCATCGGCTATTACGCCCTGGAAATGAAGAAAGGCTTCAGCCAGGCCGACGCCACCACCATTATCGAATCCCAATTGAAGTCGAGTGTGCCGACCCTGCACTTCCACTCCGGCAAGGTGGTCGCCAATGTGGACGACCAACCGAAAGACCCGCACTACAAGGTGCTTGAGAAGGCCGGATTCGTGAAGCTCACGAATGTTAGCTGGAACACGAACATGGTCGCCATTACCGACGCCGGCGACAAAGCGTTCTCCAGTATCGAAGGCTTCAAGAAGTGGAAGGATCCTGATGGCAACTGGTCGTATGAACTTCCACTTGCGACGCGCAAACTCGAGAAGATTGACAGTATCGAGATGAAAGGTCCTTCCGCCGCAACGGTAACCTACGAGTGGAAGTGGGCACCGAACGCGATGGGAAATCTCTTTGATGCCGCCAGCGACAACCTCAAGAGCTTCAACACATGGGATCGTCAGAAGCTGATCGATAAGTACGGCGCGGATTTTTACCACGCCGACGCCAAGAAGGAAGTGCTGAACTTCAATAAGGGCGATAAGGGCTGGCAGATCAGTACCGGCTACTAATTTCTTCCGCTTTGCCTATAGGCGCAGCTCAACGGCGTTGCGCCTTTTTATTTCAGCCGGTTGATCATCGATGCGACATAACCGGCGCCGAAACCGTTGTCGATGTTCACGACCGTAACATTCGACGCGCACGAGTTCAGCATCCCGAGCAGTGCGGCCAATCCCTGAAATGACGCGCCATAGCCAACGCTTGTCGGCACCGCAATGACAGGCACACCGACCAACCCTCCTACGACACTGGGCAGCGCGCCCTCCATTCCGGCACAGACGATCACCACCCGAGCCTTGTAGATCGTCTCGCGGTTAGCAAAGAGGCGGTGAATTCCGGCGACTCCGACGTCATATACATGGTCGACGTCGTTACCCATGACATTGGCGGTTACAACCGCTTCCTCCGCAACGGGGATGTCGCTGGTCCCGGCGGAAATCACCACGATCTTTCCCTTGCCGTATTTCTTTCGGTCCTGCCGCAGCGTGATACAGCGGGCAATCTCGTGATATTCGGCCTTCGATACCCGCGCCTTCACTTCCTCGAACTGGCCGACAGTCGCGCGTGTCGCCAGGACATTGGTTCCCTTGGCGGCAAGATGTTCGAAAATGCTCGCCACATGACTTGCTGTCTTGCCTTGGGAAAAAATCACTTCCGGCATGCCTACTCGCACGGCCCGATGGTGATCGATCTTCGTGTGTCCGAGATCTTCGAAAGGCAGATGTTGCAGCTTCTGTACGGCTTCGTCAGGAGAAAGTTTGCCCTGCTTAACATCCTGGAAGAGCTTCTTGATTTGGTTGGCCTGCATGCGAACAGGTCAGATTACCACTCGCAGGCGTCGTCGGCACACTCGTGATGGACAAGGCCGGCCGCTCGGAAGTAGAGGGCACGCGCAAATCCCGGTCGTGCGATATCTTTGAAAAACAAACTTCGCAGCCGGCGCTTGCCGATCTGGCCGCCGACATACGCGAGATACAAGCTGCTTCCTAAGGACTGGCCGAGCATTTGGATGACTCTCTGCCTGCGGCGTGGGTCGAACTCCGTCCCCCGTACAAGCAATTCCGGCGTACACGCGTAATGCCGGAGATTACGCTCGTAGTCCTTGTGTAGCACAAAGAAGTCGATCATCTCGAGATATTTTCGCGAATCCCATCCCTCGAGTTCTTCGGACGATTCCATATAGCGGTCGTACACTTCCGACTCGCGAAACAGCTTCCGGCTTGGACATAGCACCTTCGACCCGAAGAATGCCAGGGCACATTCCAAAACTTGCAGATAGAATTCGTCGACAGCGGACGAAGGCTTGTGCGCAGCTCCGCAGCAGGTGTGGTGAACGAATCGTGCCACTTCCTCCGCCGCCCACGGCATGCTAAATTCCCTTGCAACGAAAACGTTACAATCAGAAATAAAATAACTGCCCTGCTGTTTAACCGCGGCCCGAACGCCACTGGCAACACTGCTGCAGCGGCGGCAGAGCAAGCGATCGAGTTGTTCGTCGTTGGCTATAGACCAGATTTCCGGCAGCTCATCGACGAGAAACGACTGGGTACGCCCACTGCATGCCGAGTAGGGATTGATCCCCAGGAACTGCCATAGCGTTGTGATCAGGTTGTAGAAACTCGGAGCCAGGTCGAGCTTGCCGGCACGTTCATGCTTCCAGCGTTCGATACACAACCGGTAGTTCTCGTATTTCTCGAGTGGTGTCGCGGAAAACACGCACAGCACGTCATCGCAGACTTCTACGGCTTCGACGAGATCTTGTGGCTCCCCGGCGGATTGCCAGTAAAGAGTATCGATGTTTTGCAGCACCGTCAGAACGCGATCGCTCTGGCGAAGATT
>CAYWSM010000478.1:0-2382 GCA_964460935.1 uncultured Terriglobales bacterium | reverse complement strand
CGAAGGCCACACCAACTGCGAGTTTGGCTGCGATTGTGGACGCTACGTCGAGATATGGAACCTGGTGTTCATGCAGTTCGACCGCGATGCCAGCGGAACGCTGACGCCGCTCCCCAAGCCGTCGATCGACACAGGCATGGGCCTGGAACGTATAACGGCGGTGTTACAGGGCAAGCTCTCGAACTACGACACGGATTTGTTCGTGCCGTTGATGAAGCGAGCAGCGGAGCTATCCGGAGTTTCGTTTGAGAAGGAAGTGAAGACGGAATCCGGCCGCAGCGGCGCGGCTTCCCTGCGCGTGATCGCCGACCACGCCCGTGCGGCAACCTTCCTCATCTCCGATGGTGTTCTACCGTCGAATGAAGGGCGCGGATACGTGCTACGCAAAATCATCCGCCGCGCCATTCGCCACGGGCGACTGCTCGGACAGAATAAGCCATTCCTGTATCAGATGGGTTACGCAGTCTCCGAACTGATGCGCGATGCGTATCCGGAATTGCTGGAGTCGCAGGATCGGGTGTCGAAGACAGTAGAAGGTGAAGAGACGCGGTTTGCGCGAACACTGAACGAAGGTCTGAAGCGCCTCGATGAAGATTTGGCTCCGCTGGTCGCAGCCAAGCAGTCGCGCCCGGAAAGCCGCGCGATGTACTCCGGCGAAAAGGCGTTCAAACTGTACGACACCTTCGGGCTCCCGCTTGACTTCATTGTTGACGCCGCGCGAGACCAGGGCATCGGCTTCGATCAGGCTGGTTTCGATCATGCGATGTCCGAGCAGCGCACACGCGCACAGGCGTCGTGGAAGGGCGCGGCGAAGCAGACGGCGAACCCGGCGTACCAGCAGTTGCGGCCGACTGTTTTTGAAGGTTACCGGCAGACGGAATCGAGCGGTTGCGAAGTCATCGCACTGATGCGGAATAACGCCGGCGTTCAGGAACTTAAGGCCGGGCAGCAGGGCGAAGTCATCCTCGATCACACACCGTTTTACGCCGAGGCCGGAGGCCAGGTTGGCGACCGCGGCTTGCTTTATTCTCCCGGCAAAGGCTCGCTCGTTGCGGAAGTGGAAACCGTTTATTACCCCGTGCAGGGAGTGCGCTCGCATAAGGTGACCGCGAAGGAAGATATTCGCGTTGGCGATCGTGTGGATGCCGTGGTCGATCTAAATATTCGCCAGGCTACCATGCGCCATCACACGGCGACGCACCTGCTCCATGCAGGATTGCGCGAGGTGCTGGGCAAGCACGTGAAGCAGGCCGGATCGCTGGTTTCGCCGGGACGGCTGCGCTTCGACTTTTCGCATTTCACCGCCGTCGAAGACGAAGAACTGCAGGATATCGAAGACATCGTGAATAAAGAGGTCCTGCAGAACCAGAAGGTCGAGATCATCGAGGACGTGCCGATCGATGTGGCCGTGAACGAGTATCACGCGATGGCGCTCTTCGGCGAAAAGTACGGCGACAAGGTCCGCATCATCAAGATCGGCGACTTCTCCACCGAGCTCTGCGGCGGCACGCACACGATGGCCACCGGCGAAATCGGGCTGATCAAAGTGCTCGATGAAGGCAGCGTTTCGTCGGGCGTGCGGCGCGTCGAAGCCGTTGCCGGCGAAAGTTCGCTCAAGCACTTCCGAGCCGATCATCAACTTGAACATGTTGCGCGCAAAGTCATTCGCTTCGGCGAAGAGTCGGAAGGATCGCTGGCGACAGCGCTACAAAAAGAGCTGATCACACGCGACGACGAAATCAAGCGGCTGAAAAAAGAACTCGAGCAGGCGCGCATGAAGTCGGCATCGGCGGCTGCATCGTCGGTCGAGGACAAGATTCGCGAGATCAACGGCGTGAAGGTCCTCGCCCATCGTGCCGATAATCTCGAGCGGTCGCAATTGCGTACGCTCGTCGATAACCTACGCCAGAAGGTCGGATCGGGCGTGGTCGCTGTCGGCTCAGCCACTGATGGCCAGGTTGCGCTGATCGTTGGCGTGACCAAAGACCTCACCTCGCGCGTGCAGGCCGGCAAGGTGATCAGCCAGATCGCTCCCAAAGTCGGCGGCAAAGGCGGAGGACGACCGGACCTCGCAGAAGGTGGCGGGACGAATCCTGGCGCGCTAGATGAGGCGCTGACGGCTACATACGACGTCGTGCAACAGATGCTTTCTTAACCACGGATCTGACGGATTTCACGGATAAAAACCTATAGAAAGAAAATCCGTGAAATCCGTCCAATCCGTGGTTAATAGAAGTTTACCCTCTCACCCAACTCTCCCCATTCAGCGGATTTTGCTTCGGCGGCTTGATGGCTGCGAATTTGTCGCTCCACTTGATCCTGGCGGTCATCTGCATCACCACGAAGAGCGTGATGATCGCGCCAATGGTGATCGACAGGCCG
>CAYWSM010000477.1:0-6174 GCA_964460935.1 uncultured Terriglobales bacterium | reverse complement strand
GTGCTCGATGCCGACTATTTGAAGGATTATGAGCCGTTCCGGATCAACCTGGAGCGGTTTCCCAACATGCGTGCGATGGCGGACAAACTGCGCGGCATGAACATCGAACTGACGGCTTCGGTCAATCCAGGCATCCGTATCGACGACAGCTATTTCGCCTACAAGAGCGGCCTGCAGCAAGATATTTTCCTGAAATACACCGACGGCCAGCCGTATGTGGCCGACATCTATCCCAACACCAATCGCTTTCCCGACTTCACCAATCCCAAAGCCCGAGCGTGGTGGATCGACAACATGAAGGTCTATCAGGACGTGGGCATCAACGGTTACTGGAACGACATGAATGAGCCGGCCATCGACGGCCAGGCGATGCCGGACAATGTTGTGTTCGATTTCGATGGCAGAAAGAGCACGCCACTCGAAGCGCATAACTACTACGGCATGTTGATGGCACGCTCGTCGTTCGAATCATTCCAGAAATATGGCGGCAACAAGCGTCCATTCGTGTTGAGCCGTTCGGGGTTCGCGGGAATCCAGCGGTATGCCGCGGTCTGGAGCGGCGATAATCAGGCCAAAAACGAGCACATCCTACTAGGTGTACTGCTCAATAACCAGATGGGGCTGGCGGGCGTGCCATTTACCGGGCCCGATCTCGGCGGGTATATCGGCGACGGCAACAAGGACCTGTACAAGCGCTGGGTCGAAGTGGGAGTGTTTTCGCCGTATCTGCGCAATCATCGCGAACAAAATGCCGCGGCAAACGAGCCTTGGGCGTATGGCGAGGAAGCCGAGGCGATCTCGAAGACATATATCGAATTTCGCTATCGGATGATGCCGTATCTCTATTCGAAATTCCGCGAGAGCAGTCAAACCGGCGTTCCGATCAGCCGTTGCTTATGTATCGATTCTCCGTTCGACGAGAAGGTCTATGAGCAGAAGTACCAGTATGAGTTCTTGTTCGGCGACGCGTTCCTGTTGAATCCGATGACCAGCAAGGAGAAAAGTAAGACGACGTACTTGCCGGCGGGTGAGTGGTACGACTTCTTTTCCGATGAACACATCTCTGGCGGTAAGGAACTAACGGCCGAATACCCGATCTACCGGATTCCCATTTTTGTTAAAGGGTCCTCGATTATTCCGTTGCAGACTACGGTGCAGTCAACGAAGGAAAAGCCGTCCGACACACTTTATGTACACGTGTACTACGGCACGCAGGCCCATCGATTCGTCTATTACGAAGACGATGGCAGCTCGCTCGACTATCAGCATGGCGAATACTGTCAGCGCAGTATCGACTTTGACCCTGCGGCCAGGAAAATTGTGTTCGGTCAACCCGAGGGAAAGTATTCGTCGCATTTCAAGAAGATCGCGTTAGTGCTGCACGGATTCGAGGCGCAGGATGGTTTCACTCAGAATGGCAAACCAGCAGTAGTGCAGCAGCAGGACTCTCGGATTCTCGATCCGCTGGCGGATTTGGAATTTCTGTACTTCGACAAAGAGCAGTTTCGTTCGGTGCGTGAAAAGGAAACAACGCGGGCGCAGAAAACGATCCTCGTCGACAACGCGTCCGAAATCGTCGTTTCGTGGAGATGAAGAATCTTCAGGTTAACAGCCGCTGACTAATAATAAGTGATCGTTCTTCTTGTTACCGACAACTGCTTGAATTCAGTATTCTTGTCCGAGCGCCATGCCGATGTTTTTTTCGTCCAGTTGCCTTGCGCGTCGTACTCGAATTCGTAGTGACCTTCTGAGTGCTGCGGACTTACGACTTGAGGCGGACCTTGCGGAACCATGTTTCCTTGGTCGTCCATCCCGAACTCGCGGCCGAAATTGGGATCCATCACCTTATCTGAGATCTCATCGGTTATGTCGCCGTGATCGTTGTAGCGGAGAGTCGTAACTTGTTCAGCGAACATTCCGCCAACTACGCGCTTTTCGATGACGCGACCGTTTGCGTCGTATTTGTACGATGACTTCGAATCTATCAACGCCTGGTTCATGAACCGCGACATCGCCTTGAGCTGCAGCTCGTTCATTTTGGCGAATTCGTCCGGCAGCTCTTTCGGGAGCGGCAAAGTAATCGTATTTGTGTCCTCCGAAGTCAGTTCGTCGCCGGCAATGTGTCCCTGCTCGTCGTAATGGCGCACAATGCGCCGGATCAGGACGTCGTCGGCATCGCGAACTTCGGCTCCCGTGGGACGCTCTTTCTCGTCATACAGAGTGGTAACCGTTCCCCCAGAAGGAGGAGGAAAGGGGACATCACCCTTCTCCCACGGCATTGCGGCAAACGCCGTGTTGGGCTCTCGCGGGATCTCCGGCCAATGCTCTACCATTCGCGCTAGGTGATCACCGTTGTATTCGTAGGTTGTGCTGGGCGGCCACTTTGCTTCCGAAGTTACGGAGATCAGCTTTCCCCGATCGTCGTAGTGATAAGCAAGACCTCGACCTGAGTCGCCCGATGACCTGTGAATCAGACGGCCAACGGCATCGTAAGAGTAGTGCGTCACAAAATCCGGACTATTGCTCTGCGTCATACGGTCTTCGATCAATTGTCCAGCCGGCGAGAATGTACGAGTAATGCTCCTTGTCTGCGCGGGGGTACCTTCCGTGCCGACAAATGTTGTTTCTTCCACACACTGCTTTACCGCACCACGCAGATCGTAATTGGACACAAGAGTGTGTTCCATGTCAGCACCATGAGCCGAAGTCATAAGAATGAACAGGCAAAGGATGAGGTGTAAGCGCGTTGGCACATAACCTCCTAATGAAGGAACAACATCATCGCACGTGCGAAAGGAATCGCAGCGAAATTCGTATCTCTGTTCCGGAAACGGAACAGTTGTACCCTTACAGGAATTGGCTTGTCGATTGCGGCGCTTCTCAATCGACTCTCCTGTGAATGGAGGAGTTCAAGCTTATGAAGTTTCTATGTGTGGTTTTTGTTGACGAAAAGAAGATGGCCGCGCTGTCGCGCAGTGAATCGCAATCGCTGGACGATGCCAGTCTTGCCTACGACCAGACACTCCAGAAATCCGGCCACTTGCTGGCCGCGCAAGCCCTGGAGCCGGTTCGTTCCGCGACTACCGTGAAAGTGCGTAACGGGAAAGCCCTGGTGACGGACGGACCTTTTGCTGAAACCAAGGAGCAGGTTGGCGGTTTCCTGCTGATCGAAGCCCGCGACCGCGAGGAGGCGATTCGTCTGGCATCGCAGGTTCCGGTGGCGAGCTATGGGACGCTTGAGGTCCGACCAATCAAGGAATTGATCGCGAGCAGCCGCGCCAGCGCTTAACCCAGCGACGAAACGGTATCCCATTCAAACCATTGTTTGGCTTGAGTGGGGTAGTCGGGATTGGGAAAAGTTAGGGCTACGCGTTGGTTCGCGGCAGTTGCACGCACTTCAACTCAAGTAATCGTTGACGAAGGATCGCCAGGTGATCCTGGATCGCGTCCATCGCGCCATCGGATATGCGCGTTTCCTGCAATCTCTCAAGTTGCAGGATGCGCGTGTAAAGTTCAGAAATCTCGATTGTTCGTTCGTCCATATTGCTTATCCAGCGCCGCAATGCAGCCGATGGCCACTGCAGCCAAGAACTATGTTGGAGCAGCGGCGAAAATGGGGTCTGTGACGACAGTCACCGGGGCGACAGGCATCTGAACGAGCTGCTAGATCGTTGGAACCGGCCATAAATTGCTTGTTTCGCAGTTCGCTTTTAAGGTTGAAGGATCGAAAACGGCGACGAAAACGTTTCTCTGGCATCTACAATAAGTAAATCCATGCGCCGCGCCTACCTGGATAATAATGCGACAACGCCCGTCCTGCCTGAGGTTTTGGCGGAGATGCAGCCATTCTTCATCGAGGAATTCGGCAACGCCTCGTCGATCCACCATCATGGCCAGCACACGCGCGCGGCCATCGAGCGGGCGCGAGAGAATGTGGCACAACTGCTGGGCGCGCGCGCGTCGGAAATCGTTTTCACCAGCGGTGGCACGGAAGCCGACAATCTGGCCATCTTCGGCCTGGCGAAGGCAGGGGATCACGTCATCACATCGACCATCGAGCATCATGCGGTGTTGAACACCTGCAAACGCCTTGAGGAATTGGGATGCGAGGTGACCTACCTCCCGGTGGATGGGCAAGCGCTGGTGAATCCGGATGACGTTCGCCGTGCGCTGCGTCCGAACACGAAGCTGATCTCGGTCATGGCCGCGAACAACGAGACTGGCGTATTGCAGCGGGTAGCTGAGATCGGCACGATTGCCGCCGAAGCTGATGTTTACTTCCATACGGACGCGGTACAGGCGGTGGGGAAGGTTCCAATCAACGTTGCGGAGTGGAAGTGCGATCTGCTGTCGATTTCAGGACACAAGATCCATGCGCCGCAGGGAATCGGCGCGTTGTATGTGCGAAAGGGAACTCTGTTGCAGCCGCTATTCTATGGCGGACGCCACGAACGCTCGCGGCGGGCCGGAACGGAGAATGTTCCTGGAATTGTGGGGCTGGGGAAGGCAGCGGAAATCGCTCTGGCCGGATTCGGCGATGGCAGTGTGGCGCGACTCGCCGAGTTTCGCGACCGGATCGAACGGTTTGTAACGGAAACGATTGAGCTGGTCGGGGTGAATAGCGGAGCCGCTCCGAGGGTTCCGAATACGACTAATATTTATTTCGATTGCATTGAAGGCGAAGCGATGGTGATCGCACTCGACCTGAAGGGCGTTGCCGTTTCGACGGGCGCGGCGTGTTCTTCGGGGGCGATCGAGCCTTCGCACGTGCTCACCGCCATGGGTTTGAGCGCGGATCGGGCGCGTGGGAGTATTCGGTTCAGCATGGGAAAGCAGAATACGAGGGAAGATGTCGATCTTCTACTTGGGATCCTGCAGGAAGTAGCCTCTCGCCTAAGAGAGCTGAGTCCCATATACAATAAAAAAAGTACGGTCGGTAGCTCCTGAATGGCACTATTCATCCCCGGAATGCACTGCGCAATTTGCGCGCAACCCGTTGCGTCATCAAATGAAGCGGTCCTATTTCCACCGTTTTGCGCCAATAAGGCTGATCCGTTGTATATCTTGAGCGATGCCGTGATACATGAAGCATGCGGTGAGTGCGATCCTCGTGTTGGACATGTAAAGCAGCGCCTGGAAGAGGCTAAGCGGAAGACCTCCGATCGAAGGTGTTTGGTCTGCGGAGAAACGATTACTGACTATGAGGACTACGTGGCTTTTGGTTTCTTGATCGACGATCATGACCATCCGCTGTACCGATACAACTATGTTCAGTTTCATCGTATGCACTTGTCTGATTGGAATGCTCTCCAATCGGCTATCAGTCACATCGAAGAACTAGATGCTTCGGAAGGCTGGATGGGGGATAGTTTGAAACAACTGTTAACGGCCCTTCGAAGTGCGGCAGCATCAAACGGATCAGTAGAGAAGTGAAGTTAAATTGAGTAACCGAACCATTGCCGTTGCCATGTCGGGCGGTGTCGATTCGTCGACCGTCGCGGCCATGCTGCGCGCCGAAGGCAAAAACGTCATTGGGCTGACGATGCAGTTATGGAACCAGCGGCGGCTGGCCGGATCGCACGGTATGCCGGAAGCGGTGCAAGGGCGTTGCTGTTCGCTGGACGACGTCTATGACGCGCGACGCGTCGCCGAGACGCTCGAGATTCCGTATTACGTGGTCAATCAGGAGAGCCGGTTCGAGCATGATGTGGTGCGTCCGTTCGTGGAGGAGTACCTGTCGGGGCGGACGCCGATTCCGTGCAGCTTGTGCAATAACCATCTGAAGTTCGATCAGTTGCTGATTACGGCACGCCAGATTGGCGCCGATCTGCTGGCGACGGGACATTATGCGCGGGTGGAATTCGACGATTCGAGCGAGCGGTGGCTGCTGAAGCGGCCGGTGGATCGCGCAAAGGACCAGACGTATTTTCTGTTTGGACTGACACAGGAGCAGTTGAGCCGCACGCTGTTTCCGCTGGGTGGGATGACGAAGCCGGAAGTACGCGAACTGGCGAAGCAGCATCGGCTGGCACTGGCGGAAAAGCCCGACTCGCAGGAGATTTGCTTTGTCCCCAATGGTGACTACAAGTCGTTCATCGACGCCTACCTGGAAGAGCAGGGCGAAGCTTTGCCGGACACTTCGGGCGAACTGGTGACTTCGTCGGGCGAGGTGGT
>CAYWSM010000476.1:0-1972 GCA_964460935.1 uncultured Terriglobales bacterium | reverse complement strand
GGCTTCTTTGGCGGCGTCCTGCACCATGGTCACCAGCGATCCGGCGAGACGGTCCATGCGGCTGTAAATTTCGCGGTTATCGCGAAGCGTGCAAAGTGTCGCCAAACCAGCCGCCATCGCCAGCGGATTTCCCGAAAGCGTTCCCGCCTGATAGACCGGGCCGACCGGGGCAATCATGTCCATAATTTCCGCCGGACCGGCATAAGCCCCAACCGGCAGCCCACCACCGATGATCTTTCCCAACGTAACCAGGTCTGGCCGTGTCCCGAACAACTCCGTCGCTCCACCAAACGCCAGCCGGAATCCGGTCATCACTTCATCGAAGATCAGCAGGCTGTTGTCGCGCGAGGTGAGATAACGCAGGCCATCCAGGAAGTCCTTCTTCGGCGGCACGCAGCCCATGTTGCCGACCACCGGCTCCACGATCACGCAAGCGATCTCGTTCCGGTATCGCTTAAATGTCTCTTCCACGGCATTCAGGTTGTTGTATGGTAACGCCAGCGTGAATTGCACAAACTCTTCCGGCACGCCCGCCGATCCGGGAATACCAAGTGTTGCGATGCCCGAGCCGGCTTTTACCAGCAGCGCGTCGCTGTGCCCGTGATAGCAGCCTTCGAACTTGATGATGTATTTGCGGTTCGTGAACCCGCGTGCCAGGCGGATCGCCGACATCGTGGCTTCGGTTCCGGAGTTTACGAAGCGAACTTTGTCCGCGAACGGATAAGACTCGAGCACCGCTTCGGCCAGGTCGGGCTCGGCAGGATTGGAAGCGCCAAAGCTTGTTCCCTTCCGCGCTGCACTTAAGATCGCCTCCAGCACCTCTGGTGCAGAGTGGCCGAGAATGAGCGGACCCCACGACAGCACGTAGTCGATGTACTCGTTGTTATCGGCATCCCACATGCGCGAGCCTTCGCCGCGAACGATGAACGGCGGCTCTCCGCCGACCGACTTGAATGCCCGGACGGGCGAATCGACTCCACCGGGAATGACCTGTTCGGCCCGTTTGTGCAGCTTATGCGACTGTTCGGTTTTGCGTGACATGCGAGATCCTGCCGATTGAGTAACTGCCCCACTCAAGCAAAAGAAGCTTGAATGGGGCACTCAAGATTCTATCAATGGAATGAACAGGGGTTTGTGAGCGGGGTCACAACAAAAGGCAGTGGCTCCGAAGCCAGTCCGGCTCGGAGCCGTTGCTGAAGTCGAATCACTGCTGTTTCTGTGCGGCTGGAACAGGCTTTTGCGGCTCATCGTCGTTCCGGCGATAAACAATCTTCTTGGTGCCGCCTTCGCAACTGCCGACAACCTTCCCTTCGGCATCCTGATCTTTCGCCACGACTTCCAGCGAATAGGAGGAGACACCGTTGGCTTCTAACTTCTTCGCGATTTCCGACTTCAACTCTTCGCAGGGTTTCGAGGCTTGCGCCAAAATGGACACGGACAGCATAAGGACAGACAGCACCAGGCAGCGTTTCAGCATGCGTTCTCCTTGTACGGAATTGCCCGTGCGTACGGTATACGCGCGTCCCACGCGCACTAACAGATTACCGACGTGTCCCGGCTTCCAGTGCCAGCCGGAATCGAAGGGACCATGCACCATCATCGAAGCGTAACCTATTCGGTAAGACCTAGAAGTCCTTGGAGAACCCCAGGATAAATCCGTAGTGCGGACTACCAACCGCCTGGCCTGCGACGATGCCGAAATCAATGGTGAGATTCTTGACGGCCTCGTAATTCCCGCCGATCTGCTCCTGCAATTCGCCCCGTCCGAGCGCGAGATTGGCGGTGTATCCGCCGTAGACTTCCATCCCGAGATCCAGCTTTTCCGTGAACTGATGTACCACCGACGAGCCCCCGGTAAGAATGGTTCCGCGAGTCCTGATGCCGACCACTCCTGTTGCCGTATTGCCGGCAAAGGTGGCACCGGCGTTCACGTTCAGAATGGTTTTCGGCGACAGCGTCTTTTTCAGGATGC
>CAYWSM010000475.1:0-4155 GCA_964460935.1 uncultured Terriglobales bacterium | reverse complement strand
CTGCAACATCACCAGCAGGTAGTAGTCGTGTCCTTTTAATGCATTCTTAGCATCGTCCCATTGTGAATTTCGACGCGAGTCGTTTTTGTCGTGTTCGTATGCGCGAGACAGCAGGTTGGAGATTTTCTCCTCATACTCGTCCGAATCGCACTCGGCTTCAAATTGATCGTTAAGCGCGGGATCGTTGATGCCGCCGGGTTCTACTTCGCTCCAGCGGAGCATACGACGTTCGACATCGGACAGTTGCACACCATCGCGAAGAGCTTGTTCGTCGATTCTTTCTATCAAGAAGGTGATCGCATCCTGGGCGCGCATGGCACGGCATCTTAATAGCGACTTAATGGTCTATACAAGGATCATGGGAACACAGCTAAAGCGGAGCTTCGCTCCGCTCATCGGGCTTGGAAGCCCGATGCCACACTCGGGAGAGTTGTGGAATAGGAAAGCCGGTGGTCGAGGGAACAAACAGCAGATCCGGCGCAAAAGCAGATCCCTCGGCTTCGCTGCGCCCAGCCTCGTGATGACAAAATAACCGACCTAACGGCACCCAAAAACCAATGCAGGCTAGACGGTTTTGCTGGTGCGTTTCCAATAGAGATACCAGGGGACACCGATGGCCATGAGGGCGGTGCAGGCGAGGGCTTCGCGGGGGCGTGTAACGATGGTGTTAAGTAGCCATCCGCCGATGAGGATGACGTAGAGAGCGGGGAGCCAGGGGTATCCGTGGCAGCGGTAGGGGCGGGGAAGATCGGGTTGGCGGCGGCGCAGGACGAACATGGCGATGACGCAAGCGACGTACGACAGCACCATTCCGAAGACGCAGTAGGTGAAGAGCTGGTCGTAGGTGCCGCTGAGCGCGATCAGCGAGGCCATGATTCCCTGTGCAACAAGGGAGAACCATGGCGTGCGGAATCTCGGGTGGACGTCGCCCATGTGGTGGAAGAACAGTCCGTCGATGGCCATGGCGTAGCTGACGCGGGCTCCGCTGAGAACGCAACTGCCAGCGGCTCCGAGAGACGAGATGGCGATCACGATCGATAGCAGCCAGGCCGCGAATGGCGAAAAGAGCGCGCGGGCGGCGGATTCGCCGATAGTGGGGGAGGCAGCGATCTGTTCGAGTGGCGTGGAGTAGAGATAGGCGGCGTTCATCAGCATGTAGATGGCGATGACGCCGAAAATGCCGACGATGAGCGAACGCGGGATATTGCGCTGCGGGTCGCGGACTTCCCCGGCGACCCAGGAGACGTAAACCCATCCGTCGTAACACCAGAACACGGCGATGAAAGCTACGCCCATGGCGGACATAAAAGCCGGAAAACTCGGTGTGGTGAGCTGCGATAGTCCGCCGGCGAGGTGGAGGTTGCTCCAGTTCCCTTCTCCAATGGCGAAGCCGAAGACGACGAATGCGGCGAGAGCGGTGTACTTCAGCCATGTGGAAATGTTTTGCAGCCATACACCGGGACGGAGACCCCAGATGTTGATCGCGGTAAGGAAGACGATGGCGGAGACAGCCATCGCGTCGCCGACGGTGAAATTCCATGGGCGCGAGGCGATGTGGCCGCCGTGGAGAGTGAGTCCGGGTAGCGTGAGCCAGATTTTTTCGGCGGCAACGGCGGGAAAGGCTTTGCCGAGATATTGTGCGTAGGCAACGACGATGGCGGCGATGCCTCCGGAATTGCCGGCGATGAACATCAGCCATCCGTAAAGGAATGCGGCGAAATCACCGAAGGCTTCGCGGAGATAGACGTACTGGCCTCCGGCTTTGGGGTACATGGCGCCGAGTTCGGCGAAGGCGAGTCCGGAGATGAGGGTGACGAATCCGCCGGCGGCCCAGACGAGCAGGAAGAGCAGCGGCGTGCGCATCTGCTGGGCGACGTCGGAGGGCGTGAGAAAGATGGCGCTGCCGATAATGCCGCCGACGATGAGCAGGGTGGCGTCAGTAAGCGAAATGCCTCGGACGAGGGAGGGGGCAGCGGGTTCCGTGCGAGCCGTGATAGGGACCGAGGTGGTGTTCATCGGGCGGCGGGTCGGATGAGGGTACTGAAGGTGAGGCGGGCAGTCAACAGTTCGATCTGATTATCTGGCTATCTGAATATCTGGTTATCCGATGAATGGCTGGCGGAGTTCGGCAAACCCAAGTTCCCTTGCGGGTCGTGGTGGCCTGCCTATAATCGAACGGTTCAGGAGATCCCCTAGATTCAGTGGTGAGGGGAACGTTTGGAATTCAACACAGAGATCACAGAAAAACAGAGAAAAACAAGGAAAGACAGAGACAGAGAAACAATGATTATCGATCCGGAAGTGGGGCGGGCGCATACGTTGCCATCTGCTTACTATTTTGATCCGGCGCAATTGGAGATCGAGAAGAAGCGGATCTTCTGGAAGACGTGGCAGGTGATTGGTTATCGCGAGCAGGTGGCGGAGCCGGGGGACTACTTCACGTTCGACCTCGTAGGCGAACCGTTGCTGATCGCGCGCGATACCGAGGGCCAGTTGCGCGCGTACTACAACGTGTGCCGGCATCGGGCGGGTCCTCCGGCGGAGGGATGCGGGTCGCGCAAGGTGTTTCGTTGCGGATATCACGGGTGGACGTACGGACTGGATGGGCGGTTGTTGAATGCTCCGGAGATGGAAGGCGTCTGCGATTTTAAGTTCAAGGATTTCGCACTGCGGCCGGTGCGGGTAGCGGAGTGGGGCGGGTTGGTGTTTGTGAACCTTGATCCGGCGGCAGAACCGCTAACTTCATGGTTACATGAACTTCCACGGCAGACGGAGAAGTTCGGGCTGGAGCGGCTGCGGTTCTTCCGGCGCAAAGATTACGTCATGGACTGCAACTGGAAGGTGTATATCGACAATTACATGGAGGGTTATCACCTGCCTAGCGTGCATCCGTCGCTGAACCGCGAACTGGACTACAACGCCTACGAGATCACGCTGTTTGCGAACTATTCGCTGCAGACGAGCCCGATACGCGGTCCGGAGAATGAGTCGTCGGTCGAGCGGCGTTACAAGCAGCGCGAAGGCGACATGGCGGCCGAGTATTACTGGATCTATCCGAACTGGATGCTGAATTGCTATCCCGACAATATGTCACTCAATATCGTGCTGCCGATGGGTCCGGAAAAGTGCGTCGCGATCTTTGTTTGGTTCTTCGACGAGGAGCGGATGAAGACGCCGGCTCCGAAAGAGACCTTCCGGTTCAGCGATGAGATTCAGATGGAGGATGGGCACATCTGCGAGGTCGTACATCGGAACTTGAAATCGCAGAGCTACGATCGGGGACGATATTCGGTGAAGCAGGAGAGAAGCCTGCATATGTTTCATCGCAAGTATTTAGAAGCAGTGGTTAGTGGTTAGATAGTGGGTGTATCCCAAAAGACTCTTTCAGCGGCTAAAGCCGCATGAATTGTGGACTCGGTGTGGCACGGCTGAAGCCGTGCCCTGATACAAGACACTTTGAAATACAAAACACTTTGAATACGACGCGCCTTGGCGCGAACCATTTTTGAAATAAGTTGCAAGTGATTAGTCGTCGGGGTTAGTGATTAGACGGTTGTAAATATTTGTAAACACGAAACTTTTGGCTGCTTGAGCGGTTATTGTTGATACCAGCCGGAACATGCTTCTGCGGTAAACCACGATAGTTGCGGGTCGTCTAAGAGGAAGTTGCTAGGAGGTTCGAGAAATGAAGATGTTATGCAAGATGGCGCTCATGTGTGCTTTGGCGAGCATGGCCATGGCGCAGGACAGTCCGCAGGGGCCGCCGCCGGGCGGTCAGCCGGGAGCGGATATGCACGAGGGACCGGGGATGCGCGGACGCATGGGCCGCGGCGTGATGGGTGAGATCACGGCGGTGAACTCCGATGGCTACACGCTGAAGACGATGCAGGGAAATTCGGCGACTGTGAAGGTGACGCCGGAGACGAAGTTCATGCGTAACCGCGAGCCGATCAAGATGACGGACCTGAAGGTCGGCGATACGGTCGGTGTGATGGGCAGTCCGGACGCGAACGATCCGACAACATGGAATGCGAACATCGTTGTCGATCGCACGGCGCAAATGAAAGAGTTCAAGGAGAACCTGGGCAAGACGATGATTGCCGGCGAAGTGAAGGCGATTGACGGCACCAAACTGACGATCCTGCGGCCTGATGG
>CAYWSM010000474.1:0-5610 GCA_964460935.1 uncultured Terriglobales bacterium | reverse complement strand
CTCTCTAAGTACCTGAAAAAGCAATACTCTAGCTCGAAATTGCCGTCCCGCCAAAACAGCCAAATCGCCGTTCAGGACCAGAAAATCGCCGTTCAGTAGTTTCCTGGTGAGTAATTTGACCTAGAAGTCAACAATATGCCCACTGCCTACCTTGTGGGGTGGAGCAGGAAGTGTATTTATCACCAGAGACTTAAGGAAAAGGTGAAGGCATGAGCACTTCGACTCATCCAGCCGTCGGTGGCGGACTGGTTCAGATCGCCCCGACCGAGCCCAACGGGCGCACTCTTGATACCGCAACGTTAGAAGAACTGATCCGCGAACGGGTGACGGCGGAACGCGCCCGCCTCGAACAGGCGGCAGGCGTAACTCACAAACAAGTTCATCATTTCCATAAACCAATCGAGCGTCCGTTCACGGCAGAGCAGCGCGGCAAGACCACCCTGCTCTTCGGCGGACTGACCTGGAAGCACGAAAAACTTGTCCATGGCGCTCTCGAAGGCCTTGGCTACAAGTGCGAAGTAGTGCCGGTGCCGGACGTCAAGGCGTTCCAGCTCGGTAAGGAATACGGCAACAATGGCCAGTGCAATCCGACATATTTCACAGTCGGCAACCTGGTGCAGTACCTGCAGAAGCTAGAAGAGTCGGGAATTCGCAAGGAAGATCTGATTAACAACTACATCTTCCTGACCGCCGGAGCCTGTGGTCCGTGCCGCTTCGGCATGTACGAAGCCGAGTATCGCCTGGCATTGCGCAATGCCGGATTCGACGGTTTCCGCGTGATCCTGTTCCAGCAGTCCGGCGGATTGAATCAGTCCGACGCCGAAGCTGGCCTCTGCATGAACCTCGATTTCTTCCTGAACCTGCTGAACGCGCTGAATATGGGCGACATTGTGAACGAAGTTGCGTACCAGATTCGCGGGTTCGAGGTAAATCCGGGAGAAACCGACGCCATTCTTGAAGAGTCGGTTGACTATCTGCACGAAGTGCTGAAAAAGAACTCGCCGTGGTCTGTCGAGTCGAAGCTCGGCAAGATGGCCAACAAGATCCCGATGAAGGGAACGGTCGAGTATCTGGGCAAGTTCATCAACCAGCTCGTCAGCGACGATTACATGGAAGCTTTGAACCATGTGCGCGATCGCTACCAGACAATCAAGGTGGATCACTTCAAGGTGAAGCCGATCGTGAAGATCACCGGTGAGTTCTGGGCGCAGACCACCGAGGGAGATGGCAACTTCAACATGTTCCAGTTCCTGCACCGCGAAGGCGCGCAGGTTATCGTCGAGCCGATTGGCACATGGATCATGTACATGATCCACCAGGTCGTCCAGAAAATTAAGGACATGCGCGGACTCGAAGAGGGAACGGTGATGCCTCCGGCGTGGCGCATCGACAAGCACGCCAAGATCGAGTGGAACTATCGCAACAAGCTGATGAAGCTGAAGGCGGCGGAAGTGATCTTCGCGCGCGAATATCATCGCATCATCGACGCGCTCGGCGGAACCGCTCACCGGCTGGTTGATCAGTACGAGCTGCAGCGGCTGGGACATCCTTATTACAACTCGCGCGCGGGTGGCGGCGAAGGTCACCTGGAAGTTGCGAAGAACATTTACTACACCAACAAAGAACTGGCACACATGGTGCTGTCGCTGAAGCCTTTCGGCTGCATGCCGTCGACGCAGTCTGACGGTGCACAGTCGGCGGTCGTCTCGCACTACAAAGACATGATCTTCCTGCCGATCGAGACGTCGGGCGAAGGCGAGATCAACGCGCACAGCCGTGTGCAGATGGCGCTCGGCGAAGCGAAGGCCAAGGCAAAGCTGGAGTTCAACGAAGTTGTGAAGAACACCGGCAAGACGCTGGACGAGCTGAAGGCGTACGTCGAACAGCATCCCGAAATGCAGCAGGCGCTGTATCTGGTGCCGAAGTACAAAGGTGTGATCGGCACGGCAGCAAACTTCGCGGTACACGTGGCAGAGAAGATGGGCGCGAGCGTGCCCTATCACCAAGAGGCACATTAATAAACCACAAAGGACACCAAGGAACACGAAGGAATTTTGAGAAAAAATCAAAAACAAACCTTTGTGATCCTTTGTGCCCTTGGTGGTTGAAAGTTCTCAGGAGAGACATGCCAGGACTGACCGAAAAAGCCAATCCGCAGAAGAAGTACGACATGCTCTGGATGGGTGTGGACGTCGGCTCGACCACGGTGAAGATCACCGTCGTGGATAACGAGACCGACGAGATCCTTTGGGCTGATTACCAGCGCCACGAGACCAAGCAGCCGGAAAAGCTTCTGGAAATGCTGCACCAGATCAAGTCCGATCTGCCCAACACGCCCTACGAGAACTACCGCGTGTTCATCACTGGCTCCGGCGGGTCGGGAATTTCGAAGCACATCGGCGCCAAGTTCGTGCAGGAAGTGAACGCCGTTTCGCTCGCGGTCGAAAAGCTCTATCCCGAGTGCGGATCGGTCATCGAGCTCGGCGGGCAGGACGCGAAGATCATCATCTTCAAGGAAGATCCTGAGACCGGCAAAAAGAAGAAGCTGCCCTCGATGAACGACAAGTGCGCGGGGGGCACCGGCGCCGTCATCGACAAAATCAACGCAAAGCTGCGTATTCCTGCCGACCAGCTCTGCGAAATGGGCTACAAGGGACTGAAACTGCACCCTGTGGCTGGCAAGTGCGGAGTGTTCGCCGAGACCGACATCAACGGCTTGCAGAAGCAGGGAGTGCCTCCTGACGAATTGATGGCCTCGCTGTTTGAGTCCATCATCCAGCAGAATCTGTCGGTCCTCACGCGCGGCAACACGCTGCGTCCGACGGTGCTGCTGCTCGGCGGTCCGAACTGCTACATCAAGGGCATGCGCGACTGCTGGAAGCACAACATCCCGAAAATCTGGGAAGAGCGCAATTATCCGTTGCCCGAGGGTGTCGATCCGGAAACGCTGATCAAGACCCCCGATAACGCACAGTACTTCGCCTGCATTGGTGCGGTTGAGTTCGGCAAGAACGAAGATCCCGGACTCGGCGTCTACCTCGGCTACGAGAAGCTGGAGTGGTACATCACGGAAGGCCGTGCGCAGGAGAAGGCGAAGAAGGGCGGCGCACAGGCGCTGGCCAAGTCGCCGGAAGAACTCGACGCGTTCAAGCAGAAGTACACGAAGAAAAAGTTCATTCCGCACACCTTCCAACCCGGAGAAGTTGTTGAAGGCTTCATCGGAATCGATGGTGGCTCGACCTCGACGAAAGCCGTACTGGTCGACAAGGACCGCAATATCCTTTGCAAGACATACCAGCTTTCGCGCGGCAACCCGATCGAGGACACACAGGAAGTGCTGGCGAAGGTTGGCAAGCAGGTAACCGATCAGGGCGCTACGCTGAAGATCATGGGCGTGGGGACCACCGGTTACGCCAAAGACATTCTGAAAGACGCTATCGGCGCCGATGTTGCGCTGGTCGAGACTGTCGCGCACACACAGGCCGCTTTGCACTTTTATCCCGATGCGGATGTCATCTGCGACGTCGGCGGCCAAGACATCAAAATCATCATCCTGAAAGACGGCCGCGTAAAAGACTTCAAGCTGAACACGCAGTGCTCCGCCGGCAATGGCTACTTCCTGCAAGGCACCTGCGAAGGCTTCGGCTTCAAGGTCGAAGACTTTGCCGATATCGCCTTTAACGCCAAAGGCTACCCGCAATTCGGCTATGGCTGCGCGGTGTTCATGCAGTCTGACATCGTGGACTTCCAGCGCCAGGGATGGAAACCAGAAGAAATTATGGCCGGACTCTGTAACGTTCTGCCCAAGAACATCTGGCTCTACGTTTCGCAGATCCCGAACCTGTCCGCGATTGGCCGCAAGTTCGTACTCCAGGGCGGCACGCAGCACAACCTGGCTGCGGTGAAATCACAGGTAGATTTTATCGAGTCGCGCTTCAAGGGCAAGGAAGTTCAGCCCGAAGTGATCGTCCACCAGCACTGCGGTGAGGCGGGCGCCATCGGTTGCGCGTTCGAAGCGGTGCGACTGTGGGAGAACGGCATGAAGTCTGAGTTCATCGGACTTGAGGGCGTTGCTTCCATTACCTACACCACAACGCGCGAAGAGAACACGCGCTGCTACTTCTGCAAGAACAAGTGCTTGCGCACCTTCATCGACGTGAAAACGGCTGTGCCGAACCCGAATTACAAGCCGCCGGTGAAGACGAAGGTTCCACTAGCGGAAGGCGCGCAGCGACTCATCATCGCCACCTGCGAAAAAGGAACGGTCGAAAACGTCGAAGAGATGCGCGTCATCAAGGGCAACATCGACGCCATCAAGAAAGAAAACCCGAACCTGGTGGAGATCGCCGCGAAGAAAGCCTTCACCTCGTACGAGCCGAAGGTCATCGCCGATCCGTTGCCGAAGTTCCAACTCACGAAAGCGCAGAAAGACCGCGCCGAGAAGATGAAGAAGCGCGCCGAACTGCGCATCGGTATGCCCCGCGCACTCAATATGTACTCGTGCGGACCGTTCTTCACCGCCTATTTCGAGTCGCTCGGACTGAAGGCCGAAAACCTGTTCTGGTCGGAATACACCAACGAGCAGCTTTACAAGGAAGGCGCGAAGCGCGGCGCAATCGATCCATGCTTCCCGTCGAAGGTGGGAATTCCGCACGTGCACAATTTGCTGTATTCGGTGCATCCGAAGAAGAAGCTCGACATCATCTTCTTCCCGATGATCGACTCGCTGCCGACATTCCTGAAGCACACGCAGTCTTCACGCGCGTGCCCCACGGTGACGGCGACCCCGGCATCAGTCAAGGCGGCCTTCACCAAGGAAGGCGACATGTTCGCCGAGAAGGGCGTCATCTGGAAAGATACGCTGACCTGTCTCGATAACGAGAAGGTGATGCATCGCCAGATGTTCGACGACTGGAAAGACATCCTCGGCCTCAGCGAAGAAGAGAATCTTCGGGCCGTGCAGGCCGGTTTCGCGGCGATGCAGAAATTCGACAACGACGTCATGCGTGGAACGGCGCGCGAGGTTCTGAAGAAGCTGGAAGCTGAAGATCGTCTCGGCATCGTGCTGCTGGGCCGTCCGTATCACAACGACCCCGGCATTAACCACGAAATCCTTGAGGAATTCCAGAAGCTCGGATACCCGGTCTTCTCTCAGGATTCGCTCCCGCTCGACGACGAAATTGTCTGGAAGTTGTTCGGCGACGACGTGAAGGCCGGTGTCATCCAGCACCCGATGGATGTCAGCGACGCGTGGAAAAACTCGTATTCCGAGAACACCACCCGCAAGGTGTGGGCGGCGAAGTACGTCGCGCGGCATCCGAACCTGGTGGCGCTCGAACTCTCCAGCTTCAAGTGCGGACACGACGCCCCGATCTACACCGCGATCGAGGAAATCGTCGAGCACTCCGGCACGCCGTACTTCTGCTTCAAGGATATCGACGAGAACAAGCCCTCGGGCTCGATCAAAATTCGCGTCGAGACGATAGGCTACTTCCTGAAGCGTTACCGCGAAGACATGGTGCGCAACAAGCAGAAGGCGCAGTCGATTGACGAGCAGCTCAAGAAGTTCGAGGAGCAATTACGTCACGAGCTTCGTCTGGCAGCCAGCCT
>CAYWSM010000473.1:0-3787 GCA_964460935.1 uncultured Terriglobales bacterium | reverse complement strand
GGCTGGCTGGGCCGCAAAAGCGGCAAAGGTTTTTACAAATACTAGAAGCAGCAACGAGTCACCTGATGCTGGGTGGCATAACGGAAGGTTCAAGTTCCACGACTTCAGGGACTCCTTTAGGTGTCCCTTTCTTTTCTACATCCCTGAGAAATCAGGAGTTCCAGCAAAGGCCCTAGCGACCCTCCCCATTAATTCCTTGCCAATCAATTCTTTTGCTCAGTACAATCCGCCATCCTCTCCCATATGCTGCCGGAGGACTTTGCTCCAAAAGCGCGTCAATGAAGTATGGAACGCGCAGCGCGCCTTGCTTCTCGGATGACAGAGGGGACTACTGAGACTCGTCAGTGAAGCTCCACTACGCGCATCGGAAAGGGACTGATACACTGACCGACTGACAGACTCGAACGACAGTTCCAAATATTTATTGAACGCTAACCTCAGGCGCGTTTCGCAATGCCATGAACGGCAATAGCGGAGCCGGTAAACTGAGGTACGATTTTTCTCCCAGCAGGCCTTTTTTAGATCGGGTCTGACGGGTGATAGCCAAGGTTGCGAATGGGCATCACCATTGAAGTCGCCGGAAAAACCGATATCGGCAACGTGCGGTCGAACAACGAAGACAACTTCGGGTACGACTCACGCTTTGGCATTTACCTGGTGTGCGACGGCATGGGCGGCCAGGCTGCCGGCGAAGTCGCCAGCAAGATGGCCGTGGACTCGATTCTCACCTACTATCGTTCGATTCCGCCCGGTGGCGACTATCCAAGGATTGGGGAACAGTTTGAGGGCGTCAGCGACCGCGCTAACCGTCTGGCCAACGCGATCCAACTTGCCAATCAAGCGGTGCACGAAGCTGCTGCGCAACATGCGACACAGCAGGGGATGGGGAGTACGGTCGTTGCTGTCAGCTTTTCCGGTGAGGACGGCTTTTATTCCATCGGCCACGTCGGCGACAGTCGTGTTTACCTCGTTCGAAATGGCCAGATCGAGCAGATCACCGAAGATCACTCGCTCGTCATGGAGCAGGTTCGTCGCGGTTTGATCACCCTTGCCGAAGCGCGCGTTTCGAAGATGCAGAACATCATCATTCGCGCGCTGGGCACGGAAGAGACGGTTAAGCCCGACCTGGAGGACGATCTCGCCCAGCCCGGCGACGTCCTGGTGCTGTGCAGTGATGGCCTGACCCGGCACGTGCCGGACGACAGCATTGCCGAGGTCATCAGCAATACCCGTGACTTGCGCCAGGCCTGCGATCTGCTGGTGCAGGCGGCGAAAGACGGTGGCGGAGAAGATAACATTACGTGTTTGCTGCTGCGCTTCGTCGAGAAGCCGTGGTACAAGAAGCTATTCGGAAACTTGCTGCCCGGTGGAGGGAGTCCGAAATGGCAAAACTCTATTTGAAATTTGAGCAGGCGGTCTTGAAAGACTACGACCTCGAGGATGGCTCCTCAATCACAATCGGTCGCCTGCCCGACAACACGGTTCATATCGACAATCTCGCCGTTTCTGGCCACCATGCCCGCATCGTTTGGGAAACCGATCATTTTGCGCTCGAAGACAATAACAGCCTGAACGGCACCTTCGTCAACAACCGCCGGATCAGCCGCGTTCCTTTGAAGCACGGTGACGTCATCCTCATCGGCAAGCACACTCTGTCCTTCTCAGACGAAGCGCACCGCGAGGCCGGCGAACCGGTGCCTGCGCAACCGGCGCATGCGACGCCTCCGGTGCCCAATATGGAAGCCACAGTTGTTCTCGACACGCGCAAAGCCAAGGAGATGATCGCACAGCAGGCGCACGCGCACACTGGAGATCAGGGGGCGGCCGCTGCCGTGCCGGCGAAGGAACGCATCGGCATGCTGCAAGTCATGGAAGGAAAAACCGACCAGAGCCAGTACGTATTGAGCGGAAAGCTTACTGTGATTGGAAAGTCCGATATGGCCTCGATCAAGCTGAGAGGCTGGTTTGCTCCGAAAGTCGCTGCGGTGATCAATAAGCGCGACTCCACATATTTCATCGCAGCGTCCGAGAAAAGCGTCAAAGTTAAAGTCGATGGCGAAGAAATCTCCGGACCGAAGGAACTCGCAGAAGGCAGCTTGATCGAAGTTGCCGGAGTCAAACTCAGCTTCGCCTACTCGGAATAGCAATTGGATCATCGGTTTCAGGCGCGCTCGCAGGCGCGCCTTTTCTTTTGTTTAAACGAACCGACACTTGTGCACTGTTGACGAGGCAATAATCAATTCCCAAATCGGGTTTTCCACCACCGGAATTCCATCAGCAAGTTGCATCTTGCAGAAGAGAGAGTGCTAGCATCGCAGTGTTTCGAACTTGCTGTTCATTCGAAACGTCCTCTGGTCGAAAAATCTCTTCTTTAGGGAGGACTCATGCCAGCTCAACCCATCCTTTTTCCACCTTCCAAGGGATACTCGCTTCACCTCGGACTCAACCGCGTCGATCCCACGCACTACAATGGTTGGTCCGGACAACTCAATGCCTGCGAGAAAGATGCCACCGACATGGAGGCTCTCGCCAAGTCACAGGGCTATCAGTCCCAGAAACTATTGACCACGCAGGCCACTGCTCCAGCAGTCATTGCGGCCATAAAGAACATCGCCAAACTGGCAAAGCCTGTTGACACCTTTTTGCTGACCTATTCCGGCCATGGTGGCCAGATCAACGATGCCAACGACGATGAACCTGATGGCCTCGATGAAACCTGGGTCCTATATGACCGGCAACTGATCGACGATGAACTCTTCCAGCTCTGGTGCTATTTCAAACCGGGAGTTCGCATCCTGTGCATGTCCGACAGTTGTCATAGCGGCACCGTAACGAAGGCGATGTTTAATGAGCCAGATGTACAGCCCAAAAAGTTGCAGGCCGCCAAAGATAAGGCTTATCCAATCAAGGCACTGCCGCCAGACGTGCAATTCCAGACTTATCAAAAGAACAAGAAGATGTATGACGACATTCGGCTCACGCTGCCGGCGTTCCGCAATGTCAATCCGGCCTGCACCGTTATCCTGATTTCGGGATGCCAGGATAACCAGGTTTCCATGGACGGACCCGTCAATGGCGCCTTCACCGGCTCGGTCTTGCAGGTCTGGAACAACGGCAACTTTGTGGGAAGCCATCGGTATTTCCGCAAAGAAATTGCCGCTACCACGCCCCCAACACAGAGCCCCAACTACTATGTTGTGGGTGCACGCAATATCCTGTTCGAGAAACAACGTCCATTCACGATCGGAGCTCCTGTCTTCGCGGCCGTTGGCAAAGCCGCCTAACAAGCTTCTTCTTTCAGGCGCGCTTGCGGGCGCGCCTGTCCTTTTGCGACACTCCCTATAGATCCATCGCAAATCATCCCTGACTGAACACCGATAACTGAGAACTGAAAACTTTGCCTTCAAGTGAATACACCACCGCCGCCCTGTCCCTCGCCGGAGCCGCCTGCTGGGGGACCGGAGACTTCAGCGGAGGCATGGGAGCCAAGGGCTCCAATGCGTTCGGTGTCGTCGTCATTGCGCACACCTCCGGGCTACTCTGCATGCTCCTGCTGGCGCTGATCACCGGAGAACCGGTGCCATCTCACTCCGCCATGCTTTGGGGTGCGGCTGCCGGATTCGTCGGCGGACTCGGCCTAGTGTCTCTCTATCGCGCGCTGGCCATCGGAAAAATGGGAATCAACGCGCCCGTCGCCGCTGTCATCACGGGAGCGTTACCGGTTCTGTATGGCATCTGGAAGGAAGGTTATCCTGCTCCCATCCAGCTCTTCGGATTCGCGCTCGCG
>CAYWSM010000472.1:0-33120 GCA_964460935.1 uncultured Terriglobales bacterium | reverse complement strand
TGGATTTTCACTTCGCATCGGTGGCGGACTCTCCACGGAACCACACCTCGGAAAACGTCTGAACGCGTTCGTGCAGTGGGACCAGGTGCTTCCGGTCTTAAAAGGCGTAGCCGAGATATTCCGGGACAGTGAAGTCCTGCGCAAGAGCCGCGAGGCAGCTCGCCTCAAGTATTTGTTCCTGCGGCATGGCTGGACCGCCGATTCCTTCCTGGAAGAACTGCAACATCGCATCGGATTCCAGCTCGATGCCGCCGAACCGGAGGACGCGCCCGTGGACGTAGTTCGCGATCACGTTGGCGTTCACGAGCAGCGGCAGGCAGGAAAGTACTACGTCGGAGCATCCGTGCTTCGCGGGCGCCTCTCAGCAGCCCAGCTTCGTGCCGTTGCACATGTCGCCGAAAAATTCGCGGAGGGTGAAATCCGTACTACGGCGATGCAGAACCTGCTTATTCCCAATGTTGTGAAGGAACACGTTACCGCGATTGCCGATCAGCTCGCACTTGCGGGCCTTCCGCCGCAAGGTTCCGTATTCCAGCGCGGAACCATCGCCTGCACCGGTACTGAGTTCTGCAAGATCGCCATCACGGAAACCAAAGGCTTTGCACGCTGGCTAACGGAGGAGTTGGACCAGCGCCTTCCGGGATTTGATCAACAACTGAAACTGCACGTCACAGGCTGCCCGAACAGTTGCGGACAACACTGGATTGCCGACATTGGACTTGAAGGGAAAAAGCTGAAGGTGGATGGCAAGCTGACGGATGCCTACTACTTCTGCGTTGGCGGCGCCGTGGGCAAGTATCAGGCGATCGCCCGACCGGTCGGATATCGCTGCCTTGCAACCGACGTTCCTGACGCGATCGAGCGGCTGCTCCAGCAGTATCGGACTTTCAAGTTTCCCGGCGAGAACTTGCGCGAGTTCTTTACCCGGCATGAAGCCGAAGAAATCCGCGGCTGGTTGGCGGGTGAGTTCGCGGCTCCCGTAGAGCGCGATGCGCCGACCGGTCGCGTGCCGCATGGAGTCGAAGGATGAGCGAACATCCGGTGCTGTTTCCGCTATTTCTGAAGCTGGAAGGCCGCCTTTGCCTGGTTGTTGGCGGTAACGCCGAAGTGCAGGGAAAAATCTATGGACTACTCGCATCCGGTGCGCTGGTGAAAATCGTGTCACCAATCGTGACAGATGAAATTCGAAGGCTTGCAGTGGACCAGAAAGTTCAATGGGAGGCTCGCGTGTTTACGCCGACCGATCTTGAGAATGTCACGCTGGTGGTCGCCAATGACGACGATGACGCGGTGAACGAACTCGTTTATCGCGAGGCTACGGCGCGCGGAGTGCTGTGCAATGTCGTCGATCAGCCGGAACGTTGCCACTTCTACTACTCGGCGGTAGTGCGGCGCGGGCAATTGCAGATCGCCGTCTCCACGGGTGGGCTGAGTCCGGCACTCGCCAAGCAGATCCGGCACGATCTGGAGCGGCAGTTCGAACCGGCATACGCGGACTGGTTACAGGCTGTGGGCTGCGCACGTGAACGCATTCTCGGCGCACACGTGCGATCTCCTCGGCGCACGCGATTGTTACAACGCATTGCATCGAAGCAGGCGTTCAGCAAGTTCCTATCGATACGCAACAAGAGCGAACAGGAGATCTTGTGAGGGGAAAAGTCTTTCTGGTTGGGGCAGGCCCGGGCAGCGTTGACTTGCTTACATTGCGCGCGGCTCGCCTGATCGAAACTGCCGACGTGATCCTTTATGACGCGCTGATCGGCACCGACATCCTGCAATTAGCTCGTCCTAATGCGCGACTCATCAACGTCGGCAAGCGTTGCGGGAAGAAGGCGCTATCGCAGGACGATATCAACGCGTTGCTTGTGTATTGGGCCCGCTCTGGCGACACGGTAGTCCGGCTGAAAGGCGGCGATCCGGGAATCTTTGGGCGAGTGGCAGAAGAGATTGCGGCATTGCGTAGCGCCGATGTGGAGTTCGAATTAATCCCAGGTGTAACTGCCGCATGCTCGGCGGCGGCGGCCGCCGGGATTTCTCTGACGGATCGCAACGTTGCTTCGCAGGTGGTATTTGTCACCGCGCACCACAGCGACGAGAACTCCCATCGCAATTTTGCCAGTGCCGCTCGTGAAGGCCGCACGCTCGTCCTCTACATGCCGGGTCAGGACTACGAGCACATTTACGCCGAACTTCGTCATGCCGGACTGGCACCGGACACACCATGTGTTTTGGTCTCGAAAATTGCCGCAGCCGATCAGCAAGTCGCATGGACCACGCTGCGCTCACTCGCGGAACATTCCGCGCTGCCCTCGCCATCGGTGCTGGTCGTCGGCGAGGTGGCGAAGCATCAGATCACGGGCGTCATTAGCGAGGCGAATGTCGGAGCGTGGACATCCAGCAAGATCGCTTCTCTGGAACAAGAGGAACGCCGACTGGCGTAGGAGGAACAATGTCGCAACCGCAACCCGCAACACGTTTCAAATTGTCGTTGGATTCATGGGCCGTTTGGCTCGCCCTTGCTCTCACACTTCTCGTGCGACTCGGAGTCGTAACGAAGGTGCCCTGGTAACCGAAAGGACATTCTCTTATGGCAAGCACTTCAATCGCCGTACCGCAAGCTCCGGCGTTGCGACCGCTGAAAACGCTAGTTCAAATCATCCCGGGGATTCTGCTGCTCGGCGCCATCGGTTTTCTCGGCAAGTTGATCGAGCAATCGATCAATAGCTACGCCAAAGCGCATCACTTGACGATCCCCAATATCGAGTACGTGCTCTGGGCGATCCTGATTGGGTTGGTGGTCTCAAACACCATTGGAGTCCCGCGCGTATTCCAACCCGGCGTTGCCACTTACGAGTTCTGGCTGAAAGCCGGCATCGTGTTCCTGGGTGTGCGCTTTCTGCTCGGAGACGTCCTCAAACTCGGCGGCTTAAGTCTGGCGTTAGTCGCCTTGGAACTGAACATTGCGATCGTCGTCATGACCGCATTGGGCCGCGTATTCAAACTGTCACCAAAGCTGACATCGCTGCTGGCTGTCGGATCGTCTATTTGCGGAGTATCGGCGATCATTGCCACCAAAGGTGCGATTGAGGCAGATGACGAAGATGCGTCGCTGGCCATCGCAGCCATCCTGGCTCTTGGCGGATTGTCACTTGTGTTCTTCCCCCTGATTGGCCATGCGCTCCATCTCTCCGATCGTGCGTACGGCTTGTGGGCCGGACTGGCGGTGGACAACACGGCAGAAGCCACCGCCGCCGGCGCTTTGTTCTCCGATGCCGCGGCTAAAATCGCCGTGCTCGCGAAGACGACACGCAATGCGCTGATCGGATTCGTCGTCCTCGCCTACGCAATCTACTGGGCGCGCAAAGGACAGGCCAGCGCCATTGAAAACAAAGCCGGATTTCTGTGGCAGAAGTTTCCGAAGTTCGTGCTCGGCTTCCTGTTGCTGTCGCTGCTTGCCACGTTTCAGTTCTTCGACAAAGGACAGATCGCGTCGATTGCCAACCTCTCCCGGTGGGCATTCCTGTTGACCTTTGCCGGCGTGGGATTGCGCACGAATATCCGCGAGTTGGGAAAACAAGGATGGCGCCCCTTCGTGGTAGGCGCCGTGGGTGAACTCGGAATCGCCGCTGTAACGCTGGCGATCGTCGCAGTGGCTGACCGCTTTATTTAGCGGTGGCCACTGCCGCTTTCTTTTCCGCGATCAGGGCGTTCAGGCACTCCATGACCTTGAATGCGTCAGCGATATATAGCACGTCTGCTTTGCCGCGAGCCCATCCGCAGTTCGGATCGAGATTGATGGCCCGGCGTTCGTGAATGAAGCGCCAGCCGACCACATGCGGCTCTTCGCCATGACAGCAGGTGGACAGCCCCTTCGGATGCCGCGGGGTGGAGCCGGTCTGTCCAACCTGGTTCAGATGCGTCATGAACTTCAGCACCGCCTGGTTCTCGCCGCTCTGCTCCACCAGCGACTTGCTGCTCCCTAGTGAGGCTCCCGATTCGCGAAGGAACCCGACAATCAGCTTTTCCGCCGCTTCGGCGTGAACCTGTCCATCACGTTGTTTCTTGGTCCAGCCTGCGCCAGCAACGAACAAGAGCTTTGCGTCTGGCCGGATCGTCTGCTCGTCACTTTTCGGGGCATGGACTCCCGTGACGGTTGTCCGAGCGGAAGGAAGATCCACCGAAAGGATCTCGACTTTCGCCTCTCCCGGCGTCCCCTGCCACGCAGCATGCGTACCGCCATCGAGCAGCAGAAACCACGGACGAGCCGATCGCTGAAGCATCGCCTCGATCCGCTGCCGATAGAACCAGCGGCCAGCCGTAACATCTCCGTTAACGGCCACAGAGACTATATGCGTATCGATCTTGCCGCCCAAGCGGTGCGCCACTCCCGCCATGATCCGCGCAAAGCGCAATGTGGATGGCGCTAAGACAATCGTTGGCTCGGCGCTTCGGCAGATCGCCTCTGCGGCTGCTGCATCGGAGGAGTAACGGGCACTCGCGAACTCCGGGCCCTCCACGCCCAGAATCTGGCCACCACAACCCGCAATCTGATTGGCGGCGGGCTGCACGCTCGCCCCAACAATTCCCACCGTCAACGTTGTGCCGAGCGCCAACGCCAGTTCCTGCCCGGTACCAAGCGTTTCCAAGGCGATCTTCGGCAGCGCGTTTCCGCTCTCATCGGCATGCAACAGAACCAGAATCTTTTCCACGATCCCTCCTATTCCGCTGTGACCCAATCGGCGATTTCGCGCGCAATCTCTTCCGGCGACATATCCTTCACTATGCGGGTTTCGCGTTGCTGCTTCGGCAGCGATACGGATGTGTACTTCAGGTCGCCGGCCGCGATCTGCACTGCTTTCGCTTTTTGTAACGCCGGCATGACGGTGCGCATATTTGCCATTCCGATCTGTGGATTGTTCTTAGGCTCGGGCAGATTGCCCGTTGCCCAACCCAGCACTGCCGGTGCGGTGCAACGTGAAACCTGGTGCCGACCGCCTTCAATACGCTCCAACACTTCGAACGAGCCGTCGTCGTTGACCGTGATCTGGTCAACTCCCTGAAACTGTTCGGTGATGCCTAGTCGTTCGCCGACCATCTGCATGGTCACGCCCGCACCACGCGAGGCCGATTCCCATCCGCCGAACAGCAGAAGCTCTGACTGATCCAGTCCGGGGATCGCTTCAATCGCCTGCGACAGTGCTGCCGCGACCTCGTGCGAGTCGATGAAACCTCCGAGCGGACCATCGATCGGCGCCAGTTCAAACGGCACCTTCTGCGACACGGTCATCATTACCTGCTGCAGCTTCGCCTTCGGTCCCAGACTGACCAGCCATACCTTGCTTCCCGGATACTTTGCCGCAAGGTTCGCCGCTTCGTACAGCGCATGCGAGGCCCACGGGTCCAGCACTGCGGGCAGCATCATCTCGTTCTTGAGCGCCGGTCCGGCAGGTCCGGTGATTGGCTCGAGTGTTTGTAACGGATCAGGTACAACGCTTCCGCACACGACAATATGAAATACGTTTGACATAGATTTAATCCACGATTCCGATCAGTTCTCCGCGGAGTGCAGCCCCCCGGCTCCCGCGCGAAATTCGACATTCGTCCGCTCGTTTTCGACTACCTGTGAGCAATTCCACAGACACGCCCCGCAATGCACACACTTCTCACGGTCGAACGCAGGAACTCCGTCGCCTTCACCGCGAGTGATCGCCTGCCCTGAACACATGGAGATGCAAGTCTTGGCCGCGCACTGTCGGCAGAGTTGAGGATTGGTAAAGCGCACGTGATCGGCGAAACCCGCCGCGGCTTGCACCTTTCCGCCCATCAGCAGAGCGTCCTGATGCGTGACCAGCAGCTTTCCATCGTGCCGGATTCGCGGCCAGCCACAGGCGGTCATCAGTTCGTCGTGCAACGACAGGTTCTGGCTTTCGGTCTTGCGCTTGATCTCATTGATCTCCAGCATTGATAGCCGTCCCCTGTAGAACGACTCCAGGGACCCGATCTGCCGATGTGCGGCTTTCGGGCTAGTTCCGATTGCGATTTTTCCGTTGGATAATCCGGCCAGCGCCATCCCGATCAAGCCAGTGACAACTCCGCGATGAAATCCATTGCGCGAGTCAGCCGCGATTTTCGATTCGTCATCGACCCAACTCTTGCGCCGGCGTTCGACATAAGCCTGCTCAAGGTTTTCGCGGGTAAACGGTCTGCCCGCGCGTAGCAGTTCAACGACTCCCTCCGCGAGCAGCCTCCCCGTGGTCCACGCCTCATCGACACCAGAGCCTGTCAGCACATTGGTGCTGCCGGAACCCTCGCCGATGCGGGCGTATCCATTGCCGGCAAGAAAAGGCTCGCTATGACGCCCTGATTCCTGTAGCGACTTGGCTCCCCATGACCGCAACGTACCTCCATTCAGGTAACGCCAGAGATACGGATGCTGAATATAGTGCTGCAGGTAGCGATACGCCGTTCGCGCAGGATTGGCGAACCACGACGGCACGAAGATTCCGACGGACGCCAACCGCTCCGGATGCACATAGAAGAATCCAAAGATCTCCGGTTCCGGATAACCGAACGTGTGGAACACCGTCCCGGGTTCGAGTGCGGTCGTCTCCGGCAACTCAATCAACATCTTCATGCCGACTGCCCAATCGCGCCGCGCATGACCCTTGGGCATGCCGAGCTTTTCATCGATGGCGCGTCCGACGGGACCAACTGGGCCGTCGCCAATCACAGTGAGTTGCGCTCGCACGTCCATGCCCGGCATGTACGACGCCTCTGGCACGCCGGACTTGTCCACGCCCTGATCGGCCAGCCGGATCCCCACCACCGCGTTGTCCTCGATCAACGGCTCGGAGACGGGCATTCCCGGCCAGATTTGCACCAGTCCCGAACTCATCACCTGCGCAGCGACCCACTGATTGAACTGCCCGATCGACATCACCAACCCATCGTGCTTTCGCAAGAAGGAAGGGGTGTAAGGCAGTTCTACTGCGTGTTCTTCGTAGGGAAGCAGACTGCGAAAGGTTCTAATCGCAACGTCGGCGAGGCGCAGCACCGCTGATCGGCGGCTTGCCCCAACAGGATCGAGCAGGTACAACACTTTCTCGTTCTTGACCGGCACGGCCATCGGGATTTGCGACACGTCGAAGTCCTGAAAACTAGCGCGTATGCCGCGCGCCCGGGTCACCACGCCGGAGACGCCAAATCCGAGATCGTCGGCACGCTCATAGCAGATCACCTGCGGAGGCATGCCGGGGGCAACGGCACTCTGTAAACTAGCTCCGTCTTCCGCTGATAACGATTTAGTTAGTGTGGTTAGGAATCCGCCCATGGCCGGACCGAATCCGACACAAGCGATATCGATGGCCATCTCCTGGCGCGACACCTCGGTCTGCTGGTTGGTTTCAACTTCCAGGCTCATGCGGGATAATCCAGCGCTTCAGGAATCATGACCTTCGACACCGTTTCCGCTGCGCGATCCTTCGCCAGCCGCGAGCCGGTAAGGCAGGTTGCAAGCTTGTTTTGCAGTTGCAGGAAGTCCGCCGAACCAGCGCACCCGGCACACGGACCCGCTTTCGCCGGATGCGTTCCATTCACGGCGATCACATCCGCGGCGCATGACCCTAGCCCGGGAGCGAAACTCTCGTAAGCCTCCAACTCATCGCTTAGAAAGCACGCCTTGTACCCCTCGACGTCCCATGCCGGATGCCGGTTGTAGCCATACACCAGTTCGGCGCAGATCCGCGAAACTTCACCCGCCGCGCGCGCCGACTGCACATGGCACAGGTCTGTCATGAACTGAAGCGTTCCCGGCAGGCCTTCGGCAACCACTGCGTCCCCGGGCCCGCGTTTTTCCAGTTCGACAATATCGAGAATCTGGCATCGGGAAGCGAGCAGGTGCCCAAGCGCATCGGCTAAAGCGAACGTTACACCTTGCCGCGGACCGTGATACAGCTTGTCCCCATTTGCGTCCTTGGCGTTTTGCAGGTGCTCGAGAGTCCACAGCCACATTGTCATTGCCGATGCCAGCGTGCATGCACCGGTCCCTGGGCGCTCCGAGGCAATCTCTCGCATCTCTCGGATCCATCCCCGGAACTGTGCCAGGAACACCTCATTCGTCATCGTGACCGACATTTGACGGCGCTGCACCGCTTCAGGTCCTTCGTACGTCGCCTCAAGTTGCGCGTCCATCCACTTATTGGCAAGAAATCCGGGGCAGTCTTCCGTGATGCCGTAGCCGCCCATCAGGCTGACGGCTTCGCGCATCATGTTGACGCCGTGTCCCGTATTCCAAAGCTTCGTCGCCGGACACAGCACGTTGGCCTGTGAATCAAGCAGCACGTACCGCACAAGCAGATCGTTTTCAAGTTCCTCACGGCGCGGATCGTCTTTCTTCATCGCCAGCAACTGCAGTGCGCGCTGCTCCGCCTCGCGCATGACCTTCATTTCGGCGCGGCCGCCTCGAATCCCTTTCTGCCCTAGCAACTCCGTCTTCTCGTGTTCCAACGGATCGAGTTCATCGAACAATCGTGCCGCCGCGAAACCAAGGGCCGCGCTGGCTTCTCCCGTCGCCCACACGTCAACCAGGCGGTGCAGCGCATCTTCCCGCTGCTGGATGCCGAGTTCATAGCGAATCGTTCCCGGCGTCGCCATCTCCGCACCACGAAAACGCCCACGCTGATAGCGAATCACCGGTTCCACCGCCGACAACAGCTTCGCCGACGTCATCAGTCCTACCGTGACGCGCGTGCGGCGAAACACGGCCTCAATCACTTCGCTGTGGCTGTAGTTGGGAACAATGACGCCATCTTTAATCGTGTAACCGCCGACAATGCGGCTCGCCGGGATTTTCAGGCTGAAGATCGGATCGCCTGTTGACGACAACTGGTGCACCAGCTTCTTGGTTGGTGTTCCGCGATCGAATACGCCTGGATCGCCTTCCTCCAGGATCACCATGCAACTGCCCTTGATGCGCGGGTCGGCGGAATCGACCGCGGCAGTCACGAAGTTTGCGAATCCGATATTGGTGATGAAGCGTCCGCGCTTCTCGACCTGCAGTATCGGCTCCTCGCCGTCCTGCCACTCCTCCACGCGCAGCTTGCCACTGAGCATGCCGGTATCGACACCAACGTAGGGGATAGGTTCAGTGAGCGCAAATGCACCGCGCCACGGTTTGCGATCTTCCCCTGGTTGCGCGGGAGCGGCGAGGCTCATGTATTTTTGAATCTGCTCGGGCGTGCCGCGCTCGTGTATGGGCGCCAGCGCCAGACCTCCCGCCAGGCTTCCCGTGGCCGCGCCACCATCGACCCAAGCCAACTCGAAGGCCACCAAAGCCATTGCCAGGTTCTTCGGCCCCGCGATGAAGCCTCCATGTTCTGGCTCCATGAACACACCGGTGATTCCGGCGCTGTCGAAAGCCTTTAGCAATTCGTCTTTGGCTGGCGTCCAATCGTGCGAATGACGTTCTCCGGCGGCGACCAACCGGGCCACGGGACCGCGTGCCACTCCGCGCACCGACTGCACCAGCATCTGTAAGTCGTAACGATCAGCGAATCGCCACTGGATCTGACGGACAGCATCGCCGGGAAGCGTTCGCATGATTTCGGGCTTGGGTTGCGCAACGGTAGCCATGGCAGGGTCCTTTCAAAAGGCCGGACTGCCATTCTCGCTATGCTCTGTACGAGGGGTCTGTGATAGCCGTCAACCGCGCTGGTGACCAGTCGGCAATTGGAGATGTTTTAGAAGAGTCGTTCCTGCCGGCGCAGCGTGCCGAAAGTTCCAAGATTGGTGAGACTGAGGGCGAACCGGAATTGGTTTTCATTGCGTACCGAGCCGAGTGCCAGCCTCCGGTACTCGAAACTAAAGCCGCAACAGTCCCAGTTATAGCTGGTCTGGACTGCTGAGTACTGCAGAAAACGAGCGGTCACGTCGAACCCGATATTTGCCGCGGCGCTGATGCCGCGTTTATTGGGATTGCCGTATCCCACCAGCCAGCGGAACTGGTTGAACTCCATCGGTTCAACGAGATTACTGGAAAGATTGGTTTGTGCGGGTTGTTGAAGATACGCATCGCTACCTCCGACAAACCAGTCGCCAAAGTGCTTGGTCACCAGCGCCGTACTTGCATCGATTTTGCCGCGCTTGGTGTCGTAATCGAGATGCCACTCGATGTCTGTATCCTTTGCGGCGTGGATGCGCAGCCGCGACACTATCGGCGAAAACTTTCGGTAGTCGAACAGGAACGCGATCCCCGTCAGTTCTTCGGTCGTCGAAAACACGTTGCGCGTTCCCGGA
Organism: uncultured Terriglobales bacterium; assembly: GCA_964460935.1. Classification (GTDB taxonomy): domain Bacteria; phylum Acidobacteriota; class Terriglobia; order Terriglobales; family Acidobacteriaceae; genus DATMXP01. Next base: position 22,827 of record CAYWSM010000472.1, on the reverse strand, counting down.
ACAACAGCCCCTCCAAAGGTTTCATTGAAGAAATACTTTTGCGCCAGCTCCCAAGTGACGACTTCTCGTGCTCCGACCCCGCAGTTGGTCGTGTGAGACTCTGTCGACAGAACATCCTGCGGCGGCAGATCCTGGTCCGTTTGTTGTTCGGCTGCCGCGCAGCTCTCGGTGTGATTGCTCTTGGCATAGATACGATTGATCATGCCGTATTCCAACTCATTCGTATCGCTGAGAATATCAGTGGCATCGAACCGGATGATCCGGTTGAAGTTGTCAACGCCGTTGACATAACGGTAGATCACACGAGGCTCGATGGTGTGCTTGATCTTGTGATCGAAAACAGGTTTCTGGAATATGCGTGAAATCGACGGCGGCCGGATTTCCAGGGATGTCTCGAACGCGCGGCGGTTGACGGCGTTGGCCAAGGCAGTTCCAACGCTCGTGGTTCCGGGCTCCAGTTGCTCGGTGTAATAAGTGTCGCGTAAGCCGAGTTCGGGGCGGAAGTTCCAGCCGCCGAGATGCAACGGCACCGCTGCGCGAGGATACAGGTCGAAGCGCCCGACCAGCGTGCCGGTATTGAAGTCAGGCTCGTGTCGCGCCACTCCTTGCAGAGACGCATCGTACGCCCACAGAACAGGAGAATTGCCGAGGTTATGATCCGCTGACCCCAAATCGAATGACGGAGCATGCAGAATGGTGATCAGGTCCCCTGGGTTGGTGCTCTCATAGTTCTGGTATCGCGAACCCATCAGGTTAAAGAAATAGTTCCCCTCGTTTTTCGAGAAGAAAGCCGTCGATTTCACCTCGGAGTTGACGGCTTGGCTGAATGTCTCCGAAAAAGCCAGGCGGAAGACGAACGAACTCAGGTAATCGAGATCGGCTACGCCGCGGATGCCATACTTGAAGAGCGAATCCCCGGTCAGCGTGACCTCTTCGCCACCCTGATCCTGCTTGGGATCCCCGTAGCCGCGATCAAGCACGCCGAAATATTTCAAATCGACATTCGAAGAATCCGTGGGACGCGCGCGAAACTCGCCATGCTGCGCCCATCCGCGATGCGACCAATACTCCGCTCCAATGGTGGCATCCATACTGCGATTGATTGCCCAATAGAACGAATCGCCCAGAATGAATCCCTTGCGCGACGATTGCCCAATGTTGGGGATCAGGAATCCCGACTGCCTTCCGATCTTCTCCACCGGCAGGGTTGCGAACGGAAAATAGAAAAAAGGAATGTGCTCCAACCGGAAAGTGCTGTGATACAGCTTCGCATTCTCCCCGAGAACGACGTCGGCCTTCTGGGTATTAAATGTCCACTTCGCATCGGCGAGGCTACATGAGGTTACGACTCCATCATGAACGATGATGCGGTCGCGTCCAGCCTTCTCGACGACTTTTCCGCTGAACGAAAATGGATTCGAGGAAGTCAGTAGTACGTGCTTGCCGCGAACACGCGCGCCGGTGGTACCGACCACATCGTAAAACTTCCCGGTTTCGGTTTTGATGTTGTAGGAGCCGTGGCCGGCTTCAATACGAAGATCGTTCGGACCTCCACTGAACACCATGTGCCCAGAGGCATCGACCTCGCCAGTTGCAGAATTGTAGGTGATATCTTCCGCTTGGATCTCGTAGGTGCGGTAGAGGATATCGACATCGCCACGCAGCTTGTATACGTCCCCAACTTTTTCCTGGGTGCTGGCCTTGATCGTAACTTCTTCCGTCGGTACAGGTTGCGCGGGACGCAACTGGCTGGTAACTAGCTCATGACAGACAAGCAAATGACAAAGCAGGAGTACCGTGATAAGAAATCTTCTGCGGGAAGTCATCGGCGCGTCTGTATCTGCCAGTTAGGTGCTAAACCGGCAAGGTAACACGTCCGGCGTGTGATGGGAAATTGCACGGGCGGTACACGCGCTGCCATCACGGTCCGCTGCTCTCGGCGTTCTTCCAATTTGCGATGTCCTGTCCGATTTGTGGCGAGCTCTGCCGCTGCGCTGAGCCACGCGCGTACGATTCGAGGACGACAAAGCTGGCTGAGGTCGATGAATACGACCCCACAGAGGAGCAGTTTGCTTCCAGCCTGGCAGGCCGCGAATCCGCAGAAGAGCAAGAGCTGGCTTCCGGATCCTTGGCATCGGCGAGACAGCGGTTGCAGCTTCCCGATATCGAGGTCCAAAATCCGGAATCCGATCTCCGCCTCACCACCACACCTTCTATGACTGAAGAATCATGGCGACAAGAAGTTTCGTCGCGCATCCAGAGTTACAAGGCACGCCGGCGCCGCTCGCTCGGCAATGAATCGCTCAGCTTCAACTTCGAGTCCACTGCTGGCAATCACGTCTTCCTGCGGCCCGAGATAGAGCCCGAGCCGGAGCCGCCGGTTGCGCACGAACAGTCCACTCCTACGAACGCTTACTACGCGCATCCGTACGCCACCGCTCCCGACATTCACCCCGAATACCCGCCGGAGCCCATGGACCATAGCATTCCCGATTCGAGTGACCACGTACCGGAACCCGCGTCGTTGCCACAACCACCATCGCCACCGGAAACAGCCAAGCTCATCCTGTTTCCCAAGCCTCCGATGATGCAGCAAGCGCCGCCGGACCAGCTCGCCGAACCTGTCTTTGATGTTCCTCGGATCGTCGAAGCTCCAGACGCAATTGAAGCTGTCACGGTTCCGCTCGCTGACATTACGTTGCAGCCGGACCCGAACGACGAAAGCTGGTCTTCCTATACAGAGCCGGTTCTTGATCTACCAGTGCCAGTCGCGCCGGTTGCGCATCGCGTTTGCGCCGAAATTGCCGACTCTCTCGTTGTGCTCCTGGGAGCTGCCGTATTCGGCAGTATCGCGTTTCACCTCGGAGCCGCTTCCATTTTCGCGGATAAACGAATGCTGCTCGGACTGGGCGTCCTTATTCCTGCCATGTTCTGGGCGATCTACAAATACATCTTCCTGGTTCATGGTGGCACAACCCTTGGGATGCGAGCTGCACGACTAAGATTGGTCGACTTCGAGGGTAGCGCTCCATCCGCCGTGCCGCGACGCTATCGTGCGCTGGCGATGCTGGTCTCCGCTTTTCCGCTCGGACTGGGACTGTTCTGGTCCTTCGTAGATACTGAGACACTCTGCTGGCACGACCGCATCTCGAAGACCTACGTCACCGCCCGGTAGTTTCGTGGGATTTATAGTTGCCATCAGTTTTATTCATCCTTCCTTGCGAGGTGGCGTTGCGCTCACGATCGTAAGCCTCGTATAGAATTGTTTTTCGTCACATGCCATGCAGGCCTTTGGGGACCTGCCCAACCTATGTCTGTTTCGGAAACTGGAAAACGTTCAGCAGTACCCGTTTTCATCGCCACTACGGTAATGCTGAGCTTTATTTCCTTCTGGCGGGTGGCGGCCATCGTTTTGTCCGATCTCGCTTCGTCGGCTTATTACGCCGGCGGTGACGCAGAGAAAGTCATCGGCAAGAGTGCTCCGTGGTTCATTCTTGCCGTCATGCTGTTCAGCTACGCCGTTCGTGCGGTGTACGTGGAATCGAGCAGCATGTTCGTCCGTGGTGGCGTGTACCGCGTGGTTAAGCAGGCAATGGGCGGGAGCTTGGCGAAGTTCTCCGTTTCGGCCCTCCTGTTCGACTACATCCTGACTGGACCGATCAGCGGAGTTTCCGCCGGACAATATCTTGCCGGTGTCATCGAGGACGTTGCCGGTTACCTGCGCCATCCCATTCACTTCAATCAGAACTATTTCGCCGCGGGATTCGCAATTGTCATCGCCATCTACTTCTGGTGGCAAAACACCAAGGGCATGCACGAGTCCAGCGATAAGGCGATGAAGATCATGAAGGTGACCACGGTCATGGTGGTCATCCTCATCGTGTGGTGCTTGATTACCCTGCTCAAAAGGGGGGCCCCGTTACCTCCGCTGCCCAGCGCCGGCAACATCGTCAAGGATCACGAGTCGCTGGGGTGGCTGAATGGATCGTTCTTCAGCAATATCACTCTCATCCTCCTGATGGTCGGGTTCGGGCACTCGGTCCTCGCCATGAGCGGAGAAGAGACGCTGGCCCAGGTGAATCGCGAAATCGAAAGCCCGAAGCTGAAGAACCTCAAGCGCGCCGGGACTGTGATTTTCGTTTACAGCCTGCTCTTTACGTCGTTGGTGTCTTTCTTCGCGGTAATGATCATCCCCGACAAGGTTCGTCCCGAGTTCTTCGCCAACCTGATCGGCGGACTGTCAATGTACCTGGTCGGGCCGCTTACCCTCAGGCTGCTGTTCCACATGTTCGTGGTGTTTGTGGGTGTGCTGATCCTGGCCGGCGCGGTTAACACATCAATTGTCGGCGCCAACGGCGTACTCAACCGTTTGGTCGAAGATGGCGTGCTGACGAATTGGTTTCAGAAACCGCACCGGCGGTTCGGCACCAGCTATCGCACGATCAACCTCATCGTTCTGCTGCAAATTGTCACCATACTCCTCAGCCGTGGCAACGTTTACCTGCTCGCAGCGTTGTATGCCTTTGGTGTCATCTGGAGTTTTTCGTTCAATGCGCTGGCCGTATTCGTACTGCGATATAAGGCTCCCGGCAAGCGCGAGTGGCGCGTACCGTTCAATCCGCGCATTGCCGGAAGCGAATTCCCGCTGGGCGTGGCCGTCATCGCGATCATTCTTTTTGCGACCGCGATCGTGAATCTTTTCACCAAGCAGGCGGCGACTATCGCAGGCGTTGCGTTCAGTGCCGTCTTCTACGGGATCTTCTACGTCTCGGAACACTTGACGGCGAAAGAACGCGCTGGTCAAAAGGAAGTCCTCGAACAATTCCGGGTCAACACCAGCGAGGAACTCGACTACAGCGCATTGCGAGTCCGCCCGGGCAATATCCTTGTGTCGGTTCGCGATCCGCGAAACCTTTTCTATCTACGCGAGATACTTCACGACACTGACACGACCAAGCAGGACGTAGTTGTCATGACTGCCCGGCTGTCTCCTCGTGAGCACTCGTTCGGCGGCAACACCTACTACGAAGCCAAGGACGTCTTCGAAACCTACGAGCAGGAGCTTTTCTCCAAAGTGGTCGCGGTCGCCGAAAAAGAGGGCAAGCCGGTGTCGCTGCTCGTGGTGCCTGGAACCAATGTCTTTGACGCAATTATGGCCACGGCGCAACGGATCGAGTCGTCGCGCGTAATCTGTGGCATTTCGGCAAAGCTCAGCGCCGAAGAACAGGGCAAACTTACGGGCGATGCATGGGAGCGGTTACCGGAACCCAAGCCGCGACTGGCGCTCGAAGTAGTTGAACCGAGCGGTCAAAAGTGGGAATTCTTCCTCGGCCCGCACACGCCGCGCATGCGCGATGAAGACGTCCATCTTATGCACAGTATCTGGCTTGAAATCACTAGTGATCGTGAGTTTGCCGGATTGCATCATTACGACATCGTCGCACTGGCATTGAAAGAACTGGAACGCGAGTTACACGACAGCCCCACGCGCGAGCAGGTACTGGCGCAATTGCGGGCAGAGCTGAAATCGCGCGGCCCCGGATCGGACTAATTCTGGTGTGGAACCAGACTAGTGCTGTGAACCGGGCACCCTCGTCCGGTTAGGCGGAGCGAAGCTCCGCAAAAAGCAACAACTAAGCCGCCGATGTCTCCGGCCCTTTCTCCGTCGCAATCACCTCCGCCGTACTGCCCGACAACAACGGCCATCCACGACGCAGCACATAGTCCAGCCACGCGCCAGCCGCCTGCGATGTAAGCACGGCCAGCAGAACCAGCGTCGTGTAGAAGGTTGCATTTACTATGCCCGCGTCGAATGCCACGGAAGCCAGCACGATTCCGGGACCGCCGCGCGCGTTCGTCGCCACGGCGAGATTGATTACATCCAGACCCCGGAATCCCGCCGCCCTTGCCCCGGCCGCGACTGCGATCAACTTCATCACGCAGGCAATCGCCACAACTACAACCAATTGCTTCATCGAGAATGATCGCGTGAAATCGAGCTTGTATCCGACGATCGCGAAGTATGGCGCGACAAATACCGCGAATGAAAACTGATTGAGCGAACGCAACGGCTCGGCGAAGCGCTCACGTTCGCTGGCGATTGCAAATCCCGCCAGAAACGCCGCGAACACCAAATTCACGTCCATGACGGCAGCCAGCGCGGTATAGGCAAACAGGACCGCGACGAGATATCCAACCGGTGAAGCAACGGCCAGAATGTTCCACCGAGCATCCCCAAGCCAACGCAACAGACGTGGCAATATCGTCATGCCGGCGGCGAAGTACGCCAGCGTAATCGCGACGTGCACTGCAATTTCATGTTCCGGTGTTACGTTCGACTTCGCCAATGCGGTCGCAATCGCCAACACAACCCAGAGAACGATGTCTTCGATGACCGCGACTCCGAGCACCAGGCGAGCAAAGCGCGTGTGCAGAATCTTCAGGTCGAAAAAGATCTTTGAGATCACCGGTATCGAAGTCACGGCCACTGCTATGCCGATCACCAGGCACAACGCAGTGCGCTGATGCGCCGTCCCGAGCAATCCATCAATCGGCAGAAATGGCAGCGCCGCCAACGTAAGAATGAATGGCAGTCCCGTGCCGATTGACGCTAGCCAGCTTACCTGTCGCCGGTCTTCTTTCGAAAACAACTGCCGGATCTCGGCGCCCGAAGCAAACATCAGGAACAGCAGGCCCATCGAGTAAACGAACTCGAGTACGGTGCCGCGAGGTTCTCCCTTCGCTACGCCAAATATGGATTGCTGAAGTGCGGGGAAGAAATGTCCGAACAGTGCCGGCCCGAACAAAATGCCGGCGGCTATCTCGCCGATAACACGCGGCTGCCGAATCCGCGTGAACAGGTAACCCAGAATGTGGGCGAAGGCAATCAGTAACGCCAGTGGCAGGATTACGGCACCCAGTTGACTGCTCGACATCAATGACCCCAGGTGACAAGTCGCTCAGGCTCTTCTGATGAGGAACTCTTCCCGCACGCTGCCCCAATCAGCTCATTTGTCCGTAGTAGACATTCGTGTCGTACTGCATGACTACGATTCCATCCTTTTGGTTCTCCCGGAAAATGCGTTCTATTTCTTGCATCATTGCCCCGTAATTGGGACTTCCGGGCTGGGGCATGTACGACGAAGACAGTATGCGCGCTATAAACCTTTCGTGATTGAGACGCTGATCGTTGGGGAAGACGCCCCGTGAAAACGCCCCGTTGCCGAAGAACTCCTCCAGGATGGAGGGAGTCGCCCGGTTGCGATGGTCCACCTGGGCGTAGTCGGTCCCGAATCTTGCGAGCAAGCTTTCATACTCTTCAGCAAACTTGGAGCCTGCTTGCTCGCGGTTATTCCACACCAGCGCGGTCCACCCATTGGGTTTCAGGATGCGCATGAACTCATGGCGGGCTTGTTTCAGGTCGAACCAGTGAAATGCCTGGCCAGCGGTGATGAAATCGACGCTTGTGCCCGGCAACGGAATCGATTCAGCCGTTCCCATCTTCATCCCAAAGTTCGAATACCCGCTCAGAAACTGTTGCCCTGCTGCGCGCATGGCATCGTTCGGCTCAATGCCAATAACCCGGCATCCGTAGTCGCAGAACACCTTTGCCAGCAGCCCTGTACCGGAGCCGACATCCACCACGGTGCTGGCGTGTGTCAATCCGCACTTTCGCTCCAGCAATTGAATGATCTCCCGCGGATATCCCGGCCGGGCCTTCACATAGCTTTCTACGCGATCAGTAAATCGAAGTGTGCTGTCCACGTAATCATGATAGATGCGAAACCTTGCTGCTGCGTGCATCGGGGATGACTCTGGCGAGAGTTGTTCGTATAATCCTGCTCCATTCCTTTTCAGGTTGGGGCCATGAAAAAACTCTCCTGTGTAGCACTTTCCCTGCTTCTTTCCGGGACACTATTAGCGCAAACTCGCGAAAACAAGAAAAGTGAGAAGAACCCGCCGCCCAAGGCAAACGCTGCGGAACAAGCAGCGCCTGCGGCTGACAAAGATAAAGATGAAGGTAAGGAACAGTCGAAGGGCATGCACTACCGTCTCATCGGTCCGTTTCGCGGTGGACGCTCACTGACCGGCGTAGGCATTCCCGGAAATCCCAATGTTTATTACTTCGGCGCGACCGGCGGCGGCGTTTGGAAATCCACTGACGGCGCTACGACCTGGGATTCCGTCTTCGATAAGGAAGCCAGCCCTGCCATCGGATCGATCGCCGTCGCTCCTTCCGACCCGAACATCATTTACGTGGGAACCGGCGAAGCCTGCATTCGCGGCAACGCGGCGCAGGGTGACGGGGTGTACAAGTCGCTCGATGGCGGAAAGACCTGGAAAAACATCGGCCTCAAAGATTCTCGTGCGATTGGAAAAGTGATTGTCGATCCAAGGAATCCTGACATCGCGCTTGTTGCCGCTCTCGGCCATCCGTTCGGCCCAAATGAAGAGCGTGGTGTCTTCCGTACTGCCGATGGCGGGAAGACCTGGCAGAAGGTTCTTTATAAGAACGCCGATACCGGCGCGGTCGATCTCGCCTTCGACCCTAACAATGCGAACATCGTGTTCGCCAGCTTGTGGCAGGTTCGCCGCACTCCCTGGAACCTCAACAGCGGCGGCCCTGGCAGCGGCGTCTATCGCTCCGGTGACGGCGGTGTGACCTGGAAGGAGATCAAGAGCGACGATCTCCCGAAGAAGCCGTGGGGCAAGATCGGCATCGCCGTCGCAGCGAATTCCGATCGCGTCTACGCCCTGATCGAAGCCAAGGAAGGCGGTCTGTATCGCTCGGATGATGGCGGCGAAAATTGGCAGCTTGTCAGCCCCGATCGCCGGCTTGTGCAGCGCGCCTGGTACTACATGCACATCGTTGCCGATCCCGTGGACGCGAACACCGTCTATGTCATGAACGTGGACTTCCACAAGTCCGTTGATGGCGGCCGCTCATGGAACAAGATTTCTGTCCCCCACGGTGACAATCACGGACTCTGGATCGATCCCCTGAACACGCAGCGCATGGTCGCCGTCAACGATGGCGGTGTCACAGTAACGCTCGACGGCGGAAAAAGCTGGTCATCGCAGCTCAATCAGCCGACGGCGCAGATCTATCACGTTTCCACTGACAACCAGTATCCGTACTGGATTTACGGTGCGCAGCAGGACAACACTTCGCTCGCAATCGCCAGCCGCGGTGAAGGATCGAGCATCGATCGTCCCGACTGGTATCCCGCAGCCGGTGGTGAGTCCGGGTTCATCATCGCCGATCCACGCGATCCGCTCATTACCTACGGAGGCGGCTACCAGGGCGAGTTGAATCAATACAACAGGCACACTTGGCAGACCAGGGAAATCTCCGCGCAATCCATCGTTAGCGATGCGCTGGGCGCCTCCAAATTGGAGCATCGCTTCCAATGGACCGCCCCACTGATGTTCTCGCCCAACGACCCTAACGTGATCTACCACGCTGGCGAGCGCCTGATGAAGACAACCGATGTGGGTACGCATTGGGAAGCCATCAGTCCCGACCTCACCCGCAACGACAAGTCGAAGCAGCAGCCCTCGGGCGGCGAACTTACCATCGACGACACTGGCACCGAATACTACGACACCATCTTTGCTCTTGCTGAATCACCGGTTAAAGCTGGCGTTATCTGGACCGGAAGCGACGATGGCCTGCTGCACATAACGCAGGAGGGCGGGAAGAACTGGGCCGACATCACGCCCAAAGACCTGCCCGAGTGGAGCCGTGTGAGCGGCATCGATGCTTCACCGTTCGACCCCGGCACTGCCTATGTTGCGGTGGATCGCCACCAGAATGATGACCTGAAGCCCTACATCTACAAGACGACCGACTACGGTAAGACGTGGACGAAGATCGTGAAGGGCATCCCTGAAGGTTCGTTTGCGCGCGCCGTTCGCGAGGATCCCAAGCGCAAAGGTCTGCTGTACGCGGGAACCGAGTCCGGCGTGTTTGTCTCTTACGATGACGGCGCAAATTGGGAATCGCTCCAACTTGACCTGCCGGTTGTCCCCGTGCACGACCTGGTCGTTCATGGCGATGATCTCGTCCTCGCCACCCACGGGCGCGGTTTCTATGTCCTCGACGACCTCAGTCCCGTCCGCCAGCACACCGATAAACTGAAGAACGAGTCGGTCCACTTGTTCACGCCAGCCGTGGCGATTCGCTCCCACTATTCGCATAGCCATCACAAGTCGCACACGGCCGGCGAGAATCCGCCCACTGGCGCGGTTATCTACTACCAGGTCAAAGACAAGCCGAAGAGCGTCAGCATCGAAATTCTCGATGAAAAGGGTCAGCGCGTTCGCCTGGTCAGTAATCAGCAAGCGGAGGACCCGGACGAGCAGCTTGATCCTGAAGACGAGAAGCCCAAGAAGCAACTCGAACCCAAACCTGGCCTCAACCGCTACGTTTGGGACCTCCGCTATGACGACGTCCCGCGCGTGAAGGACTACTACCTTTACGAATATCAGCAAGGTACCGTTGGCCCAATGGCTCTCCCCGGCAAATACCAGGTGAAGTTGACGGTTGACGGCCAGACGCAAACGGCTCCGCTCGAACTGAAGATGGACCCGCGCGTCAAAACCCCACCTGCCGATCTCGAGAAACAGTTCGCGTTGCTTATGAGCATTCGTGAGCAGCTTACTCGCGTGTACAAAACGTACCTTCAGATCGCCGACGTGCGCGCACAGCTCAAGGGCATGCGCGACCGTCTGCCGCAATCGGTCGCATTCAAACCGGTGTTCACGGCCAACAGCGATCTGGAAACTAAGTTGGCCGGCATTCAGGATGAGCTCGTGAACGACAAGATTCACGCCAACGAAGACTCCCTTGCCTACGGCGTGAAACTCGACGGACAGCTTGCGGGATTGGCCGGCTATGTCAGTGGAGATTCTGATTCTGCGCCGACAGCCACCGCCGAAGCTCGCTTCATCGAGCTGAAGCAACAAGTGGATGATCAAGTCGGAAAGTGGAAAACCCTGATGGAAACCGATCTAGTGAATTTCCAGAAGCTCGCCCGTGATCAGAATATCCAGGCCGTCATCGTTCCCGAAACTTTGGGGAGCGGCGGTCAACCTGCGGAAGCGAAGTAAGCGAGCTAAACAGAAAAAAGGGCAGGCCCTCAAGCCTGCCCTTCTTTTATTGTCTCGACTACAAGGTTCTCATGAATGCCGTGAGATCCTTCTTTTCCTGGTCGGTCAGTTTTGTGCCCAACACAAGATTGAAGTACTCCACGGTGTCATCCAGCGTCAGCAGACGTCCGTCGTGCAAATAAGGCGGGCTGTCCTTGATTCCCCGCAGCGGGAACGTCTTGATCGGACCATCACCGGCCGCAATCATGCCGTTCACCATCTGCTGCTTATAGAAGCGCTCGGCCTTCAGGTCGTGCATCAGATTGTCGGTGTAGTAGGCGCCGCTGTGGCAAACGTTGCACTTACCCTTCCCGTTAAAGACTTCCTGTCCACGCAGTTCAGCCTGCGTTGCCTTTGCCGGATCGAGCTGTCCGAAGACATTCAGCTTCGGCGCTGGCGGGAAATCCAGAATCTCCAGGAACTCGGCCATGGCATGCACCTCGCTCCCTCGATCCAGAATATGTACGCCTTTTTTCTGTGCGATCACCGGATCGCCATCAAAGTACGCCGCGCGCTGCTCGAATTCCGTGAAATCTTCCACAGTCTTCAGCGCACGCTGCGATCCGAACAAGCGCTGCACGTTCACGCCTCGTAACGACGGCGTTTCAATGCGATGACGGAACTCCTGCGGGCGAATATCGCCAACAAGATGGTCCGTCCCGTTGGTGTGGCCGTTGGCATGACAGTCAAGGCAGGACACTCCCATGCTCGGCTTTTCCGACCGCCGGTCGCTCGTCAGGTTGAACTGCTGTTGGGGAAATGGTGTCAGCAATAATCGCAAACCATCGAGTTGTTTTGGATTGAGGACGCCATTGAACAACTCATAGTAGTTCGCAATCGTGACCTGCTTTCCCTGTGATACATCTCCGAGGTCCGGGCGGGTTGTCAGGTAAATCGGAGCTGGGAATTCCGGCAGGAACTGGTCCGGAATATCGAAGTCAAGATCGAACCGGGTAAGATCGCGGCCTTCCTGCTTCTTGATTTCATCGATGTGGAACTTGGGGAAGACCATGCCGCCTTCCGGGTGATTCTGATGCGGCAGAGGCAAGAAGCCCTTCGGGAATAGACCCTTTGCCTTGACCTCCTCCGGCGACATTGCATTCAATTGAGCCCATGTAACGCCCTGCGGAAGTTTCACCCTGACTCCATCCTGCACAGGCTTGCCTCGACTCATCGTTACTCCCTGCGCTGGGTGATCACTCAGGTCGTAACGTTCCTCCAGCAGCATCATTTGCCGATGCATGACTGCGGGTTTTGCCTCAGCCATGCGCATCATCATTGCGTGAAAATCTTCTTCGTGGCTCACCGGAGCATAGCTGGTCTCTCCGCGCGGAGCAGGCAGTTTTTCCGCTGGCGCTGGACTCTGGGCATACAAGACTCCCACTATCACCAGCACGGCAACGGAAACACCAAACACCGACCATGAAGTTCGGGAACGCTTTGACATAGTCCCTCCTTTGAAAACGGCTGTTGGCAGGAAGTTAAACTCCGTGGTAACCCCCGTCTAATAGTTTGTGGCGATAGTGGCGATAGCCATGATTAGTCCATAGAGGTAGAGTCTGGACTTTGAGACCGCAATAGGTTACAACTATCGACGCTTACTTGAGGGCCTCTCGTGGAGATCCATCAACTGCGTTATTTCTGCGCCACAGCGCGTACCGGAAATTTCACCCGGGCCGCCGAGCAGGAACACGTGGCACAACCTTCGCTGTCGCAGCAGATCATGAAACTGGAAGAAGAGTTGGGCGCCCGGCTCTTCGATCGTCTCGGACGCTGCGCTCGCCTGACCCAGTTCGGAACGGCCTTTCTGCCACGCGCCCAGGCCATTCTGCGTGAATTGGGCGAAGCTCGCTGCCAGATCCAGGAGATGGCGGGTGTGGCCGCCGGCCGCGTCGTTCTTGGCGCCATTCCTACGATCGCTCCCTATTTTCTCCCTCGTGCGTTGACTACTTTTTGCCGCAAGTATCCGGACGTCCAGCTCAATGTGGTCGAAGAAATCACGGTTGAGTTACTCACACAGTTGCGCGACGGCATCATCGATCTTGCTCTGCTTGCGTACCCGGTTTCCGGTCACGACCTGATCTATGACGAGATCCTGTCCGAGCCACTCTATATCGTGGTACCCGAGTCGCACCGGCTCGCGACTCGCAGGCAGCTCTCGTTGCGCGACATCGAGGGTGATCCCTTTCTGTTGCTCAAGGACGGCCATTGCTTCCGCGATACGACCATCTCAGCCTGTCATCGCGCTCACTTCAAGCCCAATATCGTGTTCGAAAGCGGCCAGTTCGCCACCCTGCTCGGAATGGTCTCGTCGGGGATGGGAGTTTCCGTGATTCCGGAGATGGCCATCGACCGCAGCTTGAACTGCCGCTTTCTTTTGATCGATGATCCGCGGGCTCGCCGCCGGATCGGCTTTGTCCGGCTGAAGCATCACTTTCAAACGAAGGCCGAGCGCGCGGTCGTGCAACACTTCAAGGCCATGTCAGCGAAATCACGTAACCGGCCAGTGGCAATAACAGCGAAAGCCGGCTCTGGCCCGGCTTCCTGATACAGCATTTCACAAGGAATCAAGCTACTCTTCTTCTCTCCCGCTCGCAGGTCTCGCATGCGCCGCGCAGCCGTGGCAGCTCTCGCCGAACCATCTCCTGATACCCGTTCCACTTCACACCCAAGCCTGCCGTCTGGTACTCCGCTGCGGGTCCGCGCGATTGCCCTGCATTCGGAACCATGTTCAGTTTGTCCGGAGTTTCTTCCGTGTTCGTGAAGATGGGCGCCAGCCGCTGCGGCGTGAGATCGGGAACGTAATCGTCCCGGCGTCGGCCGCGATCGATCAACGTTACATTCGACGGCTCCGGTTCCACATCGATCGGTGTAATCAGGTGCGCGACATCATCGGTCCGATGCTCCACTGGGTTATCTTCCCATCCGCGTTCGTATTCCTCCTGCGCTTTCTTGTTCCGGTCCTTTAGCGTCTGCCGATGGAGCTGCATATAGTGCTTCCACTCCTGGTCATGCCTCAGCATCCTGTCATCGAACGCTGGAAGGTGATCCATATCTTCTCTGCTCAGCTCAGTTTGCAGGTCACGATCGTTCTCAATCACCGGACGCACCATATTTACAGGGACCAATCCCCGCCGGCCGTGCTCCTCTTTGACCACCAAATGACTGATGTCTCCGGTGTTGTGATCGAAAACGATGTCGTCGATTCTTCCCAGCTTCTCTCCACCCTCTCCCCACAAGGTAGCCCCACGCAAATCGTCCACGTCGACGTCAAACTGATAATCTTGCAACGTTGCATAATGCGCCATAGCAACTCCTAATTCCCCAACAGCTTCCGCATCGACATTTTTGGATGCAGGAACGCAGTCCTATGGCTAGCTGGCGTATCGTAGCGCTTTGCCTCTCGAACAGCAGCTCTGGCGCATTTAGTGGCGATCCGCTCGACAGCTTGTGGCGGGTGAGTTTGTCTTACTTCTTCGGAAGCTTTCCCAGGCTTGCAACTGCGACGCGAGTAACTGCTCGCGATACGGTGCTCTCGAACGCCATGGCGTCCCAGGCTGATGGCCGCTCTGCGTACCGAATCTCGTCTATGTCCGAGACGCTGAGGTCGTCGCTATTGACCGAAAGCAGGTGATAGTCGATGCGAACCCAATCGAGTTCGCGTCTTTCCCGCTGCTCTGGCTCGCTTTCAAAGGAACGGGTGGGAGTATCGAATCCCGCTCCTACACCGACACCGGTGACTTCCGATACGTTGAGCTGCAATAGGTAGTCACAGCCTTTGTTCTTCGCCAGTTCTTCTGGATCTTTTGCCGATGCGTCAATCGCAACGATCTGCACCTGTTTGCGTCTTTCGGGAAGTTTCTTTACTAGATCTTTTGTAAGTTGAGGAAGAAAGTCGCCGATACGAGCGTAGTTCGAGGTCAGCAGCAGCCCGACGACATACTTCTTAGGGTTCTTTGCTGCTGCATTTTGGGCGCTGGCACTGACCGCCGTCATTGCCAGTAGCATCACGAGTAACAAGCCACCGATTGTCCGCTTCGCCATAGCCCCTCCGCATGCCGTCAACCCTGGATGGTAGCGCAGGTTGCGGAGAAAACATTATCGTTTCGTTACTTGGCTGGCCAGCGCCTTTCCGAGATCATCCGGCTTGAATCCAAACGGACCCGCCTTGCTCTTGAATGCCACCTTCCCATCGCGGTCGATCAGGTACAGGCGGTCCGGCCACGCCGTGTAATTCGTCTCGGTTGAATTGCCGAACTCATCCAGCACTGCCGGGAATTTAATCCCCAGCTTCCGCACGCATAAACCGGCAAGCGACGCGCGCTCCTCTTCATTCTTCGGACTGGCAAACACGACACTATCTTTGATATTGCTCTGCATCTGCCAGACGTCGCTTGGGTGCGCTTCGGTGATATACACCGTCAGGAATTCGACCCGATCCTTATATTGATCGTAAAGCTTGTTGAGGGCAGGAACCTCCCGCCGGAATGGAGGTCAAGTGTAGCTGCCGAACACGAGCACCACCGGCTTTTGCTGATTCAACGCCGACAGTTGCACCGTTGCGGTCTTATCCACCTTGGTGAGTGAAAAGTCCGGTGCACGATCTCCGATATTCAGCGTTCCCGCGCGCGCCCGCAGCCACATCGTTTCGAACGGAAAGGCTAGGAACGCCACTGGCGCCGGAATCTTCTTCATGAAATAGCCAAACTGCTCCGGCGGCTTTCGCATTTGCCTGTAGATGAAAGCGTACCCAGCTACCCACAACGCAGCGACTATGCACACTGCTGCGAACAGTTTCTTCTTTGTCGAATCCGAAACTCGCATGTTCATTGATTGAGCCATTCCGCAACCGCTGTCGTGTTCTTCAATTACCAATTACAAATCACCAATTACCAATTCATTCACTTCGTCAGCCCATTCATCTCCAGATAGCCTTGCGGCGAAATTCCAAACGCATCGGCCACCCGGTTGAAGAATGCAAACATCGCCGTTATATACACGGCTTCCGCGATCTGCGGCTCCGTCCATCCGGCATCCCGAAGGACCTGAACATCCTCAGGCGTGGTGCGATATGCCGCTTCGGTTACCTTTTTCACATAGTCAATCAACACGCGCTCTGCCTTGCTTAAACCCGCCTTGTCGGGATCGCCGTCGGCGATCGCTTGCACCGTCTTGTCTTGAGCTCCCTGAACCCGCAGGAAGTATGCATGCGAGTCCAGTCAATACGGACAACGGTTCAAATACGAAACGTAGCTCGCAATGGCTTCCTTCGTCCGGCGATTCAGGTGGCCTTCCGAGAAATGAACCGTGTTGCTGAATTCCATCACCTGGCGCAAGAAGTCCGGACGGTGGCTGAAGCATTTCAATATCCCCGGCATCTGCTGCCGGCCCGATTGCGCCCGCCACTCGTCATAGACTTTGGCTACTTCGCCGGTCGCGTCCGCATCCTCGATCAATCCGATCTTGCGCTCGACCTTCTGCTTCACTACCGCTGTGCTCTCAGACATGCTTTCCCCGTTTTCACAACTTCTTACTGCCTTTAACCCTAGTACATAAACTTCAGCGCAAACTGCACCAATCGAGGAGGCTGCGCTGCCAGAATGTGGTTGAATGTCGGCGAACTGATGTCGCTATCCGGCAAACGGAAATTCGTGTGGTTCAGGAAATTGAAGAGCTCCGCGCGGAACTGCAACTGCTTCGATTCCGTGAGGCGGAAGTTCTTTGCCGCGCCGAAGTCCCAATCCGCGTAACCGGGCCCGATCACGATGTTGCGCCCCGCGGTTCCAAACTGTCCCGCGTTCGCTGTCGGATCGAGTTTCTGGAACGCCGCGGCGTTGAACCAGTTGTCCACCTCGTGCGGCCCGGAGTTCGGATCGCCCACGAGGTTCGGCCTCTGCGACGAGAATCCGGAGATCTCCGGCGCACTGCCTTGTGCCGCCACGTCCGTCGAATCGAACACCGTAAACGGCGTGCCGCTCATCAGCGTGGCGATGCCGTTCAACTGCCATGCACCCAATATGTGTTGATACCAGGTCTTGGGACTTCTCCATAGCGGCAGGTCCCACTCGTAGCTGGCTACGAACCGGTGCCGCGCATCGAACAACGACAACCCGCGCTCGGCTCCAAGATTGAACGGATTCTGTGCCAGGTCATTTTCGCCGGCCACCGGCTTCGCCGCCGATCCTGTCATGTTGAACGACGATGCATCGTCGATCGCCTTTGACCACGTGTACGACACAAGGAACGACAATCCGTGGCTGAACCGTTTACGCAAGCTCATCTCCAGTGCGTTATACGACGAGTTTGCGATGCCCGCGATCAGTCCTGTGGACGAATAGTTACACGCCGTCTGCGGATCGTTCAGCGTACACCCCGAATATAGACGCCGCTGATCGGCGTTGTCCGAGGTTGAAATCGGCTGGCCGTTTTCGTCCACGCCCGGTACGAATACTGCCGGGTTCCCTTCGATGAATCGCGGCAGGTGAGTTCCCTTCGTGCCGATATATCCGATCTCGAACAGCAGGTCTTGTCCAAACGAATGTTGCAGGTTCAGATCCCAGTCCTGCGTATAGGGCAGCGTCAAATTCGATGCCAGCGTCAGGTTGGTCAGCGGTGACGCAAACTGTCCGCTCACCGGCGGATTTCCATTAAATGGATCCGAGAAGTTCGGCGTACTGAGCTGTAGCGTCTGCAAGTACGGCGGCGCGCTGATCGGCGATTGCAACGGCCCGCCCTGCCCCGTGTAGTACGGTTCGAAGAAGACGCCGTATGCCGACGTCAGCAGCCACTTGCCGTCGCCGCGCAGGTCCACTGCCACGCCGACGCGAGGCGCAAACGCCTTCATGTCGGTATTGATTAACCCTGCCGGTACACCCGGATCGCCCGGATACAGCAATCCTTCCGGAGCGCTCGGATTCACCACCGACTGTCTTCCCGGAATCCATAGCGTCTGACGGTTATGAATTTCCGTGTACGGGAACGGCAGTTCGTAGCGCAACCCTGCGTTCAGAGTCACTCGTGAGGAAGCCTTGAATGTATCCTGTGCGTACAGGTTCATGTTGTTCCCGCGAATGCCACGCGAGAAGTCGCCGCGGCCCTGCAGAAAGAACACCGGCTGCCCGAACAGGAAGCTCGCAAACGCATCCGTTACAGGAAACGGCGCAAACACGAAGAACCCGTTCGATGCGATGCCCTGCAAAACATTGATCTGCTGGCGCTGGTACCCACCGCCAAACTTAAATTCGTGCTTGCCCTTCACCCAGCTCACCGACCCCGAGTAGTCAAACACGTTTTCATAGCTGTTCCGTGGACCGGTGATCGGATCCCCCACCGTCGTGTATCCATTGATCTGGATGAACGGAGGTCCCGCGGCAAGATCCAGGCTCGGCGAATACTGGAATCCCAAATCAGACGGGCTCTCGTGATTCAGGTGCTGGTCGAACAAGAACTTGTTTCGCAGGAACGAGAACCGCGCCACGCCGATCAGCGTTGGAGAGAACGTGTGCGTCAACTGCGCCACGAAATTCTGCGCACGCTGGTCAATCCCGATTGGGAAACCCGGCACGCTCGCCCCCGATGGCGAGAGCGGATCGACGCTACTGCCATCGCTGAACATGTACCGGAAATTCAGGGTGTCCTTCGTCGTCAGGTAATGATCAATTCGCATGCCGAACTGGTCGGTGTCATCGGACAGCGTTTGCGTGGACGAAAAGAAGTTCGTGCCAACGTTCGGCTCCGGGAAGAAGCTCAACAACTTCTGGGAGATCGGATTGAACTGCGCGCTCGGCATCTGGTTATTCGGATAAGGCGCGTTGGCAAAGATGTTGAATAACTGATGCTGCGGGTTATTGCAGAATCCTCCGGTAAATCCCTCCGGACAGAGTTCCGAGAAATCTCCCTGCCGCTCTTTCATCGACGGAACGGTGGCCAACTGCGTCTCACCCTGCCGGTTCCGGAATCCCTCGTAGTATCCGAAGAAGAACGTCTTATCTTTCTTGATCGGTCCGCCAATGCTGGCGCCAAATTGGTTTTGCTTCAGCGGCTCTGTATCTGGCGCAAAGTAATTGCGCGCATCGAAGGCGTCATTCCGCAGAAACTCCCAGATCGTTCCATGAATGGCATTCGATCCCGAACGCGTGACGATGTTCGTCGTCGATCCCAGGCTGTTGCCGAATTCCGCCGTCGCGTTGTGCGTGAGGATTCGGAATTCGGTGATCGCATCCACCGGCGGTTTCAACACGAATCCGCCGTCCACACCGTTGAAGTTGTTGGCGCCGTCGATCAGAAAATTGTTCGACTCCGGCCGCTGGCCGTTCACCGAATACGCCTGTCCATTCCTCAGCGCTCCGCCCGCCTCTTGCAAACCAGGAGTTAGGGGAACGACGCCGGGTTGCAGCAGTCCCAGTTGCGAGAAATTGCGCCCGTTCAGCGGCAGGTCCTCGAGTTCCCGCTCCTGCACGACCTTTCCGAGCGCCGTGATGCTGGGCTGAATCATTTCCGCATCAGCCCTTACCTGCACCTGCTCGTTCTCCGAGCCCACCGATAAGTGCGCCGAAATCGAAGCGGTCTCATTCACGTTCAACCCGATTCCGTCCTGCACGTAGCTCTGGAATCCCTTCGCTCCGATCTCCAGGCGGTAATGTCCCACCGGCAATTCCAGCAAGAGATAGTTGCCGTTGCGGTCGCTTGTCACCGAACGTGACCAACCCGTCTCGGTCTGCACCGCGGTGACGGTCGCGCCTTGAAGTACTGCACCAGTGGGATCCGATACGGTCCCGCGCATGCTTCCGGTAATCTGCTGAGCAAACACGTTCAGGCAGGCAAAGAACACCACGAGCATTGCATTACGCAACATCTTCATGAATTGAATCTCCAGCAGAATTAGCTACAAGCACAGAGAGTTCACACCGTTCCCCGTGCCCGGAACCCAAGGCTGTACCCCACAAAGTGTCGCGATTATTCAGAAGGTGAGAACAACGAGCAATAATACGAAAGCAGTATGGGACAAAGAGAAGTCCGCGCGTTCCCAGGATTTACTGCCAGCGCAACTCAAGGAAGGTTCGAACAGCTCACGTGAGAGTCGTTTGTGAGATCGTGTACACTCCTATCCTCAAGTTGCAGTAATAACAATTCTGCGCGACTCATCGGTGGGCAACTCACTTCCATTTGTACGCTGGACTCGCACCAAATCGAGTCACTAATCGTGCCAACCGTTCCGCATCGAGCACCGATGGCAAAAGTTGACGCGCTTGGATTCCCAATTCAGGATTGAAAAAAGGAGACATCGAGAGCGACTATCTCTAGTAGAGAAACGCCTGACAGGAAGCACCGAGGCAGAAAGTAGGGTGTGTCATTGGCGTCAAAAATTGTACATTTTGGAACTGATGAATGCCTAAGGCTCGCGGTTCTTTCCCACGCCGGTTACGTTGTTGAAACGAGTGGGACCTCCATCTCCTTGCTCACTCGCCTGCTCACGGAGGAGGCGAGTGATGCTGTAGCGATCAGCGAAGATGAACGGGAATGTGACGCCGAAGTCGTCAGGATTGCACGTTCGTTGTCTTTTGCCCCAGTAGTACTTTTTGAAGGAATCAACCGGGAGTCTGAGCTTCCCTCGGTCGATCTCGCGATTCCTCTTAATACATACCCTTCGGAGTGGCTTAACGAAATCGATAAAGTAATCCAACAAAGCAAGCGAATTTGTGTAGGGTCGAGGATGATCCGGGCACAGTCCGTTGCATTGCGCAAAGACTCACAAGTATTGCGGGCGGAATTGGCTTCCGCTCGGCGGAATACACTTGACGAGCATCTGCGCGCAAAATTGAATCTCGGTAAGAAACAATAACATTCAAAGGGCCAGTAGTTCCTTCTTTCATCTCCACTCCAACGTGCGCCTCTTCCATGTAGGTGGAGGCAGCACCGCTCTGTGCGGCGGGGGTGCACTTTTCGCGGCTGCTATCTCCCACCCCTCTTCCGGTTTGACCCCTCTTTTTCCGCCCCTGTAAGATCAAGGATTACTCTTCCGCTCACATTCGTCTTATAGCGGTTAAGGTCAGGAATGGCTCACGATCTGCCAAAAGCGTACGAACCAGCCGACATCGAAAAGCGCTGGGCCGAATTCTGGGTTAAGCAAAACCTTTTTCACGTCGACACGCCCGCCGAGGGCGACGAGCGTCCCGTCTTCACCCTTTTATTGCCGCCGCCGAACGTCACCGGCCGCTTGCACATGGGCCACATGCTCAACCAGACGGAGATGGACATCATCGTCCGCTGGCATCGCATGCTCGGCGAAATCACGCTCTGGTTGCCCGGAACCGATCATGCCGGCATCGCCACGCAAATGATGGTCGAGCGCCAGCTCTCCACCGAAGGCGTGAAGCGCACCGATCTTGGCCGCGAGAAGTTCGTCGAACGTGTTTGGGAATGGCGCGCGCATTACGGCGGGGCGATCCTCGACCAGATGAAGCGCCTCGGAGCGTCTGTCGATTGGTCGCGCGAGTACTTCACCATGGACGACAATCTCTCACGCGCCGTGCGTGAGGTGTTCGTCCGCCTCTATGAAGAAGGGCTGATCTACCGCGGCAAGTACATCGTCAACTGGTGTCCGCGCTGCGTTACCGCGATCTCCGACCTCGAGGTCAAGCACGAGGACACGCCCGGCAAGCTCTACGAAATCCGCTATCCGGTCATCGGAAGCAAGGACGAGTACATCACCGTTGCCACCACGCGCCCGGAAACCATGCTGGGGGATACCGCCATCGCCGTGAATGCACGCGACGAACGCTATCGCCACCTGCACGGCAGGAGAGTTCTGCTGCCGCTGATGAATCGCGAGATTCCGATCATCCTCGACGATCTTGCGCAACCCGAGTTTGGCACCGGCGCCGTAAAGGTTACGCCCGCGCACGATCCCAACGACTACCAGGCCGGACTCCGTCACGACCTGCCGCAGATCAACATCATGGACGAGCATGCGGTCCTCAATGAGAACGCTGGGCCATACGCTGGACTCGATCGCCACGAAGCGCGCCATCGCGTGCTCGCCGATCTCGAAAAGGGCGGCTGGCTGGTCGGCACCAAGGACTACACCGTTCCGGTTGGCAAGTGCGATCGCTGCAAGACCGTCGTTGAGCCGCGCCTTTCGACGCAATGGTTCGTCGCCGTCAACAAGGATCCGAACACCGGCGGCATGAGCATGGCCCGTGCCGCCACAGAAGCTGTCACCAGTGGCGCCATCCGGTTCACACCCGAGAATTACAAGACCATCTACCTGAACTGGATGGAGAACATCTACGACTGGTGCATCTCGCGCCAGCTCTGGTGGGGGCATCGCATTCCCGCGTGGCACTGTGCCGACTGCCACGAAGTCACCGTCGCGCGCGAGACGCCGGCGCAGTGCGCGCATTGCAAGAAGGCGAACCTCACGCAGGATTCCGATGTCCTCGATACCTGGTTCTCGTCCGCGCTGCTGCCGTTCACGACGCTCGGCTGGCCCGACGCCACGCGCGATCTCGAAGTCTTTTACCCCACGTCGCTGCTGATCACAGGCTTCGACATCCTTTTCTTCTGGGTCGCGCGCATGATCATGATGGGCTGCCACTTCATGATGCCGCCACACAAGCCCGAGCTAGGTAAGAAGATGTGGGACCGGGCGCCCTCGCCCGGTCAGTTGAGTGACAG
>CAYWSM010000471.1:0-15315 GCA_964460935.1 uncultured Terriglobales bacterium | reverse complement strand
GCGGTATTTGCCGGGTTCGACATCCAGTTCCAGCGGGCCGTATTTCACGCGCTTGATCTTTTCAACATGGTGGCCAATCTCTTCGAACATGCGGCGAATCTGGCGATTGCGGCCCTCGATGATCGTCACTTCGTACCAGGGGTTGTCGCCTTCCTTGAAGACCTCGATCTTCGCGGGCGCAGTGCGGACTTTTTCGGGAGAGCGCTTGTCGCCTGACTTTGGCTTAATGGATTGAAGTACGACGCCCTTGCGCAATTTGTTGAGGCTCTCCTGCGGCGGAACTCCAGAGACTTTCACGAGATACGTCTTTTGAACGTGTGACGAAGCGTGTGTGAGCTTCTGCGTGAGATCTCCGTCATTCGTCAGCAGCAGCAGGCCCTCGCTGGCGTAGTCGAGGCGGCCAACGGGGTAGACGCGTACGCCGACATTGCGGAGGAGGTCCATCACCGTGGGACGGCCTTCCGGATCACTGGAAGTTGTAACGTATCCTTTAGGCTTATTGAGCAGGATGTAAACGTGCCGCTCGGGCGTCTTCAGGAGCTTGTTGTTGACCTTGATGTGATCGATCGCCGGATCGGCCTTAGTGCCGAGCTCGGTAACAATCTGGCCATTCACCGTCACCAGCCCAGACTTAATCAAGTCCTCGGCGTGGCGGCGGGAGGCAATGCCGGCGGCGGCGATGATCTTTTGTAAACGTTCTTGCATGGGCAGCTAGCAAATAGCAGACAGCAAACAGCATTCAGTCATTGGACTGGTTGCTGGGTACAGGCGCTCCCTCTTGTGATTCCCCAGATTCGGCGGAAGGAGCCTCGCCCTCCGTCGAAGCCGATTCGGTTGGCTCAGGTTCTCGCTCGGCGGCAGGTTCCTCGGAATCCTGCGGCACCGCAGTTTCGGCATCGGGTTGAGCTTGTGGCGCTACCGGCTCGAAGAGCTCTTCCTGGGTAGCAGCGCCGAGCATCTTTTCGAACTCTTCCATGCTGGGCAGTTCGGTGACATCTTTCAGGCCGAAGCGGACCAGAAATTCCTTCGTCGTCTTGTACAGGATCGGCCGGCCAATAACTTGCTTACGTCCGGCGGTGGTGACCAGTTTCTTGTCGATCAAGTTGGCGAGCACGCCACTGGAATCGACGCCGCGAATCTCGCTGATCTCTGGGGCCGTTACGGGCTGCTTATAGGCGATGACAGAGAGCGTCTCGAGCGCCTGCAGTGATAGGCGTATCGGCGGCTTCAGGCTCTTGGCAAATCCGCGGATCAGGTCGTGGTGCTCGGGCTTGGTGGACATGCGGTATCCGCCGGCCACCTCGCGGATTTCGACGCCACGATCGGGATTGCCGTAATCGCCCGTGAGTTCGGTCAGGGCGGCGCGAATACGGTTCTTCACTTCGGCTTGCGCCGCCGCAGGCTCGAGTTCGGTCAGTCCGTCATCGTTAATGACAGATTCCTTCAGGAGCAGCGTAAGCTGGTCGATGGTGACCGGATCTTCCGCCGCGTAGATGATTGCTTCGAGTTTGCCTTTTAGGGACAAGTTTGTCAGTTCGTCAGTATGTTAGTTGTCGGTTCTCGGTTATCGGTTTTCGGTTTAACGCCTCAACTGAAACTTCCCGGTTTTCAAATTACCAATTCACTAAATTACCCAATTACCAATTTATTCCCAGTCGTCGCGCACCGCTGCCTGCTCGGTCATCACCTGCTCGAACGTCGAACTTTTCTTGATCACGATTTCGCCAAAGACGCTTTCCTGGCGCAGCATAATTGCCTGCAAGCGCACCATTTCGAGCAAAGCCAGGAATGCGCAGACCAGCGCGTTGCGGGTCTGCAACGAGCGCAGCAAATTCTTCAGGCGGATCGGGCGTTCTTCGATCGTTAAACGGCGGCGGAAGTAGTCGATCATCTGCGTGACCGTAACTGCTTCTTCATCCACGTTGATCATCGGACGATGGCGCTGGCGGTCAATGATCTGCTGAAAGGTGCGCACAAGGTCAACGACATCGGCCGCAAGTTCCGCCTCGGTACCTTCCTGGTTCTTGAACTCCTTCAGCGCCGGGTTCGAGAGGACTGCATTCTCGATTTGTTGCCGCTGGAGCAGCATTTGCGCCGCCATCTTGAATTTTTCGTGCTCGAGGAGGCGTTCGACAAGCTCGGCGCGCGGATCGACCTGCACTTCACCGGGAATTTCCGGATCACGCGGGAGCAACATTCGCGATTTGATCTGGATGAGCACCGACGCCATGTAGATGAATTCCGACGCGATATCCACGTCGAGATGCTTCATGCGCTCAACATATTGCAGGTACTGCGCCGTGATTTGCGCGATCGGAATGTCGTAGATGTCGATGTCCTGCTTGCGGATGAGGTCAAGCAGCAGGTCGAGCGGGCCATCGTAGACTTGGCCGACGGTGATGGCGAATGGCGACTCTTCACCGCGCTTCTGGCGCGCGAGTTTTGCGGCGACGATCTTCGACTCGGACGCGGGCGGCACAGGTGTAGCTTGGGATGTCGCTGATTGTTGTTGTTCTTCTGGCAAACTCAACTACTCCGCATTCGCAGACTTCTTGGGCGGCTCGTATCCCTTGCTGAACTTCATGGCCGCACGAACATCGTTCATAGTGGTCTCTGCCACCTTTTGCGCTCGTTCCGAACCGGCTTCGAGCATATCCCAAACCTGTTTGGGATTCTGCTCGTATTTTGCCCTACGTTCCTGTAGGGGTTTGATCTGTGTGATCAGGTTGTCGGCGACCCAACCCTTGCACTGGATACAGCCGATACCCGCCGTCGTACAGCCGACTTCGACTTCCTTGATCTTCTCCGGCGAACTGTAGATCTTGTGCAGCGAGTATACCGGGCAGACCTGTGGATTGCCCGGATCGGTCCGGCGCACGCGGGCCGGATCGGTAACCATGGTTTTCAGCTTCTGGCGGATGTCCGCTTCCGGATCGCTGAGCAAAATGGCGTTGCCGTAAGACTTCGACATCTTGCGTCCGTCGGTGCCCGGCAGCTTGGGCATGGGAGTCAAAAGCGGCTGTGGCTCAGGAAAAACGTCGCCAAAGAAGCTGTTGAAGCGGCGCGTGATTTCGCGCGTGAGCTCGATGTGCGGAACCTGATCTTCGCCGACGGGTACATATGCGGCCTTATAGATGATGATGTCGGCCGATTGCAGCACGGGATAGCCGAGGAATCCGTACATGCCGAGATCTTTGTCCTTAATGTTCTCGCGCTGTTCTTTGTACGTCGGAACGCGTTCGAGCCAGCCCAGAGGCGTGATCATCGACAACAGTAGGAACAATTCCGCGTGTTGCGGCACATGCGACTGCGTGAAGATGACAGACTTCTCGGGGTCGAGCCCGGCAGCGAGCCAGTCGAAGGCCATCTCAAGGATGTTCTGCTTCACGCGCGAAGTGTCAGCGTAGTCGGTGGTCAACGCGTGCCAATCGGCGACGAAAAAGAAGCAGTCGTACTTCTCCTGAAGCTTTACCCAATTATCGAGCGCACCGACAAGGTGGCCTAGGTGTAACTTGCCTGTAGGGCGCATCCCGCTAAGAACGCGGGGTTTTTGTTGATTCGTCTCAGTCATCAGAATTTTGCCAGGACCCCGTAGAAGAAGTTAAGTATCGGATCCATGATCGCGCCAATCACGCGGCCGCCAACCAGGAAGATCAGCAACAATCCGAACATTCCTACCGTATCGTAAATCCTACGTGCAGATTCCGGCAGAAAATGCCGTAGCACATGGCTGCCATCGAGCGGCGGCACGGGGATCACGTTAAACGCCGCCAGCAGTACGTTCAGGAACAACATGAACTGGAAGAAGTAAACGATCGGCACCAAAACCGAGTTCGTTTCTACAGCCATGCCGTGCACGAGCAAACGTCCGAGCGGCGAACTTACGGAAATCAGGATCAGCGCCACTGTCGCACACGCTGCAACGAGCAAATTGCTGATCGGCCCGGCGAGCGAGGTCAGGATATCGTCGCGTACTGGATTGCGAAAATGCCGCGGATCAACCGGCGTCGGCTTAGCCCATCCGATCATCGGGAAGTGGTAGAACAGCGCAAGCGCCGGAAGAACAATGGTTCCGATCGGATCGATGTGCTTGATCGGATTCAGCGTGATCCGGCCCAACAGGCTGGCCGTTGGGTCGCCACAGCGATTTGCCATCCAGGCGTGTGCTGACTCGTGCACGCTGATAGCGAACAGGAACGCTATGATTTCGAACAGAATTCTCGCTGGATCAATGCTCATCTTGCATTTCGATGGTAACAGAAGGAACTGGTTATCCGGTTATCAGATCATCTGGATATCTGGCTATGATGAAAACCCGGCGTCCTCTGTCGAGTAGTCAAATTCTTCTCATTTACCTCGTCAGATCTCCAGATCATCAGATCACCTGATATTGGTGATAACCAGATATTCAGATATTCGGTTGTGTTGACTACAATCTCTGCATGCAAACGGCAGACGTCGTCATCATTGGCGGAGGAATTGTCGGGTCCAGCATTGCGTACCACCTCACGGAACAGGGTTGCCGGAATGTGCTGGTGATCGAGCGTGAAGCGCACCAAGGCAAAGGGTCCACGGGAAAAAGTATGGGCGGAGTGCGAGCGCAGTTCTCAACTCCCGTGAATATCCAGATGTCGATGTACTCCATTCCTTTCTATGCGTCGTTCGAGGAACGGATGGGCTACCCGGCGGATTACCGCGCTCAGGGATATTTGTTTCTTGCGACTAACGACGCGCACCTGAAGTATCTCGACGCGAATCGGCAGAAGCAGGAGGCAGCCGGGCTAAAGGTTGAGAAGCTTTCGGCGGAGGACATTCGAAAAACTTATCCGTTGCTGAAGACCGATGACGTGCTTGGCGGGAACTTTTGCGCGACGGATGGATTCGTTGATCCGAATAGCGCCATGGTGGGCTTCATGACGAGAGCTTCTGAACAGGGCGCTCGGCTGTGGCGCGGCACTGAGGTGACGGGAATTTCTGTCGATTGCAATGGCGTGGCGGCGGTCAACACCTCGCGCGAATCAATCGCTACGCGGACAGTCATAAACGCCGCGGGGGCATGGGCGGCCGGCGTGGCAAAGATGGTTGGCGTCGATCTGCCGGTCGAACCGCTGCGTCGCATGCTGGTGCCAACAGAGCCGTTTGACGAGTATCCGCATTCGGCGCCGATGACCATCGACATGTCGAATGGCTTTCATTTCCGTCCGGAGGCGCGCGGATTCTTGATGGCGTGGAACGATCCGGAGGAAAAGCCCGGTTATAAGACTGACTTTGAACCAACGTTCATCGAGAAGATTCTGGAATGCGCCGCGAATCGGGTGCCCTGCTTCGATCATGTACCCATCAACCCCAAGCGCGCCTGGGCGGGGCTGTACGAGATGACGCCGGACCACCATCCGATCTTCGGCATGGCTCCAGATGTTCCGGGATTCTTCTTCGCCAATGGGTTCAGCGGACACGGTGTGATGCATTCACCGGCGACGGGAAAGATCACGGCCGATCTGGTACTTCGCGGCGAAACGGAATTGATTGATGCGTCGCTGCTGAACCTGCAACGGTTTGCCGAAGGGCGGGAGATACACGAGACGGCGGTGTTGTAAGAAATCAGTGGCTAGTAGCTAGTGGATAGTGGCTAAGTCGTTGTTCATTCTGTGAGAAAGATAACGGTCACATCCCGCTTCCGCGGCCCATCCAATTCCACCAGCACAATTCTCTGCCATGTCCCAAGGATAAGCTGGCCCTGTTCTACCGGTTGCGTTACAGAGGTCCCAATCAGCGCCGAAAGGATGTGGTCGGGCACGTGGCTTGGGTCGTGCGGATGGCGGTAGTGCAGCTTGGGGATGAGCGCATCGAAGGCGTCGAGCATGTCGAGGTCGGTACCGGGATCAAGATCAGCCGTGGTTAGCGCAGCCGTCGTATGTAAGACGGTGAGATGACAGAGGCCAGTCTTGTCCGTCGCCAGAGCCTGCTGGACGTCGTCGGTGATGTCGAGGATCTCGCGCTTCTTGTGCGTCTTGATGGAGAGGCGTTGCATAAAAGTTCATCAGTATCTCAGTTCTTCAGTTCATCAGAACAGTTTGCCCGCTCGTAATTTTATTATGTTCTGACAGACTGATGAACTGACCAACTGACCAACTTACCGGTACCACGTCCCCTGCGGTGCAGCCGGAGGGAAGTCAAGCGGCGAGCCTTGGAAGAGCGCTACCGCGCTTTCGAGCCGCGAGCTTCCGTCATGTACCGCGAACTTGTATAGCTTATCCGGCGGACCACTCCACAAGGAAACGCACGCGTACTCGCCATCTCTTCGCAGGATGTAATACACCATCGTGATGAAACGGATCTTCGCCGGTGTTTTTTCGTAGAAATGGGCAATTCGTTTCAGCACATCCAGGCCTGCTTCGCGCGGAGACATACCTCGGCGCATGTTCTCGACGATGCTGTGCGCGCCGGCGACCTTGATGTTTTCTTCTCCGCTGCCGGTGGCTCCGGCTGAGCCGATATCCTGATCGGTGTAGCAACCTGCGCCGATGATGGCCGAATCTCCCACGCGTCCGGCGAGCTTCCATGCCAGACCGGCAGTGGTCGTCATGCCCGACATTTCGCCTTTCGAGTTCAGCACCGAGATATGGATCGTCCCTGTTGGCGGGCGAAGGACGCGACTGACGGCATGATCACGGTCTTCGGGAGCGATGCCTAACGCCTCGGCTCGCGCGTAGATGCGTTTCATTCTTTCCTCGAACAGCTCAGACATATTGGGAGGCGGTTGCGTTCCCTGCGGCACCTGATATTTCGGATCGGCCAGCCCCGGTCCCCACCAGTCCTGATCCGAATTCGTCTCTTTCCACAGTTGCCATGTCTTCCGCGCCTTCTCGGTCAGCAGGTTCTCTTCCGCAAAACCCATGACCTTGCCAAATTTCTCCGCGCCTTTGCCCACCAGCATCACATGACCGGTATGGTCCATAACGGCCTTCGCCAGCATGGACACATTCTTGATGTTGCGAACTCCGCCCACCGATCCTGCCCGGCGAGTTGGGCCATGCATGCAACATGCATCGAGTTCAACGACGCCATCTTCGTTCGGAAGTCCGCCTAATCCAACAGTGTCGTCGGCAGGATCGTCTTCCTGCGCTTTACCAATCATGATTGCAGCGTCGAGCGTATCGCCGCCGTTGAGCAAGAACTTGTAAGCATCATCGACCGTTTGTTTCCCCGTGTACTTGGTGATGATGACGGTCTTGCCGGTAACGCGCAGCAGCTCTGTCCGCTGTTCTGCGGGTTTATCGTCTGTTCTCCTGGTGGTCTGTGCATCGAGGCCGAGTGCGAGTGAGCCCATGCTGGTAGTGGTCAGGAAATTCCTGCGGGAAATGCCCATGCATCCTCCAAATCCGCTATCGGCGGACAAGGATAGCACCTGCCTCACGAGGTAGGCAGTTTATCCGTCACAGAGAGCGCTCGTTGAGCCTCATCGTAGCCTTGCCATCTGCGATACAGGATGCGCAAAGTGGCCATGACCGGTACCGAGAGGTATACACCGAGAACGCCACCGATCTCGGCTCCCACCAGGATGGCAAACAGCGCGGCCAACGGATGCAGTTCCACTTTGCTGCCCATGATGCGGGGGGACGTAACGTAATCCTGTACCAATCGCCAGATACCGAGGAATATGGCGACGATCAACAGGTGCGGGTAATTGAGTAGGAATGCCACTCCCAGAATTACTGCGGCGGTCACCAGCGGACCAACGACAGGGACAAATTCAGCCAGGCCGCCGAGCGCTCCGAGCACGAAGGAATACGGCACGCGAAGCGCGGTCAAGGCGGCGGTATAAGCCACGCCGGATATCGCGGCCAGAATCAACTGCGCCCGGATGTAAGCCGCGAGCATGACATTCAAATCCTGCAGGATGCCTCGCAATAACTGGCGTTGCAGTTTACGGTCGAATACCTCGATCAGAGACTCGGAAAAGAGCTGGCTGTCTCGCAGGAAGAAGATCGCAAGGATGGGGATAATCACCAGCCAGATGGCGTTGGTTGCCACTTCTGCCGCGCGGGCCCCGAGGTCCTGCGCCCAGCGAAGGATTTCCTGACTGTGTGCGGCGAGGAATTGTTCAAGGCGCTTTTGGGTGTTCAGGCTCCATCCACGCGAACTGCCGATCTGGTGAGCGATCTGGCCGCTGGTCACGCCTTCCAGGAGTTGCGGAAGTTTTTCCCCGAGGGAGCGCGCCTCCTTCACCAGTTTCGGTCCGCCGAACGTGAGTGAGATAGACAAAATGCCAAGCAACACGAGGTACACGATCACAATGGCGCGATCGCGATGCCCTCTTCCCAATCTTGTGCGCGCGACGAACGACACAGCCGGTTCAAGCACATAAGCAAAGAAGATGGCGAACACGAACGCGACAAGAGTGTGACGAGCACCCCACACAAACGCGCCGGCGGCGGCGAACAGCAGGATCGTCGCAAGTACCCTGGCCGTCGTTTTTTCGAAGATTGGCATGTTTCAGTCGTTGGATGTTGGGCACTCGCTGGTCGCAGTCCTGCGCACGGCTGAGTCTTGCAAGCTTAGTCTAAGAAAACGCTGGGCGGCAGTGATTCACTGAGAACCACGGATCTAACAGCCAAAGGCTGTGTCTCGTCGCACACACTGCCTTTATCCGAACACACTCCCGTGGCCGATAAGGTTCGATAAATCAATAACTTAAGCGTTGGCCAACCCCCTGCATTATCCCTTGGCGTAGTCAGTGACCCAAGGAGAACGGCGATGCGGCGGATCGACGGAAACTCGGAACTGAAGGCGAAAGCAAGGCTGGTATTGGCAATCCTGGTTTTGGCAGCAGCACGGGCACGCGCGCAAGAGACGGCGCAACCCGAAACGGTTCGTCAGATTGTGGTCAGCCTGCCTGACCGCAAGTTGGCGCTGATTGAAGACGGACAAGTCAGCAGGATCTATGACGTCGCAATCGGCAGGCCTTCCAGTCCGAGTCCGATCGGCACATTCAAGATCGTCAATCGCGTCACGAATCCGACCTATTACCACAAAGGTCAGATCGTCGAACCAGGGCCGCAGAACCCCGTTGGAACGCGCTGGATTGGACTGAACCAGAAGGGTTACGGGATTCACGGCACGAACGCTCCACGGTCGATCGGCAAGGCCGCTTCTCATGGATGCATTCGCATGGCAAAGAAGGATCTGGAAGATCTGTTCGAGATCGTTCGCCCGGGCGATGTAGTCGAGATTCATGGCGAGAGCGACGACTTGACGGCCCAGATTTTTGGCAGCTCGGAGCCAATGGTTGTCGCGACGGCGAACACTTTGACCGATAACACTGTTGACGGCCGCAGCATGAGCCAGGCTACCCGATAGAGGAGAACAAATATGCAAACCGCAACCACATTCGCAGTCGTAATCGCAGGATTGTTCTTCTCTCTCGCCTGCGCGCTGTTACTCGAAGAGCTGATTTTCGGAGGACTGTTTCGGTTCTTTTTCGGACCACGCACCGGGCGTCCTGACAGTTACAACCCTACTCAATCCAAAATGAAGGCTTGAATGGGGCATCACGGGGATCTGAGGAGGCGGTTATGTTGTTCCTGAAATACATGATGCTGGTGGTTGGAGTTGGAATGTTCTTGGTAGCCGCAGTAATCGTCGCTAACGATGCGTGGTTAGCTGCACAGTATCGCCGTAAGACAGCAACCGGCGCAGAGGCCCTGGAACCGCAACCGATTCGCTGGCGCACCACGTTGGCTCTGGTTTGCCTGGCTTGGGCGCCGCTGCTGATTGGGATGAGCCTGGTGGTTCTGCCGTCGAGCAGTTCTCGGATGCACGATCACTCACATGCAGCCTTGGTGGCTGCCGCCGACGGTACTTCCTCGGGATTGCGGCATTAATCTTCCGGAGGTGCTCCCCGCTTCCGGACACTCCGGGCAGTCTGACTCCGCCGCCGTCGGGCTGCCCGGTTGGTTCCAAAACGGCGTTCAATTATGGGATGGGTGAATTGCCTGGAGGACTTATGAAACGCTGGAACTATAATGCACTTTTCCGAATGACAGGCCTGAAACGGGATCATGCGGACAGCACGAGTCCATCGCCAGCGGGCTCGCAGCGTGCGGGGGACTGGAAATCGCTGATCCTGTTCCTACTCATCTCGCTTCTACTCTGCATTTCGACCAGCGCTTTCGCTGCGAACTGGAACGCGTCCGTCGCCGATCTGGCTAAGACAATTACAGGAACGGCTGCTTCCGGATACATAACGCTTTCGATAACAAACTCATCTTCGCTTTCAAATACCGATGTCACCGAAATTCAACGGGAACTGGAAGCGCAACTGCGTTCTTCCGGGATACGCGTGATTTCAGGCGCGAATGCTAACAGCGCCGTTCAGGTTACGCTGTCTGAAAACATGCAGGGCTATCTGTGGATTGTCGAGGTCAGGCATGGAACTGAAACACATCTGGAGATGATTTCCGTTCCGCAGATTGAGACGGCTCCAACCCCACACGGCGGACCCAGCGTCACCATCCACAAAACACTTCTCTGGTCGCAACCGGCACAGATTCTTGACGCGTACGTGGATGGCAACCGGATGATCATTCTCGACGCCGCGTCAGTAACAACGCTCACCCAGCACGACGGAAGCTGGCAACGGGACCAATCGATCGGCATCACCACATCGCACAACTTTCCCAGGGATTTAAGGGGATTAGTGGTCCCCGCGAAGGACCATCTGGCGGATGCCTATCTGCCCGGTACTATCTGCAGCGTCGCGGGCGGAGGGGGGATCGCGATTTCGTGCCGGGATAGCGACGATCCGTGGCCGCTCGGGGCGAAGTCTGCGCTATTCAACTCCGGACGAAACTATTTCACGGAAACGTTAAGCATTTACAAGCCGGGAGGACCGTTCTATTCGCTGGTTTCCATTCCGCACCCGGGTTACGACCTGCTCATTGCGACCGGAATCGATGGCCAGGTTCGGACGAATGATGGCACGAAC
The DNA here is from genome assembly GCA_964460935.1 of uncultured Terriglobales bacterium. Classification (GTDB taxonomy): domain Bacteria; phylum Acidobacteriota; class Terriglobia; order Terriglobales; family Acidobacteriaceae; genus DATMXP01. The sequence goes on along the minus strand of CAYWSM010000471.1, from coordinate 4,328 downwards.
ACTCGTGTACTGTCGGCATCCACAACGGCAGACTGGGGTAGCGACATCGCAGCGGTGAAGAGTGGTTGTGGCGGCGGCACGCAACTTCTGGTCACGAGTGCCGTTGACGACACCAGCACCGATTCCTTGCGCGCATTCGAAATTCCAGATCGTAATCCGGTGCAGGTTAGCGCGGGGACAGATTTTTCGGGACCTATCACGGCATTGTGGACGCACGGCGAGAGCGTAACTGCCGTCTCGCACAACTTACGGACGGGGAGCTATGAGGCGTACAGCGTTTCGGTTACTTGCAATCAGTAGCGTGGCGATGGCGCTTGCGTCCGGCGCCCATGCGCGCACCCGTCCACGATATGGCGGCGCTCTCCGCGCGCAAACGCAGGCCATCGCAATGTCGGGCGATTACACGCCGGAAGTCCTGGTGGGTCCTGTGTTCGAAACGCTTGTCACCGTTGATGACAACGGCCATTTGAAACCCGGCTTGGCGATTTCCTGGACATCATCGAACAATGGACGCCGCTGGGAATTTACCCTCCGTCCCGGCGTCACATTCCATGACGGACAACCCTGCGACTCCCCCGCGATTGAACTGTCGCTTTCCATGATGTCGGGTTTTCCCTGGCGTGCACACGCCACCGCAAGGGGACTGGTAATCGAATCGGACGAACCGCAACCCAATTTGCCCGCGCTCCTCTCGCTTCAGCGCTATGCCATCTTCGCAACACAGCCCAACGATCACCCTGTTGGAACAGGGCCTTTCGAGATTGAAAATCGCACCGCCGCGGCATTCTCGCTCAGTGCCAATGACAAGTACTGGGGCGGACGGCCGTTCGTGGATCGCCTGGAGATTACGACCTCCCGCAATTCTCGAGACCAGATGAGCGATTTTACGCTCGACCGCGCCGACGTCATTGAAATCACCCCCGAACAGTGGAGACGTGCCCAGCAGGACCACTTGCGCACAAGCCTCTCGCGGCCGTCCCAAACTGTTTTCGTTGTTATGGATTCCAGCAGACCTGGACTACAGGATGTACGCTTGCGCCAGGCGATCGCGCTCTCGATCGATCGTTATGCGATCCATAACGTTATCTTTCAGCGCCAGGGAGAGATTTCCGCCAGCCTGTTGCCTAATTGGCTGACTGGATACGCCTTCCTTTTTGATCCCAGGCAGGACATCGTACGTGCGCGGCAGCTTCGCAACGAGGTCGGCCAAGCGCCGCCGCTGGCCATTGCCTATGATGCCGGCGATCAATTGCAACGCCTGATTGCCGAGCGCATAGCCCTTAACGTGCAGGACATCGGCATCAGCATGCAGGCCGTGCCGAATACCGCGTCGCGAATCGATCTGCGCATTCGAGTGATCAACCTGCCTTCGCTCGATCCGGCGGCAGCACTGAGCGGTATCGCCGATCAGCTTGGTCTAACTCTGCCGTCGATTGGCGCAAGTCCGGAATCGCTCTACAACAGCGAACGTGCTGCGCTGCAGACCTATATGGCGATTCCCTTAGTAACAGTCCCTCGAGCAACTGCGTTGAAAGACCGGGTACGTAACTGGACCGAATCTCCCGAAGGCAACCGGCGCTTCGCGAATGTGTGGCTCGCTCCTCGGACTCGCCCGGAGGTCCGGCCATGAGCTTTCGCCAACGGCTCCTTGCGGCGTTGTCGTTCATCATCATCGCGACGGTGGTGACGATCGGATACGTCGTGTCACTGCGCACAAAGCAGGTGTTCGAGGCTGCAGACGCGGCTCGCACGGAAGCCCTCGTACACCAGTTCCGCCAGGAATTCCAGCGCCGGGGCGATGATGTCGCCCATCGCATTGACGCCATCGCTCAGAGCGACTTCGCCAATCGCATGGCACTCGACCTGGGCCAGGGAGGCGACGCAGCAGCGTATGTCACCGATGCTGCCACACAAGCACAGGCTCACGGACTCGATTTTCTGGAGTTCCTGAAATCGGATGGAACCATCATCTCGTCTGCGCAATGGCCCGCTCGCTTTGGTTACAAGGATGCTGTCCCGTCAGAACAGGCCGGTCCTGCATTCCTAAAACGTGAAACCCTCCCGGACGGAAGCGCGCTAGGACTATTCGCTGTCCGTGCAGTCACCATCGGTGACCAAAGCTTCTACATCGTCGGCGGTGAACGGCTCGATCATGACTTCCTGGCCTCCATCAGCCTGCCGGTAGGTATGCGCGCTTTCCTGTATCGCTATCAGGGGGCGAAATTCGATGCGCAAAATCTCACGATTCCTGGCGACTCACTTGGCAGTGCGGACAAACTTGCGCCTATCGTGGAAGCAGCCGCGGAGAAGGGCGGCCAGGAGGTTCGCGGAATCGTCCACTGGACAAGCGATTTGGCTGATGCCGAGAGCTTCCACGCCATTCCTCTCAAGGGTGAGGATGGCTCGCTGATCGGCGTGCTGCTGGTTGGGTCCGCGCGCCGCGGTTTGGTCGAACTTCTTCACCACATCCGAGCCGTCGTGTTTACCGTTGGTGGTGTCGGGATTTTGGCAGCTATTCTGGTTTCCATCTGGCTCGCGGCGCGTGTGACGCGACCGGTAGAACAGCTTGCGGACGCGGCAGCCTCGGTGGCGGCCGGCAACTGGGACACGCGGGTCGAAGTACCAGGTACCGACGAACTTGGCCAACTTGCCGAGGCGTTCAACAAGATGACGCACGAGATCATCGATCAGCGCGAACGCCTTGTGCAGTCAGAACGTGTGGCCGCGTGGCGGGAACTGGCACGACGGCTTGCCCACGAACTGAAGAACCCGTTATTCCCACTTCAGATCACCGTCGAGAACCTGCTGCGGGCGCGGGAACTTTCGCCCACTGAGTTTGACGAGATCTTTAAGGAAAGCACTTCGACGTTGCTCGCCGAGATCTCCAATCTGAAGAGCATCATCGGGCGCTTCAGCGATTTCTCGAAGATGCCGCAACCGCAACTGCAGCGTGTTCAGATCAACGAATTGCTGAAGCGCATCATCACGCTGCACGAACCGCAACTCACCGCCGCCGGGAGGCCGCCGGTCAAAGCCAATCTGGACTTGGCTGAATTGCCAATGATCAACGCCGATCCCGACCTGCTGCACCGTGTGTTCTCGAATCTTGTGCTCAATGCCATGGACGCCATGCCGCAGGGCGGCACGCTCACCGTACGCACGCGTGCGCTCCAAAACACAGTGCAGGTGGAGGTTTCCGATACCGGGACCGGCCTTACGCCCGAGGAATGCCAACGCATCTTCACGCCGTATTACACAAGCAAGCAGCACGGCACCGGTTTGGGCCTCGCCATCGTGCAGTCCGTAATCAGCGACCATCGCGGTAGTATTGCTGTCGAGAGCGAACCCGGGCGCGGCGCAACATTTCGCATCGAATTACCACAGCGCCTGGAGGGCGCGCTCAGAGCTGAGCCCGCAAGAGTTGGATAATCATGCCGACCAAAGCTGACATCCTCATCGTTGACGACGAACCAAATACGCTAGCTTCCCTGTCGCGTGCATTTCGCCTCGCCGGACATGAAGCCACAGTCTGTGACAATGCTTCCAAAGCTCTGGAGATCGCCAAGTCGAAGCCGTTCGATCTCATCCTGTCCGACGTCGTGATGCCCGAACGTGATGGCCTTGCGCTGCTTGAAGACCTGAAAAGCAGCGGCGTAACCGCTCCGGTGGTGATGATGTCCGGCCAGGCGCATATCGAGATGGCCGTGAAGGCCACCCGTCTTGGTGCGCTCGACTTCCTTGAAAAGCCGCTCTCCACGGACAAGTTGCTGCTGACGGTTGAGAACGCGCTGAAGCTCAAGCGTCTGGAGCAGGAGAACACCGAACTCAAGCAGCGCGTCGGCAAGCACCAGATCGTCTGGTCCGGGGAGGCGATGAAGCGTGTGATGGCGCAGATCGAGCGCGTTGCCGCCAGTGAGTCACGCGTCTGCATCTACGGCGAAACCGGCACCGGCAAAGAACTTGCCGCGCGCACGCTGCACGAGAAGAGCAATCGCGCGAATGGTCCTTTTATCACGCTCAACTGCGCGGCTGTACCGGCAGAGTTAATTGAATCCGAACTATTCGGACACGAGAAAGGCTCGTTCACCGGAGCCGCCAACCGTCATCTCGGCAAATTCGAGCAGGCTCACCACGGAACGCTCTTCCTCGACGAGATCGGAGACATGCCACTTGCGATGCAAGCGAAGTTGCTGCGCGTATTGGAAGAAGGCGAGGTCGAACGAGTTGGCGGCGACAAGCCCGTCAAGGTCGATGTCCGCGTGATCGTCGCCACGCACCGCAACCTCGAACAACTCGTCAGTGAAGGCAAATTCCGCCAGGACCTTTTC
>CAYWSM010000470.1:0-9606 GCA_964460935.1 uncultured Terriglobales bacterium | reverse complement strand
GAGCCGCGGGATCGCACGATGTGGAACTCGCATATCCGCGACCTGCGGGGCGAGTCGGCGGTGCGAGATATCAAGAACCTGCCTGATAGCGGGCACTTGTACGCTGCGCATGTGATCAACGAGTTGTGGCGCGAAACGAAGGGCCGCGCGCTCGTGGTTACCGATGTAGGCCAGCATCAGATGTGGGAGGCGCAGTATTACCACCATGACGAGCCGCGCTCGCTGATCACGTCCGGCGGGCTGGGAACGATGGGCTTCGCACTTCCGGCGGCGATCGGAGCGAAGTTCGCGCGTCCGGATGCGGAAGTCTGGGTCGTGGTCGGCGATGGTGGATTCCAGATGACGCTGTGCGAGCTGGCGACGATCGTACAGGAAAAGATCGACATCAAGATCGCGATCATCAACAACGGCTATCTCGGAATGGTGCGCCAGTGGCAGGAATTCTTCTACGACAAGCGTTATGCCGCAACGCCGCTGGTAAATCCTGATTTCAGCAAGTTGGCGGAAGCGTACGGCATACGGTCGTTCACGGTCAGCCAACGTTCGGAAGTGGTGCCCACGGTGCAGGCTGCGCGCCAGCACCCGGGGCCGGTGCTGGTGAACTTCCACGTTGAGCAGGAAGACTCGGTGTATCCGATGGTGCCTGCAGGAGCCGATTTGCACGCAATGATTCGCCGTCCGGCACCGATTTACGAAACGGGGGCGGACGAGTAACAAATAAGTTTCAAGTTTCGAGTTTCAGGTTCAACCACTCGAAGCGAGCTCGAAACCCGAAACTGGAAACTCGAAACTGAGGTTCTATGATTCACACATTTGCTGTTTACGTCGAAAACAAACCTGGAGTGTTAAACCGCGTTGCATCGTTGTTTCGCCGCCGTGCGTACAACATCGAGTCGCTTACGGTCGGTCACACGGAGAAGCCCGGCGTGTCGCGCATGACGATTGTCGTCGATACCGACGAGTTCGGGGCGCGACGGCTGGAGGCCCATCTTTACAAGTTGGTGAACGTTCTCTACGTCGATGACCTGAGTGCGTCACCGTCGGTGACACGCGATCTGGCGATGATCAAGGTGAGCGCCAATCTCGAGAACCGCTCGCATGTGCTGCAATTGGCAGACGTGTTTCGCGCACGGGTGGTGGACGTTTCGACCGATTCCATCATCGTCGAGATCACCGGCACGGAAGACAAGATCGATGGTCTGCTGGAAGTTTTGCGTCCGTACGGAATTCTGGAAATGGTCCGCACCGGACGCGTAGCTATGGCGCGCGGCGCAAAAGCGGCTGCGGCCGCGGTTGCCGGGAGCGCAGTGGGTGCAAGTGCCGACTCGCTCTATGCCGACGAATTTTCGCAACCCGATGACGTTTCGTACTCGGTGTAAGGAGAAGCAGATTCCTCGCGGACTTACGTCCGCTCGGAATGACAAATATGGCCGCAGTCAACGAATGGATCAACGCTGAACACGCCGAGAGCTATCTCGGGAGGGCCGACCGCATTCCGCACCGCAAAGAAGGCGAGGCGACGCTGCTGGAGTTGCTGCCTGCGGGCGTGAAGCGAGTGCTCGATCTCGGCTCTGGTGACGGACGCCTGCTTGGATTTGTGCTCGCAAAGTTTCCGAACGCAGATGCCGTCGCCCTTGATTTCTCGCCGGCGATGCTCAATCGTTTGCGGCAGCGCTTCGCCGGAAATAATAAGGTGAGCGTCGTCGAGCACAACATGGACGCTCCGCTTCCCGGGATCGGGGAGTTCGATGCCGTGGTTTCAAGTTTCGCAATTCATCACTGCACTCACGAACGCAAGCGTGAGCTGTACCAAGAGATCTTTCGCCTGCTCGCGCCGGGCGGAGTTTTCTGCAACCTGGAGCACGTCGCTTCTCCAACCCAGAAGCTGCACGTCGATTTTCTCGACTCCATCGGCTACACGCCGGAGACAGAGGATCCGTCGAACAAGCTTTACGATCTGCACGCTCAGCTCGAATGGCTGTGTTCGATCGGTTATGAAGACGTGGATTGTTTCTGGAAGTGGCGCGAACTCGCATTAATGGCCGGGCGCAAGCCTGCTTAAGAATTCTGAAGGAGAAATTTTATGGCAACGATTTACCGCGACAACGACGCGGATTTGAAACTGATCCAGGCGAAGAAAGTCGCCATTATCGGCTACGGCTCGCAGGGACACGCTCACGCTCTCAACCTGAAAGACAGCGGTGTCGACGTTCGCGTCGGCTTGTCGCCGAATTCCAGCTCGCGCAAGAAGGCAGAAAGCGCCGGACTGAAAGTCGATACAGTCGCCGAGGCCAGCAAGTGGGCCGACGTGATCATGATCCTCACGCCGGATACCGGACAGGCGGAGCTTTATAAGACGTCCATCGAGCCGTTTCTTTCGGCCGGCAAGACGTTGATGTTCGCCCACGGTTTCAACATCCGCTACGGTGCGATTGCCCCTCCGAAGGACGTTGATGTCAGCATGATTGCGCCGAAGGCTCCCGGACATCGTGTTCGTGAACTCTATGTAGAAGGCGCGGGAACGCCGGCGTTACTGGCCGTCCACCAGGATGCGACCGGGAAGGCAAAGCAGAATGCGCTGTCGTACGCGAAGGCTCTCGGCGTCACGCGTGCGGGCGTGCTCGAAACGACCTTTGCCGAGGAGACGGAAACCGATCTGTTTGGCGAGCAGGCGGTGCTTTGCGGTGGCGCCAGCGAACTGGTGAAGGCCGGATTCCAGACGTTGGTCGATGCCGGCTACCAGCCAGAGATCGCGTATTTCGAGTGCCTGCACGAGCTGAAGTTGATCGTCGATCTCATGTATCAGGGCGGCCTCAACTACATGCGCTACTCCGTCAGCGACACCGCCGAACATGGCGACTACACGGGCGGTCCGAGGGTGATCACCGATGCCACGCGCGCGGAAATGAAGAAGATGCTGAAGGAGATCCAGGACGGAACTTACGCTAAGAAGTGGATCGAAGAGAATAAGAAGGGACGTCCGTGGTTTAATGAAACGCGCGCGAAAGAACAGGACCAGTTGCTCGAACAGGTCGGCGCGAAGCTAAGGGCGATGATGCCGTTCCTGAAACCGGTGAAGGTCACGCCAGCCTCGGAACAGGCGGCGGTGGCGTCACGGTAGTTTGTTCTTTAGCAGGTAAACCCGGTCTGTGGACCGGGTTTACCTTTGTATCGGTACTACTGGGGCACTTGTATAGCGTTCGCACTCTTGTACTCTCGAAGAGTTCTCTCGATCAAAACCTTTTTATTAAGGAGTCGAGCGAGTTCCGCCAAGTCCTGTTTTCGTTCCGCTGCAGAAATTTTAATATTGATCTCGCGCAACTCGCGCTGTAAGTAGCCGCGACGAAGAGCCGCAATATGGCCCTCCAATACCTCTGGTGTCAGCGGACCATCCTCCTTCATCAGGCATTCGACTAATACCTTGCGATCAGATTCGCTGACCGGCAGAGTCGCCGGATCGATTACCTCGAATGCCAGCATGGAGTTGATCAACGCCTCCGTGCCAAGGCCGTGATGCAGAGGTTCCTGTTCCAAGGCGAAGCGCACCTGCCGTGCGGGATCAAATTCTTCGTCCGCGCCATCATGCGAGGAAACGCGATCGGCAGATACAAGATCAGCAGACGATGCCAGGGCGCGAATGACGATCCGTTCGGCGTCTGTCACCGATGTTGCCAACGGAGCACTCACAGCCTTGGCGCCGCGATTGGTGGCTGCGTGTTTCAGTTCCTGCTGTAAGACGGCATGGTCGATACCGAGTTTTTGCGCGATCTCGTTCGCCAGTTCGCCTCGCGCGATGCGGCTGGGCACACGCTGAATGTGCGGCAGCAGGAAGTTCACAGCTTTCACTTTGCCTTCCGGCGTTCGAACAGGGAACTTCGTTTGGGCACGTTCAATCAAATAGTCAAAGTAACGCGCCGCACTGCGCAAGGCATTCTCATAGGCAGCGCGTCCCTTCTTTCGAATGAAAAGGTCTGGATCAAATCCGGTTTCGAGCGCCACGACTTTGATGTTGAAGTCTTCTTCCACCAGCAAGCCCAGCGTGCGTTCCGTTGCCGTGGCGCCCGCGGTATCAGGATCGAAGTTGACGATGATGTTCTGAGTGAAGCGCGCCAGCAGTTTAGCCTGCAGATCCGTGAACGCCGTTCCCGACGATGCAATCACGTTGTGGAAATCCGCTGCATACACCGAAATGCAGTCCATCTGACCTTCGACGAGAATTGCATATCCGAACGTGCGAATTGCTTCTTTCGCTTTGTCGAGGTTGAACAGCACCCGCGACTTCACGTACAGCGGCGTCTCGGGCGAGTTCAGATACTTCGGGCCGGACTTTTCGTCGGTAGAGAGGGTGCGGCCGGTGAAGGCGATCACGCGTCCCTGCTCATTCATGATGGGGAACATCACGCGATTGCGGAATTTCGAGTAGAGATTTGTGGCCGCCGTGGGTTCATTTGTAGCGTCGTCGCGTTTCCACGAGAACAGGCCCGATTCCTTCATCACTTCTTCGTCGAATTGTCCGCGCAGGGATTCACGCAGAACAAATCCGCTTTCAGGCGCGAAGCCGATGCGGAACTTGGCGATGATCTCCGGGGTCAGTCCGCGACCGGCAAGATACTCACGCGCATGTGTGCCTTCGGGGCGCCGCAACTGTTCCTGGAACCATGCACAGGCGCGCTCGTTGATGTCGATGAGCTTTCCGCGGAGCGCCGCCTGTCGCGCTTCGGCGGGTGAGTCGTATTCCACCTTCGGCATCGGCACGCCGAGCTTTTGCGCGATGAAGCGAATGGCCTCGCCGAACGTGATGTTCTCGATCTTCTGGATGAATTTGAAGACGTCGCCCGATTCGCCGCAACCGAAGCAGTGATAGAACTGACGCGTGGCGTGGACCGAGAAGGACGGCGACTTCTCCTTGTGGAAGGGGCAGAGTCCCTGAAAGTTCTGCGCTCCCGACTTGCGCAACTGCACATATTCGCCGACAATGCGAACGATGTCCGCTTGGGCGCGTAGTTGCTCCTTGAAGTCGGTGGAAGCCATCAGGTTAATTGTCTAGGAGATGGGTTTGCGTAGCAACGCGGAAACCAGAGTCGATGTCGGATATGTTGTGAATTGCTGTTGAAAAACCCATTCATCAGGCTATCTGGGTATCTGAATATCTGGTTAGCGGATCGTTCCATAAGCTGATATTCAGATATCCAGCTATCCAGATTTAATGAATGAACCCCGCCTTGGCTGCATCGTCGATGATCTTCATCACGGTTGGCCAGACCTCCGGCATGCCGATCTCGACGGACTTCATGCGTTGGATTACCTGCTCGCGCGTGATGCCATGTTTCTTCCAGCTTTGTCCGCCGGAATAGAAATTCTGCATCAGCGGTTGCAGGCGGTCGAGAGCGTTGGCGTACTTCGATTCGGCGGTCTGGCGTTCCTCGAATTCGTTCCACAGGCCTCGCAATTCGGAGCCTTGCTCGGCGGGCAGCATGCCGAACAAGCGATCCGCTGCGGCTTGCTCTCGCGCGTGCTGCGTCTCGACATTAACGATGTCATAGGCGAAGGTGTCGCCGGCATCGATCTCGACCACGTCGTGAACCAGCAACATCTTTATTACGCGCGTGATGTCCACGGGCGCGACGGCGTACTCGGTCAGCAAGATGGCCATCGTTGCCAAGTGCCAGGAATGCTCGGCGCTATTCTCGCGGCGGGAAGCATCCATTAATAAGGATTGGCGGAGAATGCCTTTGAGACGGTCGAGTTCTCGGCAGAAAGTTAGCTGCTGTTCCAGACGGATCATTGTCTCCATTGTGCCAGATGCAATTCTGTTAGACGGCGGATAAAATTCTCTGCGTCGCCGTCTACCTGTTTTGAATCAGGAAGCGCATGGATCTTGCAGCACACTATCTCGAAGAAGCCGCGCGCCAACTGCGCGGGCACAAGCGCATGGGCGAAGGCGCAATGTCGCAACTCACGGAAGAGGAGATGTTTCGCACCATCGATCCGGAATCGAACTCGGTAGCGATCATCGTGAAACATCTGGCGGGCAACATGCGATCGCGTTTTACGGATTTTCTTACCACGGATGGCGAAAAGCCGGACCGCCATCGCGATACCGAGTTCATTCTCGACTCGAACACCACGCGGGAAGATGTCATGCGCTGGTGGGAACAAGGCTGGAATACTGTTTTCCGGGCGCTGAGTTCGCTCGGTCCCGAAGAAGTAACGAGAACGGTACTCATCCGCAATGAGCCGCATACGGTGTTGCAGGCCATCAATCGCCAGATCGCCCATTACGCACAGCACATTGGCCAGATCGTGTTCCTGGCCAAGCACCTGAAGAGTTCGGAGTGGAAAACGCTCAGCGTTCCACGGGGTAAGTCGGAGGAATTCAACAAAGGCGGCTTGAAGCTGAACTACAGCAAGGGTGTGATGACGGAGCCGAAGTAGGCGAGAAGGGTAGCGCCAAGGCGAGGCAATCGGTCGCCTACTCACGAACCTAGATCGTCTATGGCGGAATCGGGCTCCATTCAAGCAACATTGCTCCACTGGAGGATCCATGTTCCGGTTACGTTCAGTGGGAATCCTGTCGGCGGCGAAAATCTCTGCTCTGCTATACGGGGGAATTGCTCTCTTGTTTGTTCCCGTCTTGCTGATCATGGCTGCCATGACGTTTGCTCCGAAGTCAGAGAGTCAGGCGCCAGCATGGCTATTTGTGATATTAGCGGTGTTCGCGCCGGTGCTGTACGGAGTGATGGGATTCGTTTCGGGAGCGCTCGCCGCACTGGTCTACAACCTGGTCTCGCGCTGGGTTGGAGGACTGGAGTTACAATTTGACGTAGCCTTGCCGATGACCACGTCGACGCTTCCGCCAGTACCACAGTCCTGAAGCGGCTTTCGGCTGCATGCTAGAATTTCGTGTTTGCGATCATGTTTGATTGGCACGCCATGCTGTGCTCTCCCGCACTGACGCTGCATCGGTGCCGGTAGCACACTCTGCTCATTAAAAGAAGGAATTGGGTATGTCCGACACAATGCTGGCGGTAGTGAAGCCCGAAGCAGCGCCCGGAGCGGAAATCCGCGAAGTCCGCATTCCGAAATTTGGCCCGACAGATGTCCTGGTCAAAGTGGATGTCGCGTCTGTTTGCGGAACCGATCTCCACATCTACAACTGGGATCCGTGGGCGCAGCACCGCATTCATCCGCCTCTGATTCCCGGACACGAGTTCTGCGGGCACGTTGCCGCGGTCGGTGACGAAGTCACGACCGTGAAGGAAGGCGATTTCGTATCGGCCGAGATGCACGTGGCCTGCGGCAAGTGCCTGCAGTGCCGGACGGGCGAAGCGCACATCTGCCAGAACGTGAGGATCATTGGTGTCGATGCCAACGGCGCATTCGCCGAGTATGTCTGCATCCCCGAAAGCAATATCTGGAAGCTCGATCCGGCAATTCCGAAGGAGTACGCGAGCATTCTCGATCCACTGGGGAACGCCGTTCATACGGTGCTGGCGGGAGACATTGCGGCGAAGACGGTCGCGATTACCGGTTGCGGACCTATCGGATTGTTTGCCATTGAAGTGGCGCATGCCTGCGGGGCGACGCAGGTGTTTGCGATTGAGACGAATGTCTATCGCCGCAAGATCGCCGAGCAGATGAAAGCCGACTATGTGCTCGACCCGGCATCACAGAACGTAAAGCAGATTGTACTCGATGCGACGAATGGCGTAGGCGTTGATGTGGTGCTGGAGATGGCGGGACACCCGAGCGCTATCCGAACAGGATTCGATATTCTTCGCCGTGGCGGCCGTATTTCACTTCTCGGCATTCCTTCCAAACCCATCTCGCTCGACTTCGCCGACGACATCATCTTCAAGGGCGCAACTATTCAGGGCATCAATGGCCGCAAGATGTATCAGACCTGGTATCAGATGACGGCGCTGCTCAAGGCCGGCAAGCTGAACCTGCATCCGGTGATCACGGATAAGTTACAAATGAAGGACTTCAACAAAGGTATGGAACGGCTGCGGACGGGCGAGGCGAGCAAGATTCTGTTGTATCCGAACGGGAAAAACTAAAGGTGTTTCCACCGGCTGTGTTGCGCAGGCGCTTTACCCTACGCCATGGTGACACCACTAAGCTCCTCAACTCAGCGGCGTCCACCTCAGCATAAAAACCGACCTAGAAGAATTGAAATGGCCTGCACTGGCAGGGAACTGAAGCCGGTGTGTGGAAAAGGGTTATACCACTTCTTGTTTCCCGCGCTCATCAAGTATTAGTGGATTTAGTACTCTTCCCAGAACATCAGGAGAATGCCATGAGCACAGTCGCTTTCGTTGGCCTTGGTGACATGGGTTCGCGGATGGTTCCTCATCTCCTGCGCGCCAACCACAAGGTCGTTGTGTTCGACGTGCTGCGGGACCGGCTCGATGCGATAAGCGCGATTGGGACTGTTACCGCTGAGAACCCGGCCGCCGCCGCACGTGAGGCGGATGTCGTGATCAGCGCAGTGATGCACGCCGATATTCCGGCGGCACATATTGGACCGAAGGGAATCCTCGCCGAAATACGGCCCGGAACGGCGTTGGCGGTGCTATCGACGACCACTCCGGAAATGCTGCAATCGATTGTATCGCATATGCCGGCCGGCGTTCATCTCGTCGATGCTCCGCTTATCGGCGGTGTGCGTTATGCGAAAGAAGCCTCGTTGACGGTGCTGCTGGCTGGTTCCGACGAAGCGGTGGCGCTGACGGAGCCGATTCTCAGGACATTCGGGAACGTTGTTCGTGTCGGGCCACTCGGCTCCGGCGTGGCCTACAAATTGATCACCAATGTGGTTGTCATGGCGGCTGAGGCCGGATTGCGCGAGGCACTCGACTTGGCCGACATTCTCGGCGGTTCTTACCAGACCACACTCGACCTCCTCGCCCGTGGCCCGATGGCGGCAGTTGTAAAGCGTGCGTTAGATCGCGACAATCCTCGGGCCATTCGAGATTCGGCGCTTGATTTCGATGTGCTGATTTCGGCAGACAGCGAAGAGAACCTGCCGATTTCGGCAGCCGGCCGACGCCGGATTTGGGCCGCTGCCGAAGGCGGCCCGCCACCGCCGGTTTTCTTCGACCTGACCACTCATACCACAGCGCTTCCCCAGTTCCGCCGAAAGGATGCAAGGTCCAGCTCTGACGTATCCCAAACAACAGTCAAGACAGGGTGAATCGCTGAATGGTATCCGCGCAGTGCATTGCTAAGGGTTGTCCACCACTCCCTCGAATAAATCTGTTTCCTTCGTGCAATCGCGTAACGTGATCGCGGCGGCCAGATGGAAGCGCTCGATCGATCCAGATTTACGAACGTGGTTCTCAAACAAAGGCAGCAGTGGATTCTGGGTGATGAGCGCGGCAAATGCCTTGATCTTAATGTCGAAGGTGTCTCCGGTTTCGATGAAGGCGGTAGCGGGCGCAGGTGAAATCGACTGGCGATCCGGAAGGCTGAATTCGTTCGTCGTGTAATAGAGCTTCTGGGCGCGATGAGGTTTGAGTCCGGAGTCGAGTTGATCGACATAGCGGTTGGTGCGTCCAGCCCAATGAAAAGCAGCGGTCGCGAATAAACCGGCCATCGAGTGAT
>CAYWSM010000469.1:0-4395 GCA_964460935.1 uncultured Terriglobales bacterium | reverse complement strand
CGCGACAGGAAATTTCCGGCAGCATTGTTGACCAGGATGTCGAGCGGTCCGTCGTTCCAAATGGTGTCGATCAGCGACTCGATGGCGGCCAGATCGCGCACATCGCATGGAATGCCGGAAATTTGGCCCTTGGTTTCGGTGGCAAGTTCGCGACATGTTGCCTGGAGCACGTCTTCGCGGCGTCCGCAGATGTAAACTGTCGCGCCAAGTTCCAGATAGCGCTTCGCCATTGCGCGTCCGAGGCCGGTGCCTCCGCCGGTAATCAAGGCTCGCTTGCCCTTGAGCAACTCCGCAGTGAACATGATCAGCCTTTCTGTCCCGCAATCATGCCAGATCGGCAGGGAGCGAACAATCCAGCAGCAACAAGCATTTTGATTGTTTTCCCATTCCGGTCGTAACGTTTACCTGTGGCGCTTGCTCCCGTAGAATTTTATTGACGCTTCCGCCTAAATTGCTGGTTTTCGAAGTGACCGGTGTCGCTCGCATGACTACTGCGCCTACAAAGATTCTCGTCGTCGAAGATGAAGCGGTCATCCTGCAGACGCTTCAATTGATTCTGCAGCAGCACGGATACGAGGCGCGCGTAGCTCACGATGCGCAGGAGGCTTTCGCCATCGCGCCGGGCTTCAAACCGGATATCCTGCTCTGCGATATCCACTTGCCGGATGTCGATGGAATCCGGGTGGCGCTGCGGATCAAGCGGGAGGTTCCTTTTTGTAGAGTGGTGTTGTTGTCGGGAGAAATTACATCGGCGGAACTACTGGAGCAAGCCCGTGCCAAAGGCCAGTACTTCGAGGTGCTGGCGAAACCCACGGATCCGCAGCAGTTGTTGCGAGTGCTGGCCGGAGAAAACGCCGCATCGCCAAACCGCCGCGGCATTCATCGCGTTAAATAATTACTCGTGAGTGACGATTTCGGGCGGAAGTTTTTCCGCAGCGGCCGGATCGAGGATCCACGTCAGGCACCCGTCCGCCGGACGAATGAGTTGCGCGGGCAGACGTTCGGGATCGAACACGCCCGTTACAACATCGCGCACAACGACGGCTTTGTCCTCTCCCAATGCGATGAACAGAATCTGCTTTGCGGCATTGATCAAGGGAACGGAAAGCGTGACGCGAGTCATCTTTACTTCCTCGATGTATTCGGCGATGACGAGCCGCTCTTTTTCGTGAAGCGCAGGCTGATACGGAAACAGCGAAGCGGTATGTCCGTTCGTGCCAAGGCCTAACAAGATCAAGTCGAAATGCGGAAGTCCGCCGCTGGGCGCGGGAACAATGCGGCGGATTTCCTGCTCGTAGAGTTCCGCCGCACGGCCGGCGTCAGCTTCTTCGGTCCGCACGCGATGCACGTTCGCGGACGGCACTTTGACGCGCTCCAGCATTGCCTGTTGCGTCATGTGGAAGTTGCTGACCGGATCGGTGGTGGCGACGTAGCGTTCGTCTCCCCAGAAAAATTCGGTTTTGTCCCAGGGAAATTTCGACACCCACCCGGGAGAGGCAAGCAATTCGTACAGTTTTTTCGGAGTTGACCCGCCTGATAACGCTATCGTTAACTTCCCACGCGACTCGATGGCCTCGTGGGCCTGATCGACGATGGTACGCGCGCAAAGTGTGTATGCACTCGCGGTGTCGCGGCTGACCAGCACGGAGACGTTGTGCGACAGAGTTGGCGTCGAGTGACTCATCCCATCAATGAATGCCAGTGACGATGATCGCCGCTGATGAGCAGGTGGGCTTCGGAAGGTCCTTCGCTGCCCGCCGAATAATTCGGGAAACGCGGCGGAGGCAGTTCGGCCCAGGCTTCTTCAATCGGCGTGATGATCCGCCACTCGGCCTCGACTTCGTCGCGGCGCGTGAACAGCGTGGCATCACCGCGCATCGCGTCGAGCAACAACGTTTCGTAGGCGACAGGAGTATCGGTGCCGAAGGCTTCCGAGTAGAGAAAGTTCATCTGCACGGACATGGTCTTCATCTGCGTGCCGGGACGCTTGGCGGCAAAACGCATGGCGATGCCTTCGTTCGGCTGGATGCGGATGGTCACGAGGTTGTGGTCGATCTGCTCGTCGGGCGTGCGGGCAAACAGCGACTGCGGCGTACGCTTGAAGTGCACGCGGATTTCCGTCACCTGCCGCGGCATGCGCTTGCCTGCACGAATGAAGAACGGCACTCCCGCCCAGCGCCAGTTGTCGATGTAGAACTCGACGGCGGCAAACGTTTCCGTTACAGAATTCGGATGCACACCCGGCTCTTCGCGGTATCCGGGAACCGGATTCCCGGCAATTGCACCGGCGGCGTATTGGCCGCGAACGGTGCGTTGCGCCACTTCCTGCAGCGTCATGGGGCGAATCGAGCGCAGCACCTGAACCTTCTGCTCACGGACGGCGTCGGCGTCGAAGGCGACCGGGGGCTCCATGGCGGTGAGTGTCAGCAACTGCAGAAGATGGTTCGCGACCATATCGCGCAGAGCGCCGGTTTCTTCGTAAAACGCGGCGCGGTTCTCGACGCCGAGCGGCTCGGCGGCCGTGATCTCGACGTAGTCCACGTAATTGCGATTCCACACCGGCTCGAAGATGGAATTTCCGAAGCGGAAGACCAACAGGTTCTGGACAGTTTCTTTGCCGAGATAGTGGTCGATGCGGTAGACGTCTTTTTCTTCGAACACCTCGGAGACGACGCTGTTCAACTCGCGTGCGGAGTTTAGATCGCGTCCGAACGGCTTCTCGAGGATGATTCGAGCCCATCCCTTGGGATTGCGATTCAGTCCGACGGACCCGAGTCCGCGCACGATAGGCGGCGCGAGCGAGGCGGGCGTCGAAACATAAAACAGATAATTGGGACTCGAACCAGCAGTGGTCATCTCGCTCAACTTGTCGGCCATGCGCAGATAGAAGCCCGGATCGTTGATGTCGCCGGTCATATAGTGCAGCCGGTTCTCGAACGCTCCCCAGCAGGAATCGTTGAACTGGCGCGTGTCGCGAGAGTGGGATGCGGACTCGTGCATGGTCTTGCGAAATTCCTGTGAATCCATTTCGGTGCGAGCGACGCCGAGCACTTCAAAACCCGTCGCCATGCAACCGGCACACATCAGGTCATAGAGCGCCGGAATCAACTTTCTTTTGGTTAAATCGCCCGAAGCACCAAAGATCACCAGAATGCATGACTCGGCTTTGGGTAGGGGCGGAACGCTGGCAGTGCCTAGCGCGGACGCCTGAACGACCGTGCTCATCTATTGTTTTCCTCCGGTCTTGCGGATTAGCGATGCCCAATCCGAGTGCACGGCTTTGCCCTGCGGATCGTCCTTCCTCTGATATGTGTGAGCGCCAAAGAAGTCTCTTTGCGCTTGCGTCAGATTCTGCGGCAATTCGGCGCTGCGATAACTGTCGAAGTACGCGAGCGACGCCGACATCGCCGGGACGGGAATGCCGAGATCGACAGCGGTACTCACCACCTGACGCCAATTAGCTTCGGAACCGGTAACGGCCTTCTTGAATTCGTCGTCCAGCAGCAGATTCGGCAGGTTGGGATTGCGGTAGAACGCTTTCATGATGGAATCGAGCAGCCGGGCGCGAATGATGCATCCAGCTTTCCAAATGCGAGCCATCTCGCGCAAGGTGATGTTCCAGTTCCACTCGTTCGATCCGGCGCGGATCAGGCTCATGCCCTGCGCGTAGGAGCAAATCTTTGCCGCATACAGCGCATCGTGAACAGCCTTGATGAGCGCCTGCTTGTCTCCGCTGTAACGATTGGGTGAGGAACTGCCAAGCACCTTGCTCGCCGCAACGCGCTCGTCCTTCATGCTGGAAAGAACGCGGGCATCAATGGCGGCGGCGATTGTCGGAATAGGAACTGCGAGATCGAGCGCCACCTGCGCTGTCCACTTGCCGGTGCCCTTCTGACCTGCCTTGTCGAGGATTTCATCAACTAGTGCTTTGTGGGTTTGCGGATCGATGGCCGTGAGCACCTGCGCCGTAATCTCGACCAGATACGACTCCATCACACCCGAATTCCACTGCGAGAAGATGCCGGAAATCTCGGAGGCAGAGAGACCCAGGGCCTTGCGCAACAGATCATAGGCTTCGGCAATCAACTGCATGTCGCCGTACTCGATGCCGTTGTGCACCATCTTCACAAAGTGACCAGCGCCATCCGGGCCACAGTGGGTAACGCACGGTCCGGAGTCGCTCTTGGCGGCGATCGATTCCAGGATGGGCTTGAGGTGCTCGTAGGCCTCTTTCGAACCACCGGGCATCAACGACGGACCGTGACGCGCGCCTTCTTCGCCTCCGGAAACGCCCATGCCGAAGAAGTTCAGGTTCACGTTGCGCATTTCGGCTTCGCGGCGCTGGGTGTCCTTGAACCAGGAATTGCCGCCGTCGATGACAATGTCGCCGGGCGA
>CAYWSM010000468.1:0-3215 GCA_964460935.1 uncultured Terriglobales bacterium | reverse complement strand
GGCATGCACACGAACGGTTATTCGCTGGCTCGTAAGCTGCTGTTCGAAGTCGCGAAGTACTCGCCCGAGTCGTACATCAACGACATCAAGAATAAAGTCGGCAACGAATTGATGCGTACGCACAAGAGCTACTGGCCGGTGTTGCGCCGCCTGTTCGAAGCTGACGCGGTTACCGCTCTCGCGCACATCACCGGAGGCGGTATCACCGAGAACCTTCCGCGCGTGCTGCCGAAAGGCACCGCGGCACAGGTTCAACTCGGAAGCTGGCCCGTCCAGCCGATCTTCAGCCACCTGCAAAAGCTAGGCAACATCGGGGATGCCGAAATGCTCCGTACGTTCAATATGGGGATCGGCATGATCCTGGTGGTCCCGCCGAAGAAGTTCAAGCGCGTGCAAACTGTGCTCGAACGCGCCGGTGAAAAGGGATACACCATCGGACGGATCATCAAGGGCGAAAAGAAAGTCTCATACAGCTAAATCAAAAAGTTTCAGCGTGATGTAGGCCGGTCGCCCGCGACCGGCCTTTTACTTTGCCTTCGCGATTAGCATCGCGAGCGACCCACTCCACCTTTGCCTCGAACTCAACGTCACCGATACCTTGTCAGGCGCTTGAAGCTCGAAATTCGCAAAGCCGACTGACTCGTGCACAAGATCATCGAGCACGAAAAACTTGCTCAGTTTACGGCTGTAAAACATAACCGGTGTCTGTGTCGGCGAATGTCCGCCTGAGTTGTCGACGCAGAACACGAAGAACTGCGAATCGGAAGTCCACTGCGCCTGCACGACTCCGTAACCGTGTTCGTGATCTTGCGACGACAGATCACGCTTCGCGAGGAAAGTGCCACTCTTAAGAGACACAACGATGTAGCTCTCGGACTGCATATATTCCCGCCCCCCTACGGGGTTCACCTCAGCCTTAAGTATTCCATCTGGTGATACAAATGTTCCCGTGAGAGGCTTCGGCCAATCCTGTGCAGCCAGTAAAAGCGTAAATGTCACAGCAATAAATGCCGTTCGCATAACGCCCTCAGTCTCGGAATATAATCAGTACGCACTAATAATCGCTCACTTTTGCGTTCCTATGCTTTCTTTCCTGGGCAGAACCTGCCTCGCTCTCATCGTTGTTGTCGCATCGCTCGCACCTGCATCCGCCCAGAAGACCGGTGAGAAGCCGGTTCCCAAAGCTCCTGCTCCGCATCCGAAATCAGTACCGATGCAGTTTCGCGACATCGCCAAAGAAGCCGGGCTGACGACGCAGCCCAACTCCACCGATGTTCGCCGTTACATTGTGGACACCATGACCGGAGGCGGCATCGCACTGTTTGACTGCGACAACGACAGCAAACTCGACATCGCGGTCGTGGGCGATTCGTCGCTCCAGCGCTACCTGAGCGGCGGCGACCTGATGGTGACGCTCTATCACCAGGACCCCGATTCCAAGCCCAGCGCCGTTCACTTCACCGACATCACGGCGCAGACAGGCATGACCACGAAGGGATGGGCGAATGCCATCGCGGTGGCCGACTTCGATAACGATGGGCTGCCCGATCTCTACGTTACCGGCTTCGGTCATAACGTGCTGTATCACAACCTTGGCGGGTGCAAGTTTGAGGATGTCACCACGAAAGCCGGGCTCGCCGTTGGCGGCTTCAGCACCGGCGCTGCCTGGGCGGACTACGACCGCGACGGCAACGTTGACTTGTTCGTCGCGCGCTACGTCTTCACCGATGTCCACCATCTTCCCGATCCTAAGCTGACCTTCGGTTACAAGGGCGTGCTGGTCGAAGTGCCAGACGGCATGCCGGGCGAGACCGATTTTCTCTTCCGTAATCGAGGCGATGGCACCTTCGAAGATGTTTCGGCCAAAGCGAAGGTCAACGACTCCTACAAGCAGCACGGCATGGGCGTGGCGTGGGGCGACTACGACGGCGACGGCTGGCCCGACCTTTACGTCACCAACGACTCCGGCTGGAACTACCTGTATCACAACAAGCATGATGGCACTTTCGAAGAACTGGGCATGCTTTCTGGTGCGGGGGTAGGGCCTTCGGGCGAGATGCTCGGCAACATGGCCGCCGATTTCGGCGACTTCGACCGCGATGGCAAATTCGACATCGCCGTTACGCGCTATGGAAGCCAACCGGCCGCTCTCTACTGGAACAAAGGAAACGATCAGTTCTCCGACTATGCGTTAGAATCCGGCATTTCGAAACCAAGTTTTCTTCCGGTGAAATGGGGCACCGGCTTTGGCGACTTCGATAACGACGGCTGGCCCGACATCGTGCTGTCTAACGGTAACTTTACAACTCTCATGGACACTCTTCCGGGCGAGGTCCGCTATCTCGAGCCAATACAACTCTTCCACAACAAAGGCAACAAGACCTTCGAAGAGATCGCCGACACCGCCGGGCTGAACAAAGGCCCTCTGCATTCACGCCGCGGCACTGCATTTGGCGACATCAACAACGACGGCAATCTCGATATGGTCGTTTTCAACGTGAACGGCCCACCGTCACTCTTCCTCAACGAGACGAAGAATTCTAATCATCGCGTCCTGTTCAAACTCATCGGGGTCAAAAGCAACCGCATGGCCATCGGCGCGCGAGTGACCGTAACTACCTCGACCATGACTGAGATCGACGAGGTGCGGGCTGGATCAAGCTACAACTCCACCAGTGATATGCGCCTTCACTTTGGGCTCGGATCGGATGCGGTCATGAAGAAGGTTGAAGTGCGGTGGCCAAGCGGGCAGACGCAGGAGTTCCCGAACGTAGCCGCTGATGCCATCTACCAGATCGACGAAGGACAGGAAATCAAGAAGATCGCGGCACTACCGTAACAACATTGTCTCGGAATGCAGGTGAGAACTGGCGAACCGAAGATTTACAATGCTCGGTTCCCAGGGTAGACCTTTGAAAATCGCGATCACAGCTCACACTGCCGTAACTCCGCTCGAAACCATTGAAC
Source organism: uncultured Terriglobales bacterium (assembly GCA_964460935.1). Classification (GTDB taxonomy): domain Bacteria; phylum Acidobacteriota; class Terriglobia; order Terriglobales; family Acidobacteriaceae; genus DATMXP01. Next base: position 248 of record CAYWSM010000468.1, on the reverse strand, counting down.
ATGCAGTTGTCATCGTCGAAGACGGGCGCATCCTGGCCGTCGGCTCACGCGAAACAACCGAGCTCCCTGCCGGGGTTCATTTCATCGAACTCGGCGAGAATATTCTGGCGCCAGGATTCATCGACATCCACGTTCACGGCGGAGCCGGACATGACATGATGGATTTGAGCCGCGAAGGACTCGCCCGGTTCGAGCGCCATCTCACAAACTACGGCGTTACAAGCTACTGCCCCACGACCGTGACTGCG
>CAYWSM010000467.1:0-4385 GCA_964460935.1 uncultured Terriglobales bacterium | reverse complement strand
ATAGTGAGATCGAGTGTGTTGAGGCCCATGCGAAGTCGGTTTTCCGGAGAGTAGCGTAGAGTGACTGCGGGTGTCCAGAAAGCAACGGAATATCCCAACGTTCATAAGGCGCGAACTTTATCCCAAGGTGCTCCGTCGTGTGATAGAACAGAGCGGAAATGTCCCTTTTCATCGGCATCGATGGCGGCGGTAGCAAAACTACGTGTGCCGTTGGCGATGAAGCTTCGGTGCTGGCCGTTGCGACTGCAGCGGGCTCGAATGTCGTTCGTCTCGGCGAAGAGCAAGCTCGCGCTGGTTTGCGCGAGGCAATCGCGAAAGGTTGCGAGGCAGCAGGAGTGAGTCCGCTACGAGTGCAGGCTGTTTGCATCGGCGCCGCAGGCGCAGCACATCCTGACGTGAACGCCTCGGTGAAGCAGATGGTTCGACAGGCGCTGCCGAATGCCGAGGTCAAGGTCGTCGGCGACATGGTGATCGCCATGGAAGCGGCACTCGACGAACATCCGGGACTGGTGGCGATCGCCGGAACGGGATCGATTGTGTATGGCCGCAACCAGCGCGGCGAAACGGCTCGCGCCGGTGGCTGGGGATTTCGGATTTCCGATGAAGGCTCAGGCCAGTGGATTGGACGCACAGCGGTCGCTGAAGTGATGCGAGCGTTGGATTCGGGCCGCGAAACCATTCTGCTGGAGAGAATTCTGCAGGAATGGAAGCTGAATTCGAAAGAAGACCTCGTGCGACAGGCGAATTCCAACCCGTCGCCGAACTTCGCCGACCTTTTTCCCGTCGTGCAGCAAGCCGTAAAAGATCGTGACGCAATTGCCGACGAGATCCTGACTCGCGCAGGAGCGGAACTGGCGCAATTGGCCGCGATGGTTCTGCGACGGCTCTGGAAACCGGGCGACGTTGTGCGCGTTGGTGTTGCCGGTGGAATCTTTGCGCATTCCATGCAGGTGAGGCGGGCGTTCCACAACTCGTTGCGCGCGGCCTGGCCGACGATTGCGGTTTGCCTGAAAGTCACCGATCCGGTCGTCGGGGCGTTATGGATGGCGCGCAGAGCCGGCGCGCCGATGGGAGTCCGGTGATGCTCGAGTGGGGAGCACAACCCGCGCCCGACAATCAGTTGCAACGCCTGGAAAAGCTGATCCACAGCCACGCGGAAGAAGATTTGATCGCTGCGGCCGAAAATCCGCACCTGACAGAAGATTTGGCGAAAGCGTTCCTGACGCGTCGCGACCTGACGCCGAAGGTGCTTCAGGAACTGGCGAAGAACAAGGCCATTCTGAAATCGCGACCGGTGCTGGTGGCGCTGGTTTCGCATCCGAAAACGCCGCGCTTCGTTTCGCTTCCGAGGGCCCGTTCGCTTTACACATTCGCGTTGATGGCGGTTGCGTTGCAACCGGCGGTTCCAGCCGACGTGAAGGTTGCCATCGAGCAACTGATCGTCGAACGCATCGAGAACCTTTCGCTGGGAGAACGGATCACGCTAGCGAAGCGTGGATCGACTCGAGTGGCGGAACGGCTTCTGGTCGATCCTGATCCACAGGTCGTCGATTTGGCTCTGAACAATCCTTATCTGACCGAAGCATGCATCATTCGCACGCTGATGCGCGATCCACTGGAACCGAAGTTCGTGGAGAAGGTTGCGCGGCATCCGAAGTGGTCGCTCCGCACCGACGTTCGCTGCGCGCTGCTGCGCAATCCGAGCACGCCGATGGCGGCGGCTCTCCAGTTTGCCCAAAGCCTTCCTGCCGACGTGGCGCGCGACGCTTTGTACCATTCCAACCTTCCTCATAGCGTAAAGACCTACCTGATGATCGAGATTCAGAGCCGCCTGCGCGATCAGCGCTGAATCGCATCGTTGCGTTCCTTCATCCAAAACCAAGGCTCATTCATGAAAAAGGACAGTCCTCTTTCCCAATTACCCTTGTCGGTGCTCGACCTTGCTCCGGTAAAGCAGGGTGGCACCATTGCTGACGCGCTGCACAACTCGCGCGACCTGGCGCAGCATGTCGAGCGCTGGGGATACACGCGCTTCTGGCTGGCGGAGCACCACAACATTCCGGGCATCGCCTCGGCGGCAACGTCGGTGCTGATCGGCTATGTGGCCGAAGGCACTTCGACCATTCGTGTCGGATCGGGAGGCGTCATGCTTCCGAACCACGCACCGCTGGTTATCGCTGAACAGTTCGGCACGTTGGCCGAGTTGTATCCCGGGCGAATCGACCTCGGACTGGGCCGCGCGCCGGGAACAGACCAGCCAACCATGCGAGCGCTTCGCCGCGACATGGGCGGGGAAGAGAACTTTCCCGAACTCGTGGCGGAATTGCGCACGCTGCTCGGCGAACCGCAGCGCGGACAATTCATTCACGCCATTCCCGGCGAAAGAACCAACGTTCCGATCTGGCTGCTCGGTTCGAGCGGTTTCAGCGCGCAACTCGCGGGCATGCTTGGCCTTCCGTTTTCGTTTGCCGCGCACTTCCAGCCGAACAACCTAATGCCGGCGATCGACCTTTATCGCCGGAGCTTTCAGCCATCCGAGGTCCTGCAGGAACCGTACGCGATGGTTGCGGTTCCGGTGGTCGCGGCTGATTCCGAAGAGAAGGCCAAGTTCATCGCGTCGTCGATGTACCTCAGCTTCCTAAACTTGATTCGCAATCATCCGCAACCGGTGATGCCACCGGTGGAAGATGGTGAGCAACTCGCCAATCCGCTCGAGCAGGCGGCTGTGCAGGCGAAGCTCGGAGCGGCCATTATTGGCGGCCCGGAGACGGTTCGTCGCGGTCTCGAGCGCGTGCTCGAGGAGACGCAGGCGAACGAACTGATGATCGTGAGTAATGCGTACGATCACCAGGACCGGCTGCGGTCGTACGAGATTACGGCGCAGGTGGCCGGAATCGCAGCTCGCGATGTCCCGGAAGCAGTCGCCCAATAAGGTTGTCGGTTATCGGTTGTCAGTTGCCGGTCAAGAATTCATATTGGCTACACTAGCTTTTTCAACGGAAGGCGAGGACGCCTTCCGGACAGCCGGCGAGTCGCCGGCGCTACAGGAGAACACTCTAGATCTTTTTCTGCTTTCGCTCGCGCTGGTTCGCGATGATGGTGAGGCCTTCGCAGAAAGCGTCGCTGCTGAGGATACCGGCGTCACACAAGATCTTGAAGGCTTCGCGGTGGATGTCGATGCGACGGGCAATCTTGGCGTAGCGTGAGCTGAGTCGGTCGCACTTACCAAGAGCATCCATCATGGCTACATACCGTTCCGGATCGAGCACAGCGCGGTGCGCTTCTTCGATAGTTTGCGGCATGTCGGGATCGGTAGGGCAGGGGGCATTCGGGTTCTGCTGTTCCTCTTCGGTCAGCGGCCGGGGAGAGAGCGATTCTTCCATGGAAGCGGGAAGCTCAGTCACACAATCTGATGATCTGGCGATCTGGTGATCGGATGATGGAGAAACCGTGATCTGAGATTCAAGATTGGAATGGTCATTGGGATCGTCCACGGGAGGAACTACCCCACTCAAGCCACCAGAAGGCTTGAATGGGGCACCGAAAACTTTCTCATTCGTGTCAGCAGAGGACTTGAATGGGGTACCCACCGCACCCGCGGACTGTTTCATCTTGAGGAGATTGGTGGAGAGTTGGACGGAGTAGAGGAGTTTGCCGGCGGCTTGAGGGGTGAGTCGTCCGGAACCGAGGGCTTCGGCGATCTGCTGAAGCTGGAGTTGGAGCGACTCGATGGTTTCGGGGAGGGGAGCGCGGTAGCCGCGTTCCCCGAGGCGTCCGGCAGGGTAGTGAGCGCGGGAGTGGTGATAGCAGAAGTGGCGTACTCGAAGAGCGGGTGAACCGCAACGGACGCCGTTGTCTTTGACGTGCTCGCAGATGGCGTACTCGGATTGTGGTTCGACGACGGCTACGGGTGCGGTGGACATTTTTCTCTCCTGGTTCGAGTTTCGTGTTTCGAGTTAACGACCCTCCCCCTGATGGGTCGGATGTTGATAACAAAGCACTTAGCGATAGATCGTTTTGTAAGTTCGTTCGAATCAGTTGGTTACGCGCAAGATCGTGAAAACATTCGGTTTGTGAATCGGAAAAAGCAAAACCCGTCCGGTTGGGGACGGGTCGATTCACAAAACGATGGCGGATATTTCTGTCTCTACCTCCCTATGGTTAAGTATGGCGCGCTGGGATGGGTTTACTGCCAAAGTGGGGAACCTTATATTTTCTTTGTAAAGAGAGAGTTAGGTGGGATCTTGACAAAATGTGGCTATTGACAGTACTGGATCAGATTATCTGGTTATCTGGATAGCTGGTTGTCTGATTGCTGTGCCAAGAAAGCTTTAGAATAGCGAATCCTATGGAGTTCTCTTTCAGTCCCAGTCCCGCGATTGAGG
>CAYWSM010000466.1:0-4847 GCA_964460935.1 uncultured Terriglobales bacterium | reverse complement strand
GCGTCTTCACCAAGAGCAAGGATGACTACATCCGCTTGCTGCGCGGCCTGCACAGCTTCGGCGAATCCTGTTTCGGAATCGGTCAGCTTGTCCGTTCCCTTGGCGTAGATCAGCTTATTGCCGAGCTTGTCAGTGAGCGTTTTGCGGAGGGTGATGGCGTCCTTGGGATCGCCTTTCGCTCCCCAGGAACCAATCATGTCTTCAGCGCTGTCGGCCAGCGGTCCGATCAAGGCGACCTTTGCATCCGGGTTCAGCGGCAGCAACGGCGTACCATTCACTGGCCCGTTCTTCAGCAGAACGAAGGACTCTTCGGCGGCCTTTTGTGCGACTTCACGTTTCTCCGGTGTAAGTGCTAGCTTTTCGTTTAAGTCCGAATACGGATGCTCAAACAAACCTAACGCGATCTTTACACGTAGGATGCGCCGTACGGCTTCGTCCAGCACGGATATTGGAACCTTGCCCGACTTCACCTGATTGCCCAGATTCGTCCAGTAAAGGTTCGATTCCATGTCCATATCGACGCCGGCCAGCATCGACTTGCGGGCCGCCGTCGCGCCATCGTTAGCGATGCCATGAGCCATCGTTTCGGCGATCGAAGTCCAGTCGCTCACGACAAACCCGCGGAAGTTCCATTCCTTGCGCAGAATCGTGTCGAGCGTGAACTTGTTCGAAGACGCGGGAACTTCATTGAGCGAGTTGAAAGCGCTCATGAAAGTTGCTGCGCCTTCCTGCTGTGCCGCATGGAACGGCGGCAGATACACCTGCCGCAGCAGCCGATCGGGGATTTCGGTGGTGTTGTAGTCGCGTCCGCCTTCGGCCGCGCCGTAACCGACGTAGTGCTTTACACAAGCCGCTATCGATGTCGGATCACTCAGGGACTTGCCCTGATATCCGCGCACATAAGCACGCGCGATCGCCGCGCCGAGATACGGGTCTTCGCCCGCTCCCTCGGTGATACGGCCCCAGCGCGCGTCACGCGCGATATCGACCATGGGCGAGAACGTCCAGCGGATGCCGTCGGAACTTGCTTCTTCGGCGGCGATTCGCATCGCCTTTTCGACAATTGCCGGATCCCATGTCGCTGACAGGCCGAGAGGGACCGGGAATTCGGTTCGGTATCCATGAATGACATCGAGACCGAAGATGATCGGAATCTTCAGCCGCGATTTTTCCATTGCGATGTGCTGATAACGGTTCACATCCGAACCGGTGACGTTGAACAGTGATCCGATTTGTCCCTTCGCGATCATCTCCTCATAACCGGACCTGCCGGTTCCCGGGCCGGTGGGCGATCCTGCCGAGTATTGATTCACCTGCCCTACTTTTTCTTCCAGGGTCATCTGCTTGAGAAGTGATTCAACACGCGACTCGATCTTCTGATCGTTGGCCCACGATTGCGACCATGCGGAGGGAGTAACGACAATGGTAAGAACTACGGCAACTAGAATTCGTACGCGCCAATGCACAGGAACATTCCTTTCGTCGTGGAACTGGAATGACGCTGGCCAGTGTACACGCAAATCGAAATTTAGAGAACCGATTTTGTAAAAGAGTAAATCGATTTACTAAGTAACCGAAATGAGACGCCCAGAGGTGTCGCAAATTGAGAATTTCAGGGCAGAAACGTGAGGACTTCGGCGGGTTCAGCTCGCAGGGTGTAGTCCGGATCGGCGAACGAGTACTGAATCAGTTCATCCTGTCCAATCACGAAGGTCGCGGGGAACGGCAACGTCCATGAATCGTCGCCGTTAATGAAGGGCAAGTTGATGAAGACGGTCTTGAACAGCTCTTGCTGATACTCGGGAACCTGATACACGATGCCGAATTCAGCCGCGATGCGATTTCCCTGATCGTGGAGAATGGGGAACATCAGCTTGTGCTGATCACGCATGAAGTCGGCCTGCTTCGGTTGCATAGGCGAGATCACGACGAAGCTCGCGCCTTTTTGCTTCACGCTCGCGAGACGCTCCTGCCAGGCTTCTACCGTGGCACAGCAGAACGGACACCAGCGTCCACGGATAAAACTCACGATGAGCGGCTCTTGCGACAGAAGATCACGCGAGTTGACGGCAGCACCTTTCACATCCGGCAGCGTGAATTCCGGCGCCTTCGCTCCGACCTTCAACGCTCGTTCCGCCAGTTTTTGCTGACGGAATTCTTCAACCGCGCGGTCGTTAATGGCCTGCGTCGCCTTCGGCACGAAGCGGCGCATGTTCAGCCGGCGCTCGTCTAATTCTTCGCGCAGCGTCGACTTGAGCGCATCGGGTTCAGTCTCGGAAACTCCGCGCCATTTCATTCTCACCTCGATGCTTCGATCATAGCAGTTTGCAGATATCCACAACTCTGGGATGTCAACCTCACCGAAACGCCAATTCATCACACTATGTCACCCTGATCGTTTCCAACAACCTAACCCTCACCCAGTACAAAAGGAGTTCCCATGTTTCACCATGTCAAAGAATTGCAGTTTAATGCCCGCATCTCAGGACCCGACCCGCGATTTGCCATGTTATTGCTCGAACAATTCGGCGGTGGCAACGGTGAACTAAAGGCGGCCATGCAGTATTTCACCCAGGCTTTCTGCTGCCGTCAGGCCTATCCAGAGAAGTACGACCTCCTCATGGATATCGCCACCGAGGAATTCAGCCACCTCGAAATCGTAGGCGCCACCATCACCATGCTCATGGGCAGCGCCAATGCTGAATTGAAAAACGCCACCGAACGCGACGTAATGAAAAACGTAACTAAGTCCACGACAGAACGGGCGCAACTCATTCATGAAGCGGCGACCAGCCCCGAGTTCCTCGTGCTTAGCGGCGGAGGCCCAACGGTGACGAATGCCGCCGGCGCGCCGTGGAATGGAAACTATGTCAACGCCAACGGCGATCTCACGGTCGATCTGCGTTCGAACATCGCTGCTGAGTCGCGCGCCAAGATCGGATACGAGTACCTGATCCAGTTCACCGATGATCCACTAGTCATCGAGTCACTTCGTTTCCTCATGACCCGCGAGATCGCCCACCTGCAGATGTTTACAGCGGCACTGGACACAATCCAACCCAATTTCCCGCCTGGAATTTTGCAAGGCGATCCGCGCTTCACGCACACGTACTTCAATATGTCCGATGGAGCCAGCGCCCGCGGTCCATGGAATGAGGGCAGCGGACCGTGGAAAGACGGCCAAGCATGGACTTATGTTGAGAATCCGCTCGAAACTGTCGTTGAGACACAGGGTCTGCTGGACTTCCCGAACTCCGAAAGCCGTAGCGATCGGGACATCTTAAAAATGGATGAACAACTCAGCAAACAGCGTAGCCAGGAGATCAAATCCAAGCTGCCCAAGGGCGAGAACCAGTGGTCGGCGTATCCGCAGACAGAACTGGACTCACCGGTGGGCAAGGCGAGTTGATTTTCTGAAAATACCGAGGCGCGAATGCATGATTCGCGCCTTGTTTTATTTTCCGGAACTCACGCTGCGTCAGGTATGCCACTTCAGAACAGGCATACAATACGGCGCATGCGGCGCGTTCTTATGTGGTTACTGCTAGCTGTTTGCACGGTAGCAAACGCTGCACCGCAAGCTGCTCTTCCCGCAAAACCCTCCGCGAAGCGTTCCGCTCCCGCACTGACGTGGCCAAATGTCAGTAAAGAAAATCAGGAACGTGCATTGAAGCTCTTGCAGCAGGCGGAAGCTGGCTCCGCTTCGCTCGATGCCGGTTCACGTATCGTGGCGTTTACTGATCTCGCCCGGAGCTATGAGAAACGAGATCGTGCCAAAGCCATTGAATTTCTGGAAACCGCGTTTGCCGCCGCACAAGAGTTGCAACAGCAGCAATCGGATGAAGGAATCTCAATGGAGTTTTCCAATCTCTTGCGGGAGTTTGCGCGACTCGCACCCGACCGGCTCGACGCAAGAGTTTTTGAGATTCCGCCCGACTTACGTGAAATGGCGGCGGACCTTCTTATGCCGTACTACGTGAGTCACAAAAAGTTCGACCGAGCCTATGAACTTGTCACGCGGGTTGGCCAGGAAGGACGCATGCCTTACGGGCCGGCAATCAGGCTCATGCACAACCTGAGCGACCGCCCCGACCTACTGCGCGCACTATTCGTAACTTCGCTCGCCGGCTACGAAAACGATCACAATAACCAGGGATTTGGAGGCGACGATTTCGCGGAGATGATTGTTGCGTTTCACGACCGCCTGCCGGATGAAGTGGTCGTGCGAGCCATTGACGCCGTTCTGTCGCAGGCGAAGGAATCTGACAAGGGCGGGCGAATGGATGTTTCAATTTCCTCGAGCAAAGCAGCCGTACATCTTGGATCGGCTTACGAATACCGCCTTTTTCAGCTTCTTCCCATCCTGCAGCAGATTGACTCCTCACGAGCAGATATTCTGCTCAAGGACAATCTGGACGTGGCCAGCCAGTTGGGAAAATACCCTGCTGGAACCAAAGCCTTTCGTTCTGGCGACAAGAACGAACCAGGGACCACGATGCAGATGAGCGTCAGCGATTCCGCGTTCGATGACGACAGGCCTTCTTTAGTCGAGCGTCACCGTTTAGCCATCATCGAAGCCGATGCCAAGAAGCATCCGCAAGACGCGCTCGCCAATGCTGCGTTGCTCAGCCCTCGAATGGCACTCCTGGCGTACATGGCAATTGCGCGTCAGAACGTCGCAGAAGATGCAGCGTCAACTCGAATCGCGCTGACAAAAGCACAGGATATTGTCGACAAACAGCCGCAAGACCTTCAGATGGTTTTTATGCAGCGTATCTCCGATCTTTATCAACAGCTAGGCGATACCGACAGCGCGAAGAAATCGCTTGAAAAAAGCATGGACATGG
>CAYWSM010000465.1:0-4732 GCA_964460935.1 uncultured Terriglobales bacterium | reverse complement strand
GGACGAAGCAGTTCGTCGAAGAGACCGAACATCAGCGGCATCGGCATGGTCCGCGTGCCGTCGGGAATGATGATCAGGACACGCTTTCCGGAGAGCGCAGCAGACTCGAGCGATTCGGCAACGATGCCGCGAATCTCCTCCGGTCGCAAATAGCCGTCTGTGAGCCCTTTTCCGATCACCATCAGACACCACTATACGCGTTGAAACCGCCATCAACGGGAATGACCGCACCGGTTACAAATGACGCTGCTGGCGAGAGCAACCAGAGTGTCGCGCCGATCAGGTCTTCGGGTTTGCCGAAGCGCCCCATTGGCGTGTGGGCGATGATCGACCGTCCGCGCGCGGTCAGTTCACCTGTCTTTTCGTCGGTGAGCAGAAAACGGTTTTGTTCGGTGAGGAAGAATCCGGGTGCGACGGCGTTCACGCGAAGGTTCGGTGAGTATTCCTGCGCGAGATGAACCGCAAGCCACTGCGTGAAGTTGCTTACCGCTGCCTTGGCAGCCGCATAAGCCGCGATGCGAGTCAGCGGGCGAATCGCAGCCATGGAACTGACATTCAGAATGGCGCCACTTCCCTGTTTGGCCATGATCTTACCGAATACCTGGCAAGGAAGAATCGTCCCCATCAAATTCAGGTCGAAGACCCAACGCAAGGCATCGGCAGGCAAATCGAAAAATTTCCGATCGGGATTTGTCGTCGCTTTGGGATTGTTGCCGCCTGCAGCGTTGATCAGCATGTCAACGCGTCCAAAGCGTTGCTCAACCTTTTGGGCCGCCGTCTGAACTGAGTCGAGGTCGAGCACATCGCAGGCGATCAGTTCGCAATTGGCTACCGCTGATCCCATACGCGTGCGAATCTTCTCTCCGGCTTTGAGGTTGCGGCCGAGGACGGCAACGTTGGCGCCGCATGCGGCGAGTCCGCAGGCCATTTCACCACCGAGAACGCCTGTACCGCCGGTGATCACGGCGGTCTGTCCCGTGAAGTCGTACAATTCTTTCCACCTGGTTTGTTCGGTTGTGTTCATGTTTTCGGCGCGTTCATTACAACACCGTTCGACGGGATAGAACAGCACGGAAAGACTGATGGCCTTTATTCACGAAGATTTTCTGCTGCATTCGGAAAGCGCGCGGCGGCTTTATCACGAGTATGCCAAGGCGGAGCCGATTCTCGACTTCCACTCTCATCTCTCGCCGAAGGACATTACCGAGAACCGGCAGTTCGCGAACCTGTATGAGATCTGGCTCGAAGGCGATCACTACAAATGGCGTGCCATGCGGGCTAGCGGCGTACCGGAACGATTTATCACCGGCAATGCATCGCCGTACGAGAAATTCATAGCCTGGGCAAAGACGGTTCCCGCAGCGCTGCGAAATCCTCTGTATCACTGGACGCACCTGGAACTGAAGCGTTACTTCGGAATCGAATACTTGCTGGACGAAACAAACGCGACGAAGGTTTGGGAAAAAGCTAATTTCCTGTTGGCCACGGACGCGCTACGAACCCAGGAAATTCTCTGTAACTTCAACGTTCGAGCGATCTGCACGACGGACGATCCGACCGACGATCTCTGCCGGCATCGGCAACACGCAGCGTCCGGCTCTTCGACCAAGATGTTCCCGACGTTTCGTCCGGACAAGGCGCTCGGAATAGATCGACCAGAGTTGTTTAACGCCTGGGTGGAGCGGCTCGCAGAGGCGGCAAACAAAGAGGTCAGGACGCTCGCTGATTTTATGGATGCGCTGCGAGCCCGGCACAACTTCTTTCACGAAGTTGGCTGCCGCCTGTCGGATCATGGGCTGCCCCATTGCTACGCGCAGTTTCCCTCGGAGGCTAAGGCTTCTGCGATTTTCCAAAAGGCGCGATCGGGCAGCGCGGCGTCGCCGGAGGAGTACGAACAGTTCGCATCTTTCATGATGCTGTTCTTCGGTCACCTCGACGCGGAAAAAGGGTGGACGAAGCAACTGCATCTCGGAGCGAGACGCAACGCGAACACACGAGCAATGCGGGAGCTTGGGCCGGACACGGGTTTCGACTCGATCGGCGACTGGCCGCAAGGCGATTCACTTGGACGTTACCTGGATGCGCTGGACCGAGAGAATGCGCTGCCGAAAACGATCGTGTACAACCTGAATCCCGCAGACAATTACTTGTTCGCGACGATGATCGGCAACTTCCAGGATGGGTCAGTAGCGGGAAAAGTTCAGCTTGGCAGCGGGTGGTGGTTCCTGGATCAGAAGGAAGGCATGGAGTGGCAGTTGAATGCACTCTCGAATGCGGGATTGTTGTCGCGCTTTGTTGGCATGGTGACAGATTCGCGGTCGTTCATGTCATTCCCGAGACATGAATACTTCCGCCGCGTGCTCTGCAATCTGCTCGGCGCCGACATGGAACGCGGCGAACTGCCAAGAGATTTTGATCTCGTCGGAAAAATGGTGAAAAACATATGCTTCGGCAATGCGCGGCAATATCTCGGCCTGGCACTGGATCAGGCACTTCGTGCGTCATTGACGAGTACCCGGCCAATGCGGCACAGTTAGTCGTCCGAGTTCGATCTCGCCTGGAGGCGCTTCATGAGCAAGGGCAGTTCCGACAAATCCTCCCGTAATAATCGACGCTCATTCCTGAAAACTACCGGTGTGATGACCGCTGCTGCCATTGGTTCAGCGGCGATGCCCAACTTCGCGTCTGCCGCGCCTTCTCCGGCCGAAAAACCGGCGACGATGCCTACGCGAAATCTGGGCAAGACGGGTTACAAGGTCGGCATCTTCAGCCTTGGTGGTCAGGCTGCCCTGGAACGCTCGCACAACGAAGATATCGCGGTTCCCATTATTGAAAAGGCGCTTGATCTCGGCGTTAACTATGTCGATACATCGTCGATTTACGGCGGGCCGGAACGCTGGAGCGAGCAGTACGTCGGCAAGGTGATGAAGCGCCGCCGCAACGAAACTTTTCTGGCGACGAAGACGAAAGAGCGCACCCGCGACGATTCGTGGCGCATGCTGGAGACATCGCTCAAACTGCTGCAAACGGACCACATCGACCTGTGGCAGTTGCACGATCTGGGCACGATGACCGACATCAACGAGATCTGGGCCAAGGGCGGCGCGATGGAAGCGCTGCTGCAGGCGCGCGATCAGAAGATCGTGAAGTATCTCGGCGTCACCGGACATTACCGGCCCGACTGCCTGATCGAAGCTATTCACCGGCATCCATTCGATTGCATCCTGATGGCGGTGAATGCGGCTGATCCGCATCATTACAGCTTCACGGAAAAACTGCTGCCACTGGCGGTAGAGAAGCAGATGGGAATCATCGGGATGAAAGTCCCGGCACGGGGTAGAATTCTTTCCACGTGGACGCCGCCGCCCATCGAGCAGCAGAAGCATATGTGGGAAGGCATGGTGCTGGCGCCGACGCCGGGCACGCTGAAGATGAAAGAGGCGATGTACTACTCGCTGTCGCTCCCGGTGAGCACGGTGATCATCGGTTGTGACTCCATCCCGCAGCTCGAGGAAAACGTGCAACTGGCGCGGGAATTCACGCCGCTCAATCAAACGCAAATGGCTGCACTCAGTGAGCGGGCAGAGCCGGTATCGAAGCAATCGTTGTTCTTCCGCTTCTACGAGCGGGCGTAGAAAAAATCTTATTTGCCGCTGTGCTGTGAATCGGACGATGCAGTCTTCCCTTCGGCCGTTACGACGCGGATGTGCGCCATCATGCCGGCGTCGCCGTGCGACAGAATGTGGCAGTGATATGCGAAGTCTCCGGCTTCGGTAAACCTGATCGCGACCACGACGGGTTTCACGGTGCAGGCTCCGCTTCGCCAGCGCTGGACGGTGCCAGTGCATCCCCAACTACCGTGAGGCAGCGGAATACTGTCCATATACAAGTTGGAGTCGCCGCCTCCGGCATCGCTGATGACACGAAAACGCGATTGATGCATGTGGAAATTGTGGTCTTCGCTCGAAACGTTGATTAACTCCCACGTTTCGGTGACGGGAGTTCCCCCGGGACCAAGAGGAAGACAGACGGTCGTGCTGCCGTGCTCGAAGGGAACGATATCGCGGAAGGTGCCGGGCACCGGATTCCCTTTTTCGTCCACCTCTTCGTATCCGAGACCGTGGAGGGAATTTTTCGGAATTCCAAAGAAAATGCGGCGTCGATGTCCCGGAGCGAGCGCAGAACATGAAGCGTCGCCGGTTCCCGGAGTCGCACTCGCCGTCTTGACGACCGCCTGATGCGGCTCATCGATCGGGGCTTTCCAACTCGTCACCTTGGGCACAACGGACTGTTCCGACGCCTGCGTTACTGGGGTTGAGCTAAACACAACCTTGGCCAGTTTCACGGTGGGCCAACTGTCGCCGGCAGGTCCAGTCCCGTAACTCGCCTGGCTCAACGTAGCTGTCTTCGTGCTTCCGAAAGATTGCGGAACAAATACCTCGACGCGAGAGCTCGGCATCACGAGTAACTCCATCGTGCAGATCGAATCACGGCTGCTCGTCTCCTGGTCTTCACAGGCTTTGGGTGTGGACGCCGCTGGTGCACCTGGAATCGGCATGCCCATCGGAATCGCCGTGCTCACGCCGTCCGTGGCTACCACTCGAAATGGAATCGGCTTCCTAGTGGCGTCATCGATCAACTTCAGCAGGTAAGTCGCGCTCCCCGAAGCGTTGGTAATACGCCAAATATCGCCGTGATCACCGACCGTGATTGTCGGAAAAATCTGTCCATT
>CAYWSM010000464.1:0-2229 GCA_964460935.1 uncultured Terriglobales bacterium | reverse complement strand
AAACAAGCCGTGGATCGTTCGTACTTTGGGATCGATATCCCGAGGCACGGCAATGTCGATCAGCAGCAGTGGGCGTCCCTGGCGCTCCTGGCGCACGTACTCGCCTTCTTCGCGCGTGAAGATAATATGCGGACAGGCCGTCGCACTGACGATGATGTCGGCTTCGATGTAGTGTTGCCAGCGTTCTTCGTACTGGGCTGCCGTGCCGCCAAGACGCGCCGCGATTTCTTGTGCCTTCTCAATCGTGCGGTTGACGACGCGAATATCTTTTGCGCCATATTTCATCAAGTACTCGGCGGACATTTCACCCATGCGCGCCGCGCCGAGTAACACCACTTTGCGCCCCAGCAACGATCCGAATAGTTGACGCGCGAGGTCCACCGCCGCGTAAGGAATTGAGACGGCGCATTGTCCTACTGCGGTTTCCGTCCGCACCCGCTCCGCAACACTGATCGCCTTCTGCAACGTGGAATCGAGAAACCGGTCTGTAGTGCCAACCTTCTGCGCCAGAGTCCACGCCTCTTTCATACTCGCCAGCGTCTCCGGTTCGCCGATCAGGATAGAGTCGAGGCTGCTGGCAACCTTGAAAATGTGCAGCAGGGCGGGCTCGCCGATCAGGCGATAGAAGTGCTTCCATTCGCAAAGCCGAAGTCCATATTCAGCAGTGAGGAAGTTCAGTACCGAATTGCCGGCCACGGAAGCGTCGCGAGTCCACAAAACGAATTCGGTGCGGTTGCAGGTCGCAAGGACGGCTACTTCCTCAATCGCTTCCGAGCGTGCCAGCCGGATGAGCGCTTCGTAACGTCGGCTTTCGCTGATCCAGAAGCGTTCGCGGACTTCGACAGGCGCCGTTCGGTAGTTCACACCGATGACCATCAATGTGGATTCCAACGCTGCACTCCCGACCGAATAGGGATAGTCCACCTTCGTAGGGGCATTTGACTTGCCAAAGAGCCATCTTTCGATTGTTCCCTTGTATGTCTTGCGATTTCAGACGTTTACATCTCCCATGAAGGATAACCACGAGTGATTTGGAGCGGCTTCGAAGTGCGCTATCGCGCATATGCCGGGGGATTTCACCTGCTTCTGTGGGGAACGCAATTACGTGTGACCGTCATTGTGACGTGGTACGAACTGGTGGGAGCAGTTGACGAATAAGAAAGCAGTAGCCGTAAAGATTAACCTGGACGGTTCCGCAGTCGTATACTGGTGTGCTTCTTCACGAGGCATCTTCCTCTGTCATTGTGCGCCGGATTCGGCGTGCCATGTTAACTCTCCCTTCTCCCGCCGATTTGGCGTGGACAGAAACAGGCGGAGGTTCAATGAAGACACGTGATGAGGAATTCGCTCTTCACGATGAGCAGACCGAAAGCGGCGTATCGCGTCGCGATTTCCTAAAAATATCGAGCGTAGCGGTGGCCACGCCGATGGTGATCGGCCCCACTGTGGTGAAGGTTGCCGGAGCGGAAGTGCCGGTGTGGGGCCCCGGTGCAGTGCCGGTCACACTGGAGATCAATGGCAAATCCCACAAAGCACAACTTGAGCCACGAGAAACCTTGCTGGATGCACTGCGCAACCACTTTGATCTGACTGGGGCGAAGAAAGTTTGCGACCGCGCCGAGTGCGGCGCTTGCACAGTGCTGATGGATGGCAAGCCGGTTTATGCATGCTCGGTGTTGGCCATCGATGCGCAGGGACACAAGATCGAAACCGTGGAAAGCCTGACCATCAGTGGCAAGTTGCATCCGGTCCAGCAGGCATTCGTGGACAATGACGCGCAGCAGTGCGGGTTCTGCACTCCCGGATTCGTTGTCGCGTCGAAAGCGCTAGTCGATAAATATCCGAATCCTACGTCCGAGCAGATCACGCATGAGTTAAGCGGGAATTTCTGCCGCTGCGGCACCTATGCGGGTATTCGACGAGCAGTCGCCGAAGGAAAGGGGGCGTAACTATGCCGGAATACAAATGGCCAGACGCCACTGCCCGCGCCGTCATCGGCACTAGTCCGAATCGTGTGGACGGACCCGAAAAGGTCGCAGGCAAGGCGAAATATTCGTTGGATCAGAATCCCAAGGGCTTGCTTTATGGTCTCTCAGTGCGTTCGCCTTACGCTAACTGTCGCATTAAGAGACTCTACATCTCGTCGTCGCGTCAAGTTCCAGGCGTTAAGTCGGTCAAGATCATCCATAATCAGGTGACCGAAATTAATTGGGCTGGCGATGAGATTGT
>CAYWSM010000463.1:0-11931 GCA_964460935.1 uncultured Terriglobales bacterium | reverse complement strand
ATGGCTCCTCGGATCGACCAGCGAGCAGTTGATGCGAATCTGGTTGCCGACCGTGTGTGCGCTGCCTTCCAGCACCAGCTCGGAGCCGAACTCCTTCCATGCCTGTTCAGTAGTTTTCACCCGCTGCTCACGCACTTCGCGGGCCGGCACCAACTGCAGGTCCGTCCCCCAGGCTTGCGACAGATTGGCCGTGATGGTGTCGGTCAACCCCGCCAAGAAAGCGTTGGTCTTTTCGTTGGGCGAGGATGACTCAAACGGCAGCACGGTAAGCAACTTGCCACTCATGCGCGGATTCTGGAATCGCTGCAGAGAACGATACCCTCCCACCGCGAATGCAATAACCAGCAGCACCAGCACAGCCCACGTAAAACGCGATTGCCAAACGCTGCGCCTGCGAGGTCCGGCAAACGTCTTCGTGCTGATTTGGGTATGTGCGTGATCGGGCTGCAGCCGCAGCAGGTCGACCCCGAGTTCGCGAGCGGACTGGTACCGGCGATCCGGAGCTTTATCGAGCGCCTTCAGGATCACCGCTTCTAACTTGTCCGTTATCTCGGGATTGATTGATCGTGGTCGAGCCGGGTCCTGGTAACGAATGGCATCGATCAGCTTCAGTCCTTCGCGCATGGGGAATGGCCGCTGTCCTGTGGATATTTCGTAGAGCACACAGCCCGCAGCCCAGATGTCGGTTCGATCGTCCACCTCTTCGCAGCGGATCTGCTCCGGAGCCATATACGGCAATGTGCCTGCCACCTTACTCGCATCCTGCAGACTCGCCGTCAGCGCTGAGTCGTCGGCCAATTGGTGCCAGCGCGCCAGCCCGAAATCGAGGATCTTCAGCTCGCCGGTTTCAGCCAATCTCAGATTCGCGGGTTTCAGATCGCCGTGGGTGATGCGTTCGCGGTGTGCCGCCGCGAGTCCCTTTGCGAGCTGAATGCCCAACTCGACGACGAGCTTCTGCGGAAGCGGACCCTGTGCAATCCTGGTGTCCAAGGTTGTGCCCGGCACGTACTCGGTTACCAGGTAATCGACGCCGTTCTGATGTCCAAAATCGAATGCCATCACGATATTGGCGTGATGAACTTTTGCGAGGATCTGCGCTTCGCGGCGGAATCGCTTGCGCGCGGTTTCATCTGGGAATGTACCGGGTGGCAGAACTTTGATGGCAACGTCGCGGTCCAGGCGTTCGTCGCGCGCACGAAAGACAACACCCATACCGCCTTCGCCGATCTTCTCGACGATGCGATAGTGGCCCAGCACCGCCCCAGTTACCGGCGCTTCCGCAGCCATCCGCGGATGGTATGCCGCATCCGTAAGGCCGTCAATGGGCTGAATCAATGTGGCTTTGCTTCCGCAATGGGATCAGTCTTACTTTTTCCTTGTTACACTTCTTTACCCATCCCGCTACTCCCTCCAGAGTCTCTCCCCTCTATTCCTCATCTAATTCAACAGAGGGTTAATTATGAAGCTGTCATGGATCAAAGCACTTGGAGGCTTTTTCCTGGCAGCCTTGCTGACAGCGCTCCCGGTGAGCGCTACCAACACCGCTCTTCCAGGAACCCTGAACTTCGTCGAGGGACAAGCCTCCATTCAGAATCAGCCGCTCAGTTCGAAGTCTGTCGGCTCCGCGGACCTGCAGCCCGGCCAGGAACTCACCACCGAGAACGGCCGCGCCGAAGTCCTGCTCATGCCGGGCGTGTTCCTCCGGCTCGACCACAACTCCGCGGTGAAGATGATTTCGCCCGAACTCACCAATACCAAGGTGCAGCTCGAAAAAGGGCGCGCGGAAATCGAAGTGGCCGAAATTCACAAGCAGAACAACCTTCAGGTTCTTCAGGACGACGCTAGCACGCAGCTTAGGAAGACCGGTCTGTACGACTTTTCGGCCGGCCAGGATAACATACGCGTGATCAAAGGCGAAGCGATGGTCACCGATGGTGACAAGCAAGTCAAAGTGAAGGGCGGTCACGAGCTCACGTTCAACTCTCCCAAACTGAAGGCGGAGAAATTCGACAAAGACAGCCTGAAGAACGGCGACGACTTTTACGCCTGGAGCTCGCTGCGCGATCAATACCTTTCCGAAGCCAGCGCGAACGCCGCGACCATCTACGTTGGCCCGAGCTGGGTGGGACCGGGCTGGTACTGGGATCCCGCGTTCTTCGGCTACACCTTCATCCCCGGAGGCGGTGTGCTCTATAGTCCGTTCGGCCCGTGGGGATTCTACTCACCGGGGTTCATTTACTCGTCCGGCCCATACTTCGGATATGGTTTCTACGGCGCGCCGATCCGCTGGCATCGTGGATTCATCGGCCATCCAGTCACTGGAGTCCATCCGATTCGACCGGGGCGTCCGATTGCGCCCCACACATTCGGACATCTGGGTGGCCCGCATCTGGGCGCATTCCACGGCTCTGCAGGCCCCGGTTTCCATGGCGGCCCCGGAGGCTTCCATCACTAACGAAAGGTTGCAAATATATGAAATTCTAAGGTCAAGTATGAAGCGAAAGCCGTCTTCTACTTCATACTTCGACTTTAGTCCTTCTTACTTACTTCTTGTTATCGATCCGGGTAAGTTTGAAGTCGAGAGTTCCCCAGAACATTTTGCCGCGCATCATCACTGGGATGCGGCGCGCATCGTCGGTGTACCAGATCCAGATCTTCCCCTTGAGCTTGAAGTTATTGCCGCTTTCGGGTGACACGCGGATGGTCTTAAACGTTCCAGCCGGAACCTTGATCGTTTCTTTCGCTTCGACCTTTGCCGTTACATCAACCGTCTTGCCGCCATCGTTCACGGGGAAGGTGTAGCTGCTGTCGACGAGCAGCGGAAGGCTGCGCAGGTACATGAGGCCCGAGATGACGTCAGTCACGCAACCGGGAATGTCATTCTCAACGTGCTTGGGCTCGTTGTTCTTCAGGTTGGTTTCGTCGAGAACCGCCTTGCCTCGTGAATAGATGTAGCTGATCAGGGTGTCGCGTTTATGCAGGCCCTCTTCCGTATGCTTGTGCAGGCTCAACGAGCAAAACGTCTTGGGATCGTAGAGCGCCTGGAAGCGATCGTGTACAGGGTAGAGCATAGAGACGACGCCAGCCGATTCGGCCGTCCCGCTTACCCGTTGTTCCGCGCCTTCCCGCGAAATACCGAGGGTGACAGTGCCGGCGGTCCAGATCCGCCATTCGGCGTTATAAACGTACGTTTCTTCCGGAATGACAAAGTTCGCGGGCGGCGGAATGATGTGCGAAACGGGTCCGATGCTTGCTGTGGAAGCGCTAGGAGCGTGCGAGGGTGATGGCGGCGTCTGCTGCGCAACCATCATTGTGACCAATACGAACAGGGATAAGAACTTAGCGAGCAGGAACCGCAAATCTACTCCTGGCGATCAGTGTTGGAACCACACGAGCTTGGCCACCAGCGTCGCCAGCATGGCTGCGGTGCCCAAGGCAGCATTGTACTCGCGGTGCTTGCGATAGAGCGCCAGCGAGAAACTTCCGTAACCTTCATTGCTACGGGTCCCCGGTGTGAGGCGCGGGAGCAAGCGTGGAACGCGGCGGCAGTATTCGTCGAACTGCCCGGGGAATGCGCCGCGCAAGTACGCTTCTTCCCCACGAATGACCGGAACATAGATGGCAATGAACATGACCACCAGGATTACAATAATCCACCAGCTCTTTGCCGCAATGGCAAATCCGGCGGCAATCACGATCGACCCGAGGTACAAGGGATTCCGCGTGTACGCATATGGGCCGGTGGTGGTCAGCTCTTCGTTCTTCTTAACGTGACCGGAAGCCGACGCGCGAATGCCAACACCCGCGAATGCCACGACAGCGCCGAAGACAAGCGACATCCATGTCGGTCGTGCGAGCAAGATATACGCAATGGCCAAGGCGAATCCCAACGGGACCCGTATGCGCTTGGCTACTTTGCCCCAGCTCACGCGCCCGCCTTTCCCAGGAGTTCACGGGCCACGGCGATTACTTGTTCTGCCGAAATGTTCATCAATCCCGCTTCGGTCTCGCGGTTTCGCTTGTGCGACGTGATGCTATGCGGATTCCGCAGAACGATAGACAGCGTGCCGCAAGGACCGGTGCGCGCAGGATCGGTCGGCCCGAAAAGGGCAACAATCGGGATTTTCAATGCTGCAGCGAGGTGTAGAGGGCCAGTGTCGCCGCCGATGAACAACGATGCGCGTCGAGTAACGGCAATTAGTTCGCTGATGCTGAACTGCGCGGCAACGGCGGATCCGCGCGCTTCCTCCTCGACGATCTTCGCCAACCATTCTTCTCCCGGACCAAAGTTCACGAGCGAGCGCAAACCGTCTTGGCCCAGCACGCGCGCTATCTTGGCGTAGCGCTCGGCCGGCCACTGCTTCGCACCCCAACCAGCGCCTGGATTGAGAAGAACAAATCCCTGGTGCAGCCCCAAAGCCTGGAGTTTCTCACGGATTTTAGCCTCTACGACGGATTCTTTGGGCAGCTTAGGCTGGGTATTGCAATCCAGTTTTGCACCGTCTTCAGCATCACCGGCGGCTGCGGCGAGATCAAAGTTCCGCTCGACAACGTGAACGGAAGAAGTCGGTATTTTCTTGGCGTAGAACACAGTTGCCGGCTTTTCCCACGGGTCGGCAAACCCGTAGATCTGCTTCGCACCCGAAAGCTTCGCGACCGCCGCAGACTTGATCGCTCCCTGGAAATCAATCGCCAGGTCGTACTTCATCGGCCGCACTTCCCGCAACGCGGCCAGAGCTTGTCTGCGTGACTCTCCCCCAAGAAAGTTCTTTCGCCATTTGCGCGTGTCCACAAGGTGAACGAAATCGACTAATGGCTGTTGTTCTGACAGAGGCTGCGCGTCGGGCTCGGATCTTAAAAGTTCACTCCATCGAGATTCGATCACCCAGCCGATCTGGGATTGGGGAAAGATGGAGCGCAACAGTAGGACTGCCGGCATCGCGTGAATGATGTCGCCCATGGCGCCGAGGCGGACGATCAGGATTCGCGTTGGCGTGCTCACTTCCGCTTTGCCGTCCCGTTAATTTGATCGATGATCGCGGTAGCCGAATGGTCCTTGGGGTCACCGACAATTGCGACGCGCCCGCCGTAGGAAGTAACGACGTCGCGTTCGGGCACACTGTCGGCTGTGTAATCCGTGCCCTTGGCCTGCACGTCAGGGCGAATCTCATTGAGCAGCGCTCGCACGTCTCGCTCAGGGAAGATGACCACTGCATCAACTGGCTCCAGGGCTGCAAGGATTTCAGCACGTTCCTTGTCAGGCATGACCGGACGCCCTTCACCCTTCAGTCCGCGCACGCTGTCATCGGCGTTGACAGCGACGATCAGTTTGCCGCCGAGTTCTTTCGCCGCCTTCAGATATCGCACGTGACCAACATGCAGTACGTCGAAACAGCCATTGGCCATCACCACCTGCTCACCTGCACGGCGCCATTCGGCCACACGTCGTTTCAGCTCTTCGCGGCTGAGGATCTTATTCATGAGGTGCGTGATGCTTCCTCGCGTGATCTCTCTCGATTGCGTCCAGCAATTCCTGCTGGCTAACGGTTGCGGTACCACGCTTCATGACCACGATTCCACCGGCATAGTTCGCAAGCCGTGCTGCTTCTTCCGTCGTCGCTCCCGCCGCTGTCGCCGCAGTGAATGTTGCGATGACGGTGTCGCCAGCTCCCGTGACATCCGTGACCTGATCGCTGCCGAAGATGGGAATCTCCACCGGCTTATGCTTGCGTTCGGCGGCCAGCATGCCATCCCGGCCGCGGGTGATGACCAGAGACTTCAGCTTCATGCGCCGCATCAGCTCATCGGCTGCCCAATGCAGCTTCTCGCGGTCATGCCCGATCTTCACCCCAAGCGCCTCTTCGACTTCCGGTTCGTTCGGAGTTGCGCCGGTTACTCCAACGTATTCCAGCATGCGATATCGCGAATCGACGATCGTCGGTAGACCGTCACATCCGATCGACTTACACATCTGTGGAGTGGCTGCACCGTAGCCGTAATCGGAAATCAGCACCGCATCCGACGCCTTGATGAACTCCTTCGCATTTGAAACGAGGTGCCGAATCTCGCGGTCAGTCGGCGGCGCATCCGGTTCGCGGTCGAACCGTACGACCTGCTGGCGCGTAGTGTGCGTCATACCGGCAAGCACGCGTGTCTTGGTAACGGTCGAGTACGTGCGCGACTTCTCGATTCCGCTCAACGCGATCCGCTTCTTCCGGAACTTCTGCAATAGCAGCCGCCCGGGTTCATCGTTTCCGACCACACCGACCGGCAGCACGTTCACGCCAAGATCAGCGAGGTTGTAAACGGCGTTTGCGCCGCCACCCGGAACCACTTCGCGCTCACGGTGCTTCAGAATGAGGACCGGCGCCTCGCGCGACACCCGCGAAATCTCGCCAAAGATAAACTCGTCGGCCACCAGGTCGCCAACCACGGTGACGGTGACTTCCGGAAATAACGACACAATGTGCCGTAGCCGTTCGCTATGTCGGTTGTTCTTCACTTGTTCTGAAAGATATGATTATTTCACGCCGGCCGCTTGCCGCGTGTGCTTAACGTCTCAAGCATGAAGTCGAGACAAGCGTCGGCATTGCTCAGCTTCATCTCCACAATCACGACGGTCAGCGGATGCAACTGCGCGCACAGCGGACCTAAGTTGATGGCGTCTTTCTCTGTCGTGATAAAGCCGTCGGCCTGCTTCCCATCGCGAAGCCGCAGCAGGTTCTGGACATCCGTTTCGGTGTAGGCATGATGATCGCGAAAGATTTCAACTCCGGCCGGTTCGATGCCGCTTGCCTTGAGCTGCGACAAAAGCCGTTGCGGACGCGCAATGCCGCAAAACACGATTGGCCGCGTCGGCGCTTCCATCTTCTTGATACCGCGCTGCACAGTCCAAACATGTTTCACTTCCGGCGGCAGTTTGAAATCACCAGTGACAACCACAGCATCCGCTCTTCGCAAAGCTTCGACGGGCTCCCGCAACCGCCCCGCCGGAAGCAATCGGTCAGTGAAATCCTCAGCCGTAACCAGCACGATGTCGAACTGCCGCTTCAAGCGCCGGTGCTGAAATCCGTCATCCAGCAGGTGTAGGTGTACGCCGTGTAATGATTCGGACTTTGCCCCCGCCGCATATCGATCCTCGCCGACTACAACAGGCGCTCCAAGTCTCCGTGCCATCAGCAACGGCTCGTCGCCAAACTGCTGGGCTGATCCGTTCGGATCGACGACTGCCACTCCCGTCGTCGATCTTCCATATCCACGCGACAGAATATCGAACTCAATTCCGCGCTCCTGCAACAACTGGCCCAGCAGGATGGTGAATGGAGTCTTGCCCGTGCCGCCCACACTGAGGTTACCTATGCTCACCACTGGACCGGCGAGTTCGCGCACCTTCAGGCCGCCGGAATCGTACAACCGGTTGCGCACGCTGACGCCCGCACGAAATACAAAGCTCAACGGCTGTTGGAGGATCATCGCGCTCGCCTCATCTTTCTCGACGCCCGCGGTGCGTGCTGCAGGAATCCCGCCAGCACCTCCGCCGTGCGCGCTGTTGCCCCCGAGTTCGCCCGAACCACCTCAAGCGCATGGCGGCCGAGCAGCACCCTCTTCTGTTCCGTATCCAGCAGGTGCAAAAGTTCATCCGCAAACTTGTCGCGCGAGGTCACGTCGACGGCTCCCGCCCGGGTAAACATGTCCACGATGTCTCTAAAGTTTTCGTTATGTGGACCAACCATGATCGGCACGCCGTAGTGTGCGGGTTCAAGGATATTGTGCCCGCCCCGCGGAACCAGGCTCCCGCCAACAAACGCTACCGTTGCCAGATGATACAGCGCCGCTAGCTCGCCGATGCTGTCGAGCAGAAAGATTCCTCCAGCAATCGGTATGTCCGCAGTCCATTCGGTACGACGCCACCAGGGAAGGCCGCTTGCACGTATTAGGTCCGTCACCGCCGGCCAGCGTTCGGGGTGCCGTGGCGCCAGAATGAGTGCCGCATTGGGATACCACTTCAATACCCGACGGAAGGCCTCCAGCACGACCGGTTCTTCGCCCTCCACGGTGCTGCCGGCCACGATCACCGGATTTACCCTCGAATTCTTGATCGCTACCTGCAATTCCCCGATCAGCGCTGATGCTTTCGGCGGCTTGCTATCGAATTTCAAGTTACCGCTGACAATCACCCGTTCGGGAGCGGCAGCGATTTCCACCAACCGTCCACGATCAATATCGCTCTGCGCTAGGAAACGATCCACATCATTCAACACTGGTCGCAACAGACTGCGCAGCCTTCGGTATCGCGGAAACGATCGATCTGAAATTCGCGCATTCGCGACCACCACCCGCGCACCAGATGCGCGTGCCAGGCGGAAGAAGTTTGGCCAGAACTCCGTCTCGGCGACGACGATCAATTCCGGACGTAACGCATTTAGATATGGCCGTATGGCAAACCCAAAATCCAGGGGAAAATAGAAGACGTCGGCTTCGCCATACTTCTCTCGCGCCAGCTTCTGCCCGGTGGCGGTTGTGGTCGATATGACAATCCGGTACTTGGGGTTCTGCTCCCGTAACAATTGGATCAGGCCGCCAATGGCGATCAGTTCTCCGACGGACACTGCATGTATCCAGATTGTTGGCCGCTTCTCGCGCCGCAACCGAGGCGGGACCATCCCGAAGCGCTCTCCCAGGCCAGCTCGGTACTTGCCGCTGCGCGCCATCTGCCACAGCCACCAGGGGAGAGCGAGCACCAGGGCGATCCCCAGCAACGCGCTGTAAACAAGGTACATGCGAAGTTGTCATTGTAGTCAAAATGCAGCAAAACAGCGGCTGCCGACGTAGGTTCCGCCGGGCGCCTCACGACGCTGTTCACGAAGCCGCCCGTTTCTGGTACAAGAGAAGATTCAAGTATGCCTATCGCGGACAAAGTAGCCAGCGCGCGCCAGATCGAATCCTTGCTTAAAAGCTTCATCCAGAACGGCGGGTTCCGCCTTCGCTACCGCATCACCATCGATCCGCCGGTGACGGACGATCGCGACTGGGAACGCCCGGAGATCTTCGTGGAACTCTCCGGCCCAGATAGCGAGCTGATCCTCGCTCGCAACGCCGAGCTGCTGCGCTCATTCGAGTTGCTCACGCTGGAATCGCTGAACCTGCGGCATGACGAGCACGACAAAGTGATCTTCGACTGCATGAATCACCGCTCCAGCCGCATCGAAGAGCTGAAGCTTGCCGCCAAAGTGGCCGCCGACCGCGTCCGCGAGACCGGACGCCCGTACCAGTTCGGACCGATGAGCTCGCGCGAGCGTCGCATCGTGCACCTTGCGCTGCGCGGCCACGATGACCTGAAGACCGAAAGTGAAGGCATGGGCATGGATCGCCGAGTGGTCGTCTTTCCGAAAGACTACAAACCGAGTAGCAAACCGGCCCCGAACTTCCGCCACAGACGGTAGGGCGCCCATTCAAGCCTTCTTTTTGTCTTGAGTGGGGTTTGTTCCCCCATGAATCTCGATGACACTATCGTTGCCATTTCCACGCCTCCTGGACGAGGTGGAATCGGCGTAGTGCGCCTTTCAGGGCCGGAATCTCGCCAGATCACTTCACCTCTGCTGAAACTTCGCCGCGAACTTGAGCCCACCCGCGCGACCTTCGGTGAGTTCGTCGATTCCCAGACCGGCGAGCGCATCGATGAAGTGGTCGTCACCTTTTTCCAGAAGCCGCACTCTTACACGACAGACGACCTGATCGAGATCTCCGCGCACGGCTCGCCCGTAGTCCTGCGACACATGGTCGAACTGGCTCTCGAACGCGGAGCCCGCTTGGCTGAGCCTGGCGAGTTCACCATGCGCGCTTTCCTGAACGGCCGGATTGACCTCACACAGGCCGAAGCCGTGCGCGACCTCATCGACTCACAAACGCTTTTTCAGGCACGCGTCGCCGCGCAACAACTTGAAGGTGCTTTATCGAAGCGAATCGCGCCGGTCAAACAAAAGTTGGTGGAACTGATTGCCCTGATGGAAGCCGGCGTGGACTTCGCTGAAGACGATGTTCCCGTGCTCGCCTCCGATGTCATTCTTGCCCGAATCGCAGAAGTGCGGGGCGCGCTCGCCGAGCTACACCGATCGTTTTCTTACGGCAAACTCGTGCATGAAGGACTGACGCTGGCAATCGTCGGACGTCCCAATGTAGGTAAGTCGAGCCTGTTCAACCGGCTGGTCGAGCGCGAACGCGCCATCGTCACAGCCATCCCCGGCACCACCCGCGACCTGGTCAGCGAAACAGTCGCCATCGGTGGCATCCCGGTCAAGCTCATTGATACGGCCGGTATTCGCAAAGCGCTCGACGAGGCAGAGTCAATCGGCATTCGCAAGTCGATGGAAGCCCTCGCTGACGCCGACATGGTGCTGGTGGTGCTTGATGCATCGCAACCGCCGCATCCGGAAGACGAAGAGCTGCTGCGCCAAGTGGAACAACGCACATCGCTTGTGGTCATGAACAAATCCGATCTGTGTGGCATAGCCATTCCTGGCTGTGCTGCCGTTTCCGATCATTCCGTCATCTCGACTTCTGCCACCACTGGGGAAGGCATCGCTGCCCTTCGCGAGGAAATCTTGCGCCGCATCTCAGGCGAACAAGGTTCCCAACCCGAGGCCGGCTTCCTGACCAACATGCGGCAAGCCTCGTTGGTATCACAGGCGATTTCTTCACTCGAAGCTGCCGAGTCCTCAACCCGCACACAGGTTCCGCACGAGATGATCCTGCTCGATCTCTACGGAGCCTTGCGGCAGTTGGACGAAATCACCGGGGCCACCACCGCCGACGATATCCTGAATCTGATCTTTGGATCGTTCTGTATTGGAAAGTGAATAGGGGATTCTCATCAGACTGCGCAGCCTTCAGTGCGAAGAACCAGTCGCGAAGGCCTTCCTCAGACCTTCCTGCGTATCCGAAGCGTGGGTTGGTCCAGCGAGAAACGTAAGATCGGCCACTACTTTCGCCGGCGCCGCTTCCGCAGATTCGAGACTCTTCTCGGTTCGCATAGCCCGCAAGAATCCCGCCACAAAATTTGCCGCCGTTTCGCCAGTCGAAAATCCAGTAACACCACCGTCCAGAATTGTTGGCGCGAAAAATGGGTGTGCTACGCCCAACCGCGTGGACTCGTTGTAGACGATGGCCCCCACGAGTTCCATCCGCGCAGGCGTGAAGGTTTCGGAATCGCCGAGTCCGATGATGAGCAGCTTTTTTGCCCTCAGACTTCCGGAGGGCGGAACGATCAAGAGCGTTTCGCCAAGATCTCCACGAAACATCGCCACTGTGCGAACCCGTCCGAGAAGTCCTTTCAGTTTTTCGTCAATCTCAGTGAGCGATCCGTGCAAGGTGTTCTTCGCGACGGACTGAAACAGGCAGATGATCTGAAGTTCCGTGTCCGTTTCCGCGGGACTCTGCACTAGAACACGAGTAGGAATCGGTGCGTTTGAGACGGCAAATTCGGTTGGCTTGGGCGGAGCCGTGCCCTGCGCTACAGCCAGATTGTTTGTAACGAAAAACAGAATCGAGACAAGGACAACGGAACGGACAAGCTTGTTCATATGTCATCGGTTCGCTTCGGCATCCGGGCGAACCTTCCCTCTACTTTGACTGTAACAGGACAGGCCTGCAAATCGCCCATCATGCTGCCCGCGTGCCCAGCGCCGACCCAATCGATGCCAGCGCTTCCTGTTCCTTGTCCGAGACGAGCGTACCGCCGACGCCCAGGAATCCGCCTTCCTTGGCAGCCTCCGCGGTTTTCCGGGCGATGGTGCCCAGCCATTGCTTGACTTCGTCCGCTTCTTCCGGAGAAGCCTTCCGATCCAGTAGCTCTGACGTTTGCCGAAGCGTGTTTAGGGCTGATTCCATAATTGCGCTGGCCCCTCCACCCTCGGGGCGCCGGGGCATCGTCAT
>CAYWSM010000462.1:0-1782 GCA_964460935.1 uncultured Terriglobales bacterium | reverse complement strand
ATCCAATAGTCATTGTCCTTTTAGCACCAAGGTACTCTACCCACCTTAAGGCAGAGTTCCGCATCATTAGCTATATGGCCCGAACGTTTTCTGATGTTCTACCAATCTTTGCTTGCGCCCACGAGTTCTCGTGGCCGCGCAAGATGTCGACCGGCGACTACTACCAGGTCTGTCTGCGTTGTGGGGTTGAGTACGGGTACGACTGGAACACGATGCGCCGCACCGATAAGGTCGGCCGCTCGACGGCAGTCCAGAATCGCGGTCAGTTGAACCGAGCCTCCGGATGGCGGCCGCGCGCACGCCGCATTCATCTCGACTCACCAATTCAGTACCGTATTTCGGATCGCCAGCCCTGGACGGAAGGCACCGTTCGCAACGTGAGCCAGTCCGGCGTCTATTTCGTAACGCAGGGCGATTTGCCGGAGTCTGCGATGATCGAGGTGATCTTCACCATGCCGCAGGAAATCGCGGGTCAGGAGAACGCCAAGGTCTTCTGCCAGGGACGTGTCATCCGCACCATGGAAGCCATGGACGGCGAACACCCGAATGGCATCGCATTCGAAATCGTCACTTGCGAATACCTGCACGAGCGCCGTCAACCGCGTAGCGCCGAGACTCACGTCTAAACACCAAATTTCTCCGAGGGCGCGGCTACGGCCGCGCTCTTTGTATTTTTGTCCCTGTCGATTTCCTCGTCCTCTCATTCGATATACCCTTAGAGCAAAGATTTGTGGTGAGGAGATAGACATGCAAGGAATCACTCCATTTCTGTGGTTCGACGGCCAGGCTGAACAAGCTGCCAACTTCTACGTCTCAATTTTCAAGAACTCAAAGATCAAGCAAGTCAGCCGCTACTCCGAGGGTGGCCCAGCGTCGGCAGGATCAGTGATGATCGTTGTGTTCGAACTGGACGGCCGCGAATTTCTCGCGCTGAACGGTGGTCCGATGTTCAAGTTCACGGAAGCCGTTTCGTTTGTGGTGAATTGCGACGATCAGAAAGAAATCGACTATTACTGGGACAAACTCACTGCCGATGGAGGCAAGCCCGGCCAGTGCGGATGGCTGAAAGATAAGTTCGGTCTCTCCTGGCAGGTTGTTCCCACCGCGATTGGACGCCTGATGAGCGATCCCGAACGCGCGCCTCGCGTTATGGCCGAAGTGATGAAGATGACGAAGCTCGATCTGAAGAAAATGGAAGAAGCGTAGGCAGTTAGCTAGGCCATGCGCGCAGTGCAGTGTCGGCCACCTTCTTCAGTTCAGTGCGGCTGGCGCCACCATTGGCTAACACCGACATGCCCTGCATCACGGTGGTGAGAAACCGCGCCAGGTCGGCCGGATTCGCGTTTGAGGGAAGATCGCCTTCCTTCTTTGCGCGCACCAGCCGCTCGCGGACAATCGCTTCCTGATCGTGCCGGCGTTGGCTTAGCTCGCGCCGGATCGGCTCTCCTTCAGTCCCGCACACAAGGGCGCCCTGCGTGATGAGACATCCGTGCGGGCTGTCTTCGCGGGTTTGCATTTCCGCGGAAGCATACAGAAGTCTTTTCGCCACTTCGCGAGCCGTTTTCGCCTCAAGTGCCTGCTGAAAAACGGCATTCGTGCCGCAGGAGTAGCGATCCAGCACCCGGCGGAACAGGCTTTCCTTGTCGCCAAAAGCCGCGTACATGCTTGGCCGGTTAATACCCATCGCTTTCGTCAAATCTGTTAGCGAAGCGCCTTCGTAGCCCTTTTCCCGAAACACACGCATCGCGCTGTCCAGCGCTTTTTCGGTGTCGAACGAGCGTG
>CAYWSM010000461.1:0-1679 GCA_964460935.1 uncultured Terriglobales bacterium | reverse complement strand
AACTGAACTTAGCATGCTGGCTAAGGAAGTGACCGAAGAGTTCATCGAGGCGCAGAAGCGCTTGCTCGATGTCGCCGGCAAGCAGATCGACGTGAACCTGAGAACGGCTGGCCGCACTGTCGGCATGTTGAAGCCGTTCCCATTCGTGCCGCTCGGCGAGTTGACCCGCGATGGAGTCAGGAACTTTGTGGACGCTGAAAAGGCGCTGATTGACACGATGATGAAAAAATCAACAAAGCCTGTCATTAAGGCCGAGGGGCGCGCGAAACCCCGTGCGAAGAGAGCAGCCGGGCGCCCCAAACCGATGGTACAGGCAGCAGTTGCCGATTGACGGCGCACATTGACGTACGGTAGATAGTAGGCACCAATGGTGACGTGCCGATGCCACGATGCAGCGGCACGTCTTCTGTGCCTGGATGCCAGAACCACCACGCGAGGTGTGCGCGAAGGGTGCAACGGCTCGGCGACCGGCGACCATCGGACACGTGTGGGGGACGACAAACTGCGCATGGGCCAACGGGCGATGAAGATTCGCGAAGATCACGCGGAAGCCGCCATCTCCATCTGGAAGGAAGCCCTGTTCGCCGCCGACCTTCTTCTGCTGCACACTTCTCCCGTCTATTACGGACTTGGCGTTCCTCGCGGCGACGGCTCAGCCGTGGTGGTCGTTCCCGGGTTCCTCGGCAGCGACACGTATCTGTCGCAGATGCACTCCTGGCTGGCGAAGATCGGTTATCGGCCATATTTCTCGGGGATCGGAGTCAACGCGCAATGTCCCAATCTGCTCATCGAACAGCGGATGGCATTTAACATCGAGCGGGCGCTGACGGAAACCGGACGCAAGATCCATCTGATCGGTCATAGTCTCGGCGGAATCATGGCGCGCTCGATCGCGGCGCAGAGGCCGCGCGATGTGGCTTCGGTGATCACCCTGGCGTCACCATTTCGCGGGACGGTTGTTCACAAAAGTGTATTGCGAGCTGCCGAAGCGGTTCGGCGCCGCATTCTCGAGTCGAAGAGCAAAGAAGTTCTTCCCGCGTGCTACACGGGACAATGTACCTGCAATTTTCTGAACTCGTTGCGAAGAACGTTGCCGAAATCGCTGAAGCAGACGGCGATCTACACTCGCAGCGACGGCGTTGTCGATTGGCGTTATTGCCTGACCGGATCTCAGCGCGACGACTTCGAGGTTAACGGCACGCACGTGGGCCTGACGTTCAATCCCTCGGCTTACACGATTATCGCCGAGCGGCTGGCGCAAGCGCAGACGGGCGAGTAGCAACTCTCTCCAGCATCGCAATCGCAAGCGGCGGCATGCGCCATCGGCTGCGATTCCCATCACGGGTATTAACTTTCACTTTCCCAATTTGGAACTCTCCATTTCCTCTTCACTGCATCACAATGGTGCAGCGCGGTTACTGATAGCAGTGCCGCTAC
Organism: uncultured Terriglobales bacterium; assembly: GCA_964460935.1. Lineage (GTDB taxonomy): Bacteria > Acidobacteriota > Terriglobia > Terriglobales > Acidobacteriaceae > DATMXP01. The sequence continues at coordinate 242 of CAYWSM010000461.1, read as the reverse complement.
TACCTCTTCCGTTCCGGGTTCGAGGTCGTTCCATGAGATCAGCGACCGGCTAATGACAATCAAGCCGGTTGGAAAGGAGACTCCCGTGCGGCTTTCGAGAGTCGTCATATTGTGCGTTTTCTTATTCGTTTCGGGGCTCGCAGCTTTTTCACAGCAGGACTATGTCGGGCGATTCGACGCCTATGGTGGATATTCTTTCCTCAGCACGCCTAAGCTGAACCTGTTCGAGCGCGGCTTCCACG
>CAYWSM010000460.1:0-14830 GCA_964460935.1 uncultured Terriglobales bacterium | reverse complement strand
AGCCACTGATGTAATCAAACAAGGCCATGAACCCGAAGTCCATGTGAAGCTGCTGGTGGCAGTGGAACAGCGTCATGCCCGGGTTATCGGCGACGAAGTCGAAGGCGGCTTCCTGGTAGCCGCCAAGCATAACCACGTCTTTCATGATGCCCGCCGTGGGCTGCCCCGCGATATTCGTTAACTCGAAGGTGTGGCGGTGCAGATGGATCGGGTGGATGTCATCGCTCGCATTGCGCATGTGAACGCGGTAACGCCTACCTTCGGTCAGATGAAAACTGGCGGGCATCTCCATGCTATTCATCGGGTAGGCGACGCCGTTGATGGTCCAGCGGTTGAAGCCTTGTTCGGCGGCATTGTCTTTGGCGAATGTCATCTCGAAGGTGTGGTCTGGCGTAGGAACAACTGCGCCAGATTTGGCGAACCGCGTGTAGTTCCACTTGAACGACGGCGGGGCGATCCACTGAGGTTTTGTCTTGTGTCCGGCATATTCGACAACAACGCCCATGCCGTGATGGCGGTCGTCGTTGGCTGTGTCGCCCATGATCCAGACGCCGGGATGGTTCATCTCCACGATGGCAGAGATGCGTTCGGCTGTCCCCAGCCAAAGCACCGGCACCGATGCTGGATTGGGCACTGGATTGCCGTCCATGGCGACGACTTTGAAGATATGCCCCGGCGCCGCGAGGCTGCGAATCTCGGTGGCGCTGCCGTTCAAAACGTGAAAGAGAACGCGTTCGCCTTGCTTCACGCGAATGGGTTCGCCATGACCGAGCATGCGGCCATTGATGGTGAACGATCCGTAGCCCACCTCGTAACCTTTCGGCATACCCTTTGCGAGTGAGGCCTTCATTGCAGACTCGCCCTGCTGCTTGAGCTGAGGGTCTTGTTTCGCTGGTGCGAGGAAGTCCATGGCCATGTCGCCGCCGCGGCTGAATGTCGGCTCGAATTCCTTCAGTACAAGGAACACTTCACGGTCGTAATTACCAGGCTCGTTTTTCGGCTCGATGTACACCGGGCCGACCTGTCCGCTGTATTGCCCGGCAAACAGATTCCCGCCCGCGCGGTTGTGGGTGTGATAGAACCGGAAGCCCGCAGGAGATGGAGTGAACGTGATGCGCCGTTTACCATGCGCCGGAATGTACGGCGTGCCTTCCTCGGCTGCGCCGTCAACGTTCACGGGAACCTTCTGACCATGCCAGTGCAGTTGTTCGGGAGTATCGGTGTTGTTGATGATGTCGACGGTGACCGGCTGGCCTTCTTTGAATCGGAGCAGCGGCCCGGGGAATTGGTCGTTGTAATTGATCAGCGACAGAATGCGGTCGGGCGCGATTTCAATAGGGCTGATACCGATCTTGATGTTGTAGTCTGCCGACTTCTCTTCGGTTTGCGGTGGAATCTCGTTCGTCTGAGACGAAGCTGTTGCGGGAAGCAGTGTTCCCGCCGCAGCAACGGCGCTGACTTTCAGAAAATCGCGACGAAAAATGCTCATGTGAACCCCCACTATTCTCGGAACAGCTCAGCGAAGTCGTAGCTGTATTATCCTTGCTCGATGTTTCTCAATCCCAGCACGTGAGGTCGATCATGAAACAAGCGGGCCTCTCTCGCAACGTGTTCCTGATACGTTTGGCTGTTGGATTAATCTTCCTCACCCAGGGCATCCTTAAGTACACCGATTCGAAAATGGGTGTCGAGCGTTTCACCCGGATTGGCTTTCCGCATCCCTACTTTACTGCGCATTTTGTCGGAACATTTGAGATTGTGTGTGGTGCGCTGGTGCTGATCGGGTCACTGACGCGGCTTGCTGCCGTGCCGCTGCTGATTGTTATTTTGACAGCGATCGCAACGACGAAGATTCCGGAGTTGTTTCACGGGAATCAGGGCTTCTGGTTCATGGTCAGCGACGCGAGAACCGATTTCGCAATGCTCTGCTGTTTGATCTTTTTAATTGTTAATGGAGCGGGAAGAGTATCGAAACAGTGAGCAGTTTCGAGTTCCAGGTTTTGCTCGAAATTAAAACCCGAAACTCGAAACTGCTGCAAAGCTATTCCTTTGGCGCCGGCACGATCTCCATTCCAAACGGCTTTAGCTGATCGAGGATAACCTGCTTCTCGCCGACGGCAATGATGGTCACGCGATCTGGATTGAGATATTTCGCTGCCACCTGCGCTGCCTCGGCAGGAGTGGTTTTCTGAATCTCGGCCATCTCCTTATCGAGGTGTGTAGCGGGTTCGCCGATCACCCAATATTTCGCGAGCAATGCTCCCACTTCGCCGCGCGACTGCAATTCGAGAGCGGTGTTGCCGATGAGGTAGCGCTTGGCAGTGTCCATCTCGCCGGCTGATGGAGGCTCGCTGGCGATGCGCTTCAACTCGCCGAACGTTTCCTTCAGGCTGGCGCCGGTGACCTCGTTGCGAACGTCTTCGCTGGTGAGGCACGCGCCCGCGAGGCGATTGTTCGGCGTATAGGAATATGGCGTGTAGGTGTAGCCCTTGTCCTCGCGGATATTGCGAGTGAGCCGCGACCCGAAGCTGCCGCCGTAAATCGTGTTCGCCACACGCAGACGTGGCTCATCGGGATCGGTTGCGGTCAGGCCGGTCGATCCGATCAGCATCGTGGTCTGCACCGAACCGGGACGCTCGATATAGTAGATCTTGTGATCGGGCTTGGTGGCCGGTGTTTTCACTTCCGCTGGTCTGAATGTGGGCGCCTTCCAACTGCCGAATGCCTTTTCGATATCGGCCATGAGTGCTGTCTTGTCAAAACTGCCCACCGCAATCAGCAACGACTGATCCGGACGGAATTCGGTTTGATACAGCGCCTGTAACGATTTCGGTGTGGCCGACTGCAGGGTCTTCATGCTGGCGGCAACGATGTGATACGGGTGGTCACCAAAGGTGACTCCATACCACGCGCGTTGTGCGAGGAACCGCGGACGCGCCTCGCTGGAACGCAGTTCGTCCTGCATGTTCGACTTCACCAGCGCGACTTCGCTTTCAGGGAAATTTGCATTTTGTGCGACGTCGGCCAGCAGGGAAACAGCGTCGCCAGCATGTTCCGAGAGAGAATCGAGGGAAACTTGTGTCCAGTCGACGGTTGCGAACGAACCTAGGTCGCCGCCCGCTGCCTGTGCGGCTTCTGCAATCTCGCGCGAGGAACGCGACGAGGTGCCCTGGGTGATCGCGCGCGCCATCACCTTGGCGAGACCGGGGGAGTAGGCGGGATCGAGCGAATCTCCGCCACGAACGACGAGGTCGAACGCGACCTTGGGCAATTCGGGCCGCTGTACGAGCCAGACATCAAGTCCGTTTTTCAGCTTGTGTTGCTCCACGGCCGGGGAAGTCGGCGGTTTCAGCACGCCGGCCTTGGGAAGGTCGGCCGGCAACGGCGGGCGTGAGCCCTGGGCCCAAAGGGTGCTCGCGAACAGCAGGGCAACGGCGGTCTGTCGAATGGCTTTCATTACTCTCCCTCCGGCTTCTTTTGATTTTCGGCGGCAGGTGCGGGATCACGTTCAATCACCGTGCGATTGGTCGCAACCAGATATTTCCTGGCGAAGTTCTTGACCTGCTCCGGCGTGACGTTGGCGAGCTCGTTGGGCAGCCGATTGACGCGATCAGGATTGCCATCGAACAACGTTGCATGCGACAGCACGGAGGCGCGGTCGATGGGCGCTTCGAGGTTGTCGATCATGTCGGAGCGCATCTTTGTCACCACACGTGACAGCTCGGCGGGTGTCGGACCGTTCGTCGCGAGATGGGTAATAACCTTGTCGATCGACGCGAGTATGGTGTCCTGTTTGGTTTCCAGCGGAGAGACCGCGAAGATCGCCAGCAGCGTGGGGCCGTTGTATTCGAACGGAGTTCCCAGCGGCCAGTTCACGCCGCCGCTGACCGACACGGCGTCTTTGTCTTCCTTCACCAATTGCTGATAGAGCAGGGAGGCCTTGCCGTTATTGAGCAGGTCGCCGACCACGGCTCCGACAATCGCATCGGGCGAATTGCGTTCGGGCATGCGATAGCCGATGGCGAACGCCGGAAGCTTGGCGTGCTTGTCCTGCTGAACCGCTGTCCGCTGCGCTTTCTGCGGAGGCTCTTCGACGTTCGGCTTCGGCGGAACATCGCGCTTGGGGATGGCGGCAAAATACTTGTCTACCTTGGCAAAGACCTCTTCGGGCTTCACATCACCAACCACCGCCAGCACAGCGTTATTCGGTGCGTAGTACTTCTCGTAAAACGTCTTCACATCCTCGATCTTCGCCGCGTCAAGGTCGTGAAAGTCGCCGTAGAAGTTGTGATTGTTCGGATAGGTGTCGTAGGCCTTCATCGGGAGGTCGATGGCGTAGAACAGCGCGTAAGGGCTGTTCAGCACGTTGACACGAACTTCCTCTTCCACCACGTTGCGCTGGTTTTCGAGATTCTTCTCGGAGAAGTCGAGAGTCTTCATGCGGTCGGCTTCGAGCCAGAGGATCTGATCGAGCGATGAGATCGGCGCAGTCTCGATGTACTCGGTGAAGTCGTAACGGGTGTCGCCGTTGTTGTTACCGCCTCCACCTTCGATGACTTGGTCGAATACGCCCTTCGGAGCCACGGGTGTGCCCTCGAACATCATGTGCTCGAAGAGATGCGCGAACCCGGTGCGTCCTTCGGGCTCAAGGCGAAATCCGATGCCATAAGAGACGCACACACCGAACGTGGGCGCGGAATGGTCTTCGGAAACCACGACCGTCAAGCCATTCTTGAGCTTGTGCATGGCGGTGGGGACCTTGAAGGAAGGGGCGGGCTTCTGCTGGGCAAAAGCTAAGGGGACGATCAGCAACAACGATAACGAAAGCGTGAACTGGATGAGCGTCTTACGCAACGTAGAGGCCTCCTACATAGAGGCGCAATTGTAAACAAAACGGTGACATCATCGCAGGTCCGGCCGCGGTAATACTGGGACGGATTGTTGATGTTGGGGTTCTACTCTCCGCTCCTTGCCATCTCCACGGCGCGCAGCACCGCGCCCGCCTTGTTGACGCACTCTTCGTACTCGCGCTTGGGGACCGAGTCCGCGACGATTCCGGCACCCGATTGCAGGTAGGCTTTCTTGCCTTTCATGAACATGGTTCGGATGGCAATACAGGAGTCGAGATTGCCGGCGTAGTCGGCGTAGAGCACCGCGCCCCCGTACACGCCGCGGCGAAGTGGTTCGAGTTCATCGATGATCTCCATGGCGCGAACCTTCGGCGCACCAGTTAATGTCCCCGCGGGAAAGCACGATGCGAACGCATCGACAGGATACAAGCCTTCGCGGAGCTGTCCTTCGATAGCCGACACCAGGTGCATCACGTGCGAGTAGCGTTCGACGAACATCAGGTCGCGGACCTTTACCGAACCGTACTCGCTGACGCGGCCGACGTCGTTGCGGCCAAGGTCGACCAGCATTACGTGTTCGGCCTTCTCTTTCTCGTCGGCACGCAATTGCGCTTCAATCGACAGATCCTCGGCCTCGTCGGCTCCGCGCGGATGCGTTCCCGCGATGGGACGATACTCGAGCTTGCGTCCCTTGATGCGCACCAGCATCTCCGGCGACGAGCCCAGCACGTACATGTCTCCCATACGCAGGAAGTACATGTAAGGCGACGGATTCACGCGCCGCAATGCGCGATAGATTTCGAATGGCGCAACCCCCGGCTCAAACTCCACGCGCTGCGACAGCACGACCTGGAAGATATCGCCAGCGGCAATGTATTCCTTCGCGTGCTCGACGGCTTTTTCATACTGCTTCTGCGAAGTCGGCCGCTTGAGCTTCAGAGTGCGCTGCTTCTTCTTCCGTTGCACGCGAATGGCGGTGTTCAGTTGCTTTTCGATCTTCGCGATATCACGTAGCGCTCGGTCGTACGCTTTGCGCGCCGGTTCTTTGGAAAGATCGGCCGCAGCAATGATCTGGATCTGGTGGCGAACGTGATCGAAAGCGAGCAGGCGGTCGAAGAACATTAGTACGCACTCGGGCACATCGAGGTCGGCCTTCGCGAGGTTGGGCAGCCGTTCGAAGCGGCGCACCATGTCATAGCTAACGAAGCCCACGGCGCCGGCGGTGAACGGAGGCAGGTCGGGAACCTGCGCGGGCTTGTGCTGCTGCAGAAGCTTCCGGATTGCCGCAACGGGATCGTCGCCCAGCTTTTCGTGCTTATTGCCGCGTTCCAGAACGACTCCCTTTTTTCCGGCGATTAGACGAGCCGACGGGCGTGCTCCGACGAACGTGTAGCGTCCGATTCTTTCGCCCTGCTCGACCGATTCGAGCAGGAACGAGTAAGGCTCCTTGCCCGCGTAGGCAAGGAAAGCCGAAACCGGAGTGAGCAGGTCGGCGCTAACGGTCTTCGAAACCGGGACGAGGGTGGCGTCGCGCGCCAATGCCTGAAATTCAGCGAACGTGGGTCGGATCATAGCTTTGCCGTGGTCATCAGTGTATCGGAAGCATTCCTGCGGCGCGTTTGAACCTGCAGTGTGTGGGGTTTACGGATATGGGACAGTGCCCCAAAGTGACCCAAGGAATTTGACGGCGAACGTCCTTGGTGTCTTATACTTCCAGCACTTACGAGCCAATTCCCAAGCACGTGAGGGTAAGGTTACCGGCCACGATGACGCGGACTAGGAAGGCGCATGCACATTAGATTTTGGGGTGTACGCGGCTCTACGCCGACCCCGCAGCCTGAAAACATGCGCTACGGAGGCAACACCTCCTGTGTGGAAGTACGCATCAACGGCCACATTTACGTCTTCGATTGCGGCACCGGGTTCCGGAATCTTGGTAAGGCATTGTCCAGGACCGCTGAGACCACCGGGAAACCCATTCAGGCGCACATCTTCCTGTCGCATTTCCACTGGGACCACATTCAGGGTATCCCGTTCTTTACGCCGCTTTACGAGAGTCCGGATAACTACTTCTTCTTTCACTCATCGAGCCGCAGCCGCAGTCTTCAGCATGCGATCGAAGAGCAGATGGCCGATCCATACTTCCCGGTCAACATGAGCGAGATGGCGGCGCATCGCCATTTTTACGATATTGAGGAAGACCGTATCGCACAGGACAACTGCGTTATCCAGAGCATGTGGTTGAATCATCCCCAGGGATGCTTGGGCTTCCGGCTCGAGACCGATGAGGGGATTGTCGTTTACGCCACCGACAATGAACCCGGTGATCCGGTCTTCGATCGGAACGTTCGCAAACTTGCGGAAGGCGCCGATCTCCTCATCTACGATGCGCAGTATCTGCCTGAAGAGTACGAGGCCAAGAAGCGTGGCTGGGGACACAGCCACTGGCGCGAAGCCATCAACGTCGTGATGCAGAGTGGCGCCAAAGAACTGGTGCTCTTCCACCACGATCCTGACCATAGCGATTCCTGCATTGACTCGATCGTGCAGGAGGCGAGTAACTACTATCCAAAGGTAAGAGCTGCGGCAGAAGGGATGGAGATACAGCTGTAGCCCCCACGCTCCGTTTCGCAAGCGCGCCTTAGCCTGAATGCTTGTGTGCGAAGTGACTGCTCATTCGAATACTGAGCAGCGCTATTCCCACGAAAAAGACGACCAGCACTCCATATCCGCCTGTCGCAACATTGCCAACGCGAAAGAGAATGTATCCGACGGCCAGGTTCGCCAGAGCCCACAGCACATTCACTGTTGGCGAGGAGAGTCCTTTGCCGGGCGGGTTCGCAAAGGGACTCGGGAAGCGATTTCCGGAAATCCCCTGAACAAAATGAGGTACGAAATTCGCGAGAAATGCACCGGCAAAGAAACTTGCCACATAGTGATGCCAGATCATTGTGTTCACCTTTGTTGTGGAGCAGCTTTCAAGGCGGCGAGTCGAGACTACGGATGCGGCGCCCCGCGTTTTCCCAACTCGATTGCCTCCACGTCAGCAAGCTTGCCTGCGGCGACTGTGAAGCGGAGGCCGGTTCTCACAAGGTGCCATCCGGAATTCCCGCAGGCGCCAGGGTTCATGTGAACAAGATCGAGATTGAAGTCCCGCATGATTTTCAGAATGTGGGAATGACCGCAAACGAAGAGACCCGGCTTTGCCTCCAAAAGGATCTTTTTCGCCCGTGGATCGTAACGGCCGGGATAACCGCCAATGTGGGTCATGTAAACACGAAGACCTTCGCACGTCCAAGTCAGGTCCTCAGGGAGCTGGCTGCGAATCTCCGGGCCATCGATATTTCCGTACACGCCGCGAGTGGGTCTGAATTGGCGCAATTGCTCCAGGACTTCCGCTGTGCCAAAATCGCCGGCGTGCCACACTTCATCGCACTGCGAGAAATGCTCGAACAGCGACTCGTCCAAAAAACCGTGTGTGTCCGAAATTAGGCCGATCCGCATCGACTCCATTTTGGCAGACTTCTCAAGCTAAAACTGGGCCTACACACTACACAAGATTTGCCTTCTAATCCGGCGGATCCGAAGATCTGCAATTTCAGTCACAGAAAGATGTGCAGTTCATCACCGCCTGGAGTGACCACCACCTTGATTCCCCTGTCCTGGCGTACCTTGCCCTCCCTTACGGGGAAGCTTAAAATCTCCAATTTGGCGCAAATAGCAATTATTCGAGGCGCCGGAACGCGCCAGCTAGGAGTTCCTCGCCCACTCGGAGAGTCTCAATGACTACCACTTCTATCCCCCTGGATCAGGAAACCAACCCATTTATGGCCATGGCGGCGCGTTTTGATATCGCCGCCAAAAAGCTCAATCTCGACGAAGGTCTTTGGAAGATTCTTCGCTCGCCCAACCGTGAAATCACCGTTTATATCCCTGTGGCCATGGACGACGGCCATATGGAAGTTTTCACCGGCTATCGCGTGCAGCACTCGATCGCCCGCGGCCCTGCCAAGGGCGGCATCCGTTATGCCCCCGATGTCACCATCGATGAAGTCCGGGCTCTTGCCTCCTGGATGACTTGGAAGTGCGCCGTTGTGAATATCCCGTTCGGCGGTGGCAAGGGCGGCATCATCTGCGACCCGAAAAAGATGTCGATGAGCGAACTCGAGCGCATGACGCGCCGCTATACGGCCGAGCTGGTCGAGTTCATCGGCCCTGAAAAAGATGTTCCCGCCCCCGACGTCAATACCAACGAGCAGGTGATGGCGTGGATCATGGACACCTACTCCATGCACATGCGCCAGACAGTTACCGCAGTCGTTACAGGCAAGCCGTTGAACATGGGTGGTTCCAAGGGCCGCCGGGAAGCCACCGGGCGCGGCGTCATGGTTGTGTGCGACGAAGCGCTGAAGAAGATGAATCTCAGCCGCGAATCGACGCGCGTCATCATCCAGGGATTCGGCAATGTCGGTTCCAACGCTGCCCGCCTGATGCATGAAGCCGGATACAAGATTGTTGGCATTGCCGAGTGGGATGGCGGTCTCTACAACCGGAACGGCATCGACATTGAGGCGCTCTGGGAGCACCGCTATCGCAACGGTAGCATTCACGGATTCAAGGGCGCAGAGCGGGCCGACTCGGCTGAACTTTTCATCACTGATTGTGACATCCTGATTCCCGCTGCGACCGAGAACGTCGTCACCAGCAAGAACGCCGGCAAGATCAAGGCGAAGATTCTTGCCGAGGGCGCCAACGGTCCTACGACCGCGGCGGCCGACGAAATCCTCGCCGATAACGGCGTGTTCGTGATCCCCGACATTCTCGCCAACGCTGGTGGCGTAACCACGTCATACTTCGAGTGGGTGCAGGACCGGCAGGGGTACTTCTGGAAGGAATCGGTCGTTAACGAGCAATTGGATCACATCATGCGCTCGTCATTCGATGACGTGGTGCGGTACGCCGAGACGCACAATGTCAATAATCGTATTGCCGCTTACATGCTGGCGATCGATCGCGTGGCGTACACCATCCGCCAGCGCGGAATCTACGCATAGTGCAGTAGTCAGGAGTTGAAAAGCCCGGCCTGCGCCGGGCTTTTTTCTTGTTAGCTTCAATTCAGTGACTGACGCTTGCTACTTCCAGCCGTTCTCCCCGCCAAGGCGCACGCTCGATCCGTTTCGGTCCTTCTGTGCTCTTCACCAGAACGCTCTCGAACACGTTGATGGAGCCGTCGGTTTTCACCGGATGCAGGTTCAGGAGATATGCCATTAGGGAGTAAACATGCACGTTCGCGAAGGGCGCCAGCGTCGCGTGCGAAGCAAATGCCGGACCGGCGGCAATGAACGTCGCCCGCATGGATTTATCCTGATTGTCATATCCGTGCTGACCGCCGTGCTCGAACTTCGGATGCTTCTCAACCCAATCGCGCGAATTGATGGTCCATCCTTCCTCGGGCAGCAACAGTACCGGCATGATGCGGGGCGAGTCCGAGTAATGCAGACGCGCGGGCAAATCCGCTGAGGCGTAAGCGTGCGCATGCGGGATGCGCTTCAGTTTCTCCAGCAGACCTGCATTGTTGCCATCGAGCGCCCGCAATGCGATCGGTGGTCCCCAGTCGGCGATCATTACGGTTTTCAGATCGACATAGTCATCGAGTTGCACAAGCTTCTTTCTCGACGTCGGCGCCATGCCATGATCAGAAACCACGATGATGTTGACCTGATCTTCAATGCCGCGCTCGCGCAGGCCAGACAGCAGTTTGCCGAGCGCCGCATCCACCTTTGCAACCGCTTCTTTTACCTCCGAAGATCCTGGGCCGAAGTCGTGTCCCGCTTCATCCACTTCGTCCATGTATAACGTCAGAAACCGAGGCCGCTCGGGTGACGGTTTATCGAAGTAGGGCAGCAGTTGCGTCACCCGCTCCTCAGCCGACATCTTCGAATCGAATTCGCGATAGTAGGTTGGGTGCTTATCTTCGATCGCAGCTTCCGACCCAGGCCAATCGAGCGGAGCTGTGACCACACCTTGCTTTTCGGCCGTTACCCAGATCGGCTCGCCGCCCCACCACTTTGAATTCTTCAACTGTTCGCGGTCTTTGACGGCGAACTTCAGACCCATGGTATCGTCCCAGATGTTGTTCGCGACGATTCCGTGGTGTTCCGGATACAAGCCGGTCACGATCGTGTAGTGGTTAGGAAATGTCTTCGTCGGAAATGACGGGATCATCCACTTTGCGCGCACGCCACGGTCGGCAAGAGAATCCAGATTTGGCGTATTGTCGCCAAGATAGTCAGGACGAAAGCCATCGATGGAAACCAGCAGGACGGTGCTGCGCAGATCGGTAATACGATCGGCAGCGGATGCCGCCACCGCGACGAGAAGAATCAGTATCAGAGTACGAGTAAGACGTGTTCGCATAGCTGCATTGGCCGAACCCAACATTAAACATCATTAGGCCGCCTCGTCGTCTAGGGACTTCGACTTAAGCATGGGTGATCTCCTTCGTTATCCGTTCTGAGGCACGGTGTAAAATTCGGTCCGCCTTTTCAAGTTCTTTTGAGGATCAAAGCGTGAATTTCCTGCGAGTTGTGCTCGGCAGTCTTGCCTTTTTCACCGCTATTGCTTCTTATGCCGACCAGCCCTCCTCCACCATCAACGGTTATCAACCGAAATGGTGGAAGGAAGCGGTCGTTTATCAGGTTTATCCGCGGTCATTCAAGGACTCCAACGGCGACGGTATCGGTGATCTGAAGGGAATCACCTCGAAGCTCGACTATCTGAAGTCGCTCGGCGTCGATGTCATCTGGCTGAGCCCGCACTATGATTCGCCGAACGCCGACAACGGATACGATATCCGCGACTACCGCAAGGTGATGACAGAGTTCGGCACCATGCAGGACTTCGACGAACTCCTAAAGGGCGTGAAACAGCGCCACATGCGCCTGGTGCTCGATCTCGTCGTCAACCACACTAGCGACGAGCACCACTGGTTCGTTGAGAGCCGCAAATCAAAGGACAATCCTTATCGCGATTACTACATCTGGCGTTCAGCGAAAGACGGTCACGAGCCGAACAATTGGACTTCATTCTTCTCGGGTTCCGCATGGCAACTCGATCCGGCGACGAACGAGTACTACCTGCACCTGTTTGCCGTGAAACAGCCCGATCTTAACTGGGATAACCCAAAAGTTAGAAACGAAGTTTACGGCCTGATGAAGTTCTGGCTCGACAAGGGCGTCGATGGTTTCCGCATGGACGTGATTCCATTCATCTCGAAGCCCGCTGGACTCGCCGACATTCCACCTGAATACCGGGATCGTCCCCAGTACTACTACACACAGGGACCGCACCTGCACGAGTATCTGCAGGAGATGAACAGGGAAGTCCTCTCGAAATACGACGTGATGACCGTCGGCGAAGCTTTTGGCGTCACGCTTGAGCAGACGCCGCAACTGGTTGACGATCGCCGCCACGAACTGGACATGATCTTCAACTTCGATTCCGTCCGTCTCGCGCATCCCGGGCGTCAGTGGATCGGTTACAAGCTTCCTGACCTGAAGGCTATCTACACGCAACAGGATCGCACGTTGGACGTCCATAGTTGGAATACGATCTTTCTCTCCAACCACGACAACCCGCGTGTCGTGTCAGCCTTTGGTGACGATGCGCCCGAATGGCATGCGCGATCCGCCAAGTTATTGGCAACAATGCTGCTGACGTTGAAGGGGACTCCGTTCATCTACCAGGGCGACGAACTCGGAATGACCAATTATCCCTTCAAGGATCTGGCGGATTTCGATGACATCGAGATCAAGAACGCCTGGAAAGAATTGGTTGATACCAAGCAGGTCACGCCTGAGCAGTTCCTGTCGCAGGCGCGAAAGATGGCGCGCGACAATTCTCGAACGCCCATTCAGTGGGACGACTCTTCGAACGCTGGCTTTACTAGCGGTCCCAAAACGTGGCTGGTCGTAAATCCGAACTACAAGCAAATCAATGCCAAGCAGGAAGTGGCTGATCCCAATTCGATCTACAACTACTTCCGCGAGATGTTGAGGTTTCGCAAGTCAACCAAAGCTTTTGTGTATGGCTCCTACGAAGATCTCGATCCGCAGAATCCGAATGTCTTTGCCTACACAAGGACACTCGGCTCTGAGAAGTACCTGGTTGTGCTCAACTTCTCCCCACATATCGTCGAATATCGTTTGCCGAAGGGTATGACAGTAAACCACGTCGTCATGTGCAATTACCCGAGCAAGCCGGAAGGCACGTCGGTGCTGCGAATGCGGGGTTGGGAGGCGCGTGTCTACAAGCAGTGACAACCCACGGGGATCCATGAAAGATCAAAGGCCGCCCGCGGGCGGCCTTTCTCGATTCTGTCTAAACTCTTTACGGCACAGCCTGTTCAAGCTGTCCCTTCTCCAGCTTCTCCTGGCAGTCGATGCAGTAGCGCGTCCACGGAACGGCATCAAGCCGCTTGGCGTTGATCTCGTTGCCACAGGAGATGCATTCTCCGAACGAACCCTCGCGGATGCGGGCCAGGGCGCTATCGACCATGCCCAGCATCTGCCGTTCGTTCGTACTTTGGGTGAATAGAAACTCCTTGTTGTAGGAGCTTGCAGCCTTGTCCGCAATATCCTGCGCGACATCTTCGCCCTGGTTGCGGCCGTCCTGCTGCCGGCTGGATACCATCCGGCGCAACTCTGCTTGCCGGTCCTCCAGCCGCTTCTTGAATTGTTCGAGCCTTTTTTTATCCATCGCCATAAAAATTACAACCAGCCTCATGTCGTCAGGCCGGTAGGGGGAAACGAAAATAATATGCGCCGTTTCCGACGCAAGTCAACCAACCGTCTGCTGGGCTTTGGATGCAAATCCTGGAGAAAAAATGCAATGTACCGTGGGCAAAAAGCACGAGAAAAAAAGAAAGAGCGATCCGTTAGGACCGCTCTTTCTAAAGAGGCAAGGAGGAGGGAAAACTCAGGGAAGGCGATGCAAGACGCCGTTCCGACAAGCGGAACGCTCGGATTGGAAAAGTCGATATCTCAAGAAGAGGGTTGCAATCATCAGTGTCTATGGCCTCTTTGGTTACTGCTGAGAGAAGCACATGCCCAACCAAAGTTCTTGGATATGTCCTGTGGAAGTTTAAACCGTTGATTACAGGGTACTTTCCCGTAAGTTCGTGACCAGAACGGCTCCGGTAATTCAGCTTCCATCCGATTCGGAGTGGAACCCGAGTACCAACCCTAAGCCGACTGCTGCTTACTCTGAGCAGCCTGGTTCTGCTCTTCGATGATCTTCAGTTTGTTCAGCAGTGCCTTATAACTGATCTTCAAGATCTTTGCGGCTTGCCGGCGGTTCCAACGCGTTTGCGCCAAAACGCGCTCAATCGCTTCACGTTCTGCCTGCATTGCCGCGCGACGTCCAATCTCCAACAACGAGGGCAATTCCTCGTCCTTGCCGGGAACCATTACCGCTGGCGAGAACGGTACTACCACGGGCGCCGGTGTTGCGGCCGGCTGGTCGGGACCTTTGGGATTCCAGATCGGACTTGATCCCGAGGTCGAGGAAATCACCGGTTTGTGCGTCGAAAGCTCCCGAATGATCTGCGATTCCTTTCCGACGATCACGTATCGCTTCACCAGGTTTTCCAGCTCGCGAATATTGCCGGGCCAGTTGTAGTCCATCATTCGGGTGACGGCGTAATCGCTGAAGGGTGGCGGGGTCTTTCCGTAAAACTCGCTGTATTTCTGGAGGAAGAAGTCGAGGAAGACCGGGATCTCTTCGCGCCGCTCGCGTAGTGGCGGGATATGGATCGTCACTACATTCAGGCGATAAAACAGGTCTTCACGGAAGTGACCTTCTTCGACGGCGCGCTCCAGAGGCTTGTTGGTCGCCGCGAGCACGCGGACATCGACGGCGATATCGCGCTTACCGCCAAGTCGCGCGAATTCACCGTCCTGTAGCACGTGCAGCAGTTTTGC
>CAYWSM010000459.1:0-5586 GCA_964460935.1 uncultured Terriglobales bacterium | reverse complement strand
GGGATCTACCAGGGTGTGGTGAAGAATGGTGTGGTCGAGATCGTGAACGGGAAATTGCCGGAAGGCACGAGGGTGATGATAAGAAAAGCGTGAAAACATCAGGTGATCAGATGATCTGATGATCAGGTGATCTGAATAGCTGGTTATCTGAATATCCGGATAGCTGAAGCAGCGTATTGTTCTAGCCAGCTACCCAGCTATTCAGATAACCGGATATCCTGATGAATCTAGGCTCCTGCCGCAGTCGATCCTAGAGGTAGAAAATACTGCGTTCCCTTCACCGGCTCGCTGACTTTCCTCAGCAGCTCCTGCAGATCTTCATTGCGGTCGACGAAGTCGATCTCTGATGTGTTTACGATCAAGAGGTCCGATGCCGAGTAGTGAAAGAAGAAGTGCTCGTAGGCCTTGATGACAGCCTCGATGTAGTCGTCGCTGATTGCTTTCTCGGTGCCGGCTCCCTTTTTGCGCAATCTCTTCTTGAGTACTTCGGGAGTAGCCTGAAGGTAGATGACGAGATCGGGCGTGGGAACCTGGTCGTGGAAGACGTTGTAGTAGCGATTGTAGATATCGAGTTCCGCGTCGCTGAGGTTCAGGTACGCGAAGATTTTATCTTTCTCGAAAATGTAGTCGGCGACGACAATCTTCTTTGAGTTAGGTCCAACATCGAGCGACGACAACTGCTCGAATCGCTTGATCAGGAACGCAAATTGCGCCTGGAATGCGGCCCCGCGGTCGCCGTCGTAAAACGCGCCGAGAAAAGGATTATTCTCCGGCTCGTGGATCAATTGCGCGTGCAATCGGTCGCCGATCACCGATGCCAGCGTGCTTTTTCCCACACGAATTGGGCCTTCCACAGCAATGTAACGCGGCGATTCGAAAAGCTTGGCCATGGTCCCGTTCCCTTAATCTTATTTATTCCGCGTGCATTCCGCCTTGCTTCTTTTGCGGCACAGGGACACCTGTTTGCGCGGTGATGCGCTGCTGCTCGGTCTTCGTCCATGCACAGATAGCTTCGCGCTGCTGCTGGTCGAGAGCAGTTCCCTTGTGCATCCACGTGTACTGCTTCAGCGGCATGCCGCCGTCTTTCACCTCATTGCAAATGTCTTCGAGTTTCGCCTGACGACGCTGCGTCGAATACGAACTCCATTCGGAGAAATTCACGTGCCGACGGCCTTCGTTGACATCATCGGTGACTAACCATGACATGGGCGCGACGTAACTATACTTCGGCCATACGGTCTTATGGGTGTGACAGTCGCTGCATGAACGATCGAGAATCTGGGCGACTTGCGGCGGCATCTGCGAGTTCGCAGGCAAAGTTTTTGACGGATCCTCCGGCGGATTGGTCTTGGCCGGGCGATATAACTGGATCGCCGCCAGTACGACGAACACACCGAGGATGATTTTGCTCGCGCGCATCTTCACCGAAATTTAGAACAACGTGTTCTGCCTTCGTCCAGGCTTGATATTGAAGTGCTCGTACGCCAAATGCGTGACGGTGCGGCCGCGCGGCGTACGGTTGAGAAATCCAATCTGGATCAGAAAGGGTTCGTAGATTTCTTCGATCGCGTCCGGCTCCTCGGCCAATGCTGCCGCCAGCGTATTCACTCCCACCGGGCCGCCCTGGTATTTCTCGATAATCGTCAGCAACAGCTTGCGATCGATCTCGTCGAAACCGTGCTTATCGACTTCAAGCATTTCGAGCGCCTTTTGCGCCGTCGGACCGTCGATCTTGCCTCCTCCACGAACCTGGGCGTAATCGCGCACGCGACGCAACAGCCGATTGGCAATTCGAGGTGTGCCCCGGGAGCGCGATGCAATCTGGTGCGCGCCTTCCTTGTCGATAGGAACATTCAAGATTTCCGCCGATCGCTCCACGATGAACTGCAGCTCGGCATTTGTGTAAAACTCCAGTCGCAGGACAACGCCAAAGCGCGAGCGCAATGGTGCGGAAAGCAATCCAGCGCGCGTGGTTGCTCCGATGAACGTGAACGGCTTCACTTCCATCGTGTGGGTGCGAGCCGCGGGTCCCTGGCCGATGATGATGTCGAGCTTGTAATCCTCGAGAGCCGTGTACAGAAGTTCTTCGAGCTGCGCCTGGAGGCGATGCACTTCGTCGATGAACAGCACCTGCTTATCGCGCAGGTTCGTAAGGATAGCTGTCAGGTCACCTTTGATTTGCAGCACCGGCCCCGATGTCTGCTGGAACGCCACTCCCAACTCATTCGCGATGATGGTCGCAAGGGTCGTCTTGCCCAACCCCGGAGGTCCGTACAGCAATACGTGATCCAGCGCTTCGCCGCGCGATTTCGCTGCCTGGATGGCGACGTCCAGATTTTCTTTGACCTTGTTCTGCCCGATGAATTCCTGAAGGCGCTGCGGGCGCAACTTCAATTCGAACGACGCGTCGTCATCGTTTAGCGCCGCCGAAACGATTCGCTCGCGCACGTCCTGGTTCTGATCGAAGGGAGCCACTCATTCGGAGTCTAAGCTGAACGCGCCGTTGTGGCAATCGGGTACAACAATGAAAAGGGCGTCCTGCTGTGGACGCCCGAGAGGAGGAAGCGCAATCGTCGTCGAATCTACTGGAGTACCGCCTTACCAGCTATGCAAGTAGCGGCTGAGCCATCGTTCGAATATTGAATGATGCCGGAACCGTCGGAACAGAAAGCGCGCTGACCAGATCCGCCGACCGTAACTGGAACAGCAGTCGATTGGTAATTGGATACCGGCGTTCCTGTGCAGTTGCTAATTCCAAAACTGTAGCCTGCTTTTAAGCCTCCTGAGATCACTGCATCAAGGATGTCGGCTCCAGTCGATGTGGCTGGCTGCCCGCTCGGCGGAGGTCCTAGCGATTGCAGAGAGCAGGAGTATCCGAGGTCGGGATATGCCGTAGCGTAGGCATGCTGCGCGGTAGTGATGGCACGAATTCCTGAAACCGCTGACGCCTCGTTCGCCGCCATGCGCGATTTCACAAGATTCGGAATCGCAATCGCAGCAATAACCAGGATGATCGCGACGACGATCAGCAATTCAATTAAGGAAAAACCCTTCTCACGCACCATCTTGCCCCTCTCGACGGCTAAAAATCCACGGCACACTTCGGGCTTCCCCGGATGCCGCCCATCATACTGGCGAAATCTGGTCTTCAGGTGAGGAGGGTACATGGTTCGATAACAGCCTAAAGCCTACGTGTCTCGTCAACTGCTCCCGTAAACTTCATTGCCCCAAACTACGGTTGCTCCCGTGTGACGCCGACTTCTGCGATGATTTCCTGCTCCACCGCTTTGCCGTCTTCGTACGTTACCTTGAGCAGCCGCACCCGGTTGTTCCGGTTCTTAGCAACTGCATAGGCCACCTCGAATTCCAAGAAGCACGCCACAAACTCCCACCGCTCCCGGTTCATCTGCCAGACTTCGAATTGTTGGAACCGTGCCACGCTTGCTTGGATTCCGCTGACTGCTATCGAAAACCGTTAAGCTTAGCACTCCCGGGCCAAGTAGAGGTTTCCGTAGCGTCGCTGGTATCCAGAATACGTGCGCACTTTTTTCATTGCACGTGTTTGCCCTAACTCCTGACGGCCAATAAAGTTATAGGTTGCAAGGGGATACAGCCATTTCACGGGAACCCCCACTTTCTTCTATATAGGCGATTGCCAATCGGTGATGACAGTTTTTGTCATTTCTTAATGTGAAAACACCGCTGGAGATAATTACTTGGATTTTTACTGCTTTTCTAGACTCACAAGAGTTCCGATCATCGCCTTGCGATGATTACGTTGGCCAGAAGCCGTGTTATCCGGGAACTGCGAACTCAGTCCGGTGGATGAGTGTCGTATCATATCCAGTCCGATTGGCGGACGCGGTGAGGAAATCGCTTGTCCAATAAGCCTGTTCTTCTGGTCCATGGCGGAGCTTGGGCCATCCCCGATCATCTTGTTGATGCTCACGTAAACGGAGTTCGCAATGCACTCGCCGCCGGCTGGCGCGTGCTTGAGCGCGGCGGCTTAGCTGTCGAGGCAGTGGAAGCCGCAGTGGTTGTCATGGAAGACGACGAAACCTTTGACGCAGGCCGTGGCAGTTTTCTCAACGCCGACGGTAAGGTGCAACTTGATGCGGCCGTGATGTGTGGCGCCACACTGCGCGCGGGTGGCGTCGGGTGTGTCGAACGCATTCGGAACGCTGTGGTTGCAGCCCGTAAGGTGCTGGAGCAAAGCGTGCACGTTTATCTCGTCGGAGAAGGGGCCGAACGCTTTGCGGCGCAACTCGGTGTCGAATTGATCGACAATTCGGAACTGATAATTCCGCGCGAAGTAGAGAATCTGCAAATCGCCAAAGAAAAAGCCTCACGCGGCGAAACGCATGAAATCTTCGCTTCCGAAGAAGTCGCCAGCGACACCGTGGGAGCCGTTGCCCTCGACCAGCACGGCAACATCGCTTCCGCTACATCGACCGGAGGCACGCTGAACAAAACTCCTGGCCGTGTTGGTGACTCGTCTCTGATCGGCTGCGGATGCTATGCCGATAATGAGTCCGGCGCCGTTTCGACGACCGGTTGGGGCGAACCAATGATGAAGTTGGTGATTGCGAAACACACCGCCGACCTGGTGCGGCAAGGAGCAACTCCGCAGAACGCGGCGCAGGAATCGATCGCTTACCTGAAACGCCGACTCAACGGATATGGCGGCATGATCGTACTCGACACCAAAGGCCGATACGGAATCGCACACTCGACGCCGCGGATGGCATGGGCTTACAAAACGAGCGGCGGAGAAGCGGCGGGGATTGAACGCTAGTGTGCCCCACGCAATCTGCTGTTTGATTGTCTTGGATGCACGAGCACCACGTAAGATCTGTTATAGACCTAGTGCGACTCGAGTTCCGCCTGCGAGGCGCATCGATGCAGACATTGGTTCTACAATCACGCCGACTTCCTGCATCCATTGACGTGCTGCAGCCGCACGCTCGGCGACCATAAGTGGCGATGGGTCTTCCGTGACCGCCACTAACTCGCAGGTATGCCCACGTGACTTGTTGATTCCCTCACGAATAAACGGCCAGCTCAGGGCGAGAATCTTGGCGCGGTCCAAATCCGTTACCAGCGATACGGCGTGCAGCAGACGATAGGTATTTGTTCCCCTGTTGAGGTATCCGAAATCAATCTTTAGCGGGTCACCTTTGAAGGTGAAATCGTCGAGCGGAACCTGCTTTTCGAGATATTGCCAAACGCCAAAATAACGGAATGCCTCCTGCATTTTGCGGAGGATATAGGCTCGTCCATATTCTGCGGGGGCCTTTTCCGTGTCAGGCGGCGCTGTACCCAGAGTCAAGTATTGGGTTTCCAGTAATTCCAGTTCTTTCTCGATTGAATCCGTCAGTAACGCTGTAACAGGGAGAAAGCTGAACTCAGCCGAACCCTCTGCAGGCATGTTCTGCAGGTACTGATCGAAATCAGTAACGTTCTTCAGGATAGGTTCAAGCTCCTGCAGAGATGCCTGAATGGCCTCGATATCCGCATCAGGATAAACACACTGAATCGGACGAAGGTTTGAGGTAATTCCAACTTCCACTCGCGGATTATCAGCAT
>CAYWSM010000458.1:0-2071 GCA_964460935.1 uncultured Terriglobales bacterium | reverse complement strand
GCGGTAAACAACGACGGATCGATGCTGGTCCGCGAGAGTATTCGAGTACACGCAGCGGGTCAGAAGATCGTGCACGGCATCTATCGCGACTTCCCCACCGAATACAAAGACAAGATGGGAATCCGCAAGCACGTGCCCTTCGACATCGAGAGCGTTCGCCGCGATGGACAAGACGAACCCTACCATACGGGAACTCGCGCCAACGGGATTCGCATTTACATCGGACCGCGATTCGCGAGTGTGCCGCTGGGAGACCACACTTACGAGATCACGTATCGGACCGATCGCCAGATCGGCTTCTATCAGGATCGCGACGAACTCTACTGGAACGTAACCGGTAATGGCTGGGACTTCCCGATCGAGCATGCGTCTGCGCGCGTGATGCTTCCGAAGAGTATTCCACGAAATCGGGTTGAGACATACGGGTTCACCGGACTACAGGGTTACACCGGCCGCGACTTTAAGGCTCGCCTGGAAGAAGACGGCAGCTATTTCTTCGAAACCACGAAAACGCTCGACGTGCACGAAGGAATGACGATCGTCTGCTGGTGGGACAAGGGCTTCATGCAGCCGCCTACAGACGAGCAAAAGCGGCAGTGGTTCGTGGAGGACAATCAGGGCATCTTGTTAGCTGTTGGCGGCCTGGCACTCGTGCTTCTCTATCAGATCGTCACGTGGTCGATGGTTGGCAAGGATCCCGCGCCGGGGACGATTGTCGTCTCGTACATGCCGCCCGAGGAATTGTCGCCGGCAGCCGTGCGCGAGCTGGTGAAGATGAAGTTCGACAACAAGGCTTTCGCCGCGTGCATTGTGAGTATGGCGGCGAAAAAGTATCTGACAATCGGTAAAGACGCACTCGATACGTTCACGCTCGCGAAGAACGGCGACCCGAAGTATTTCAATGCCCTCTCCCCGGAAGAACAACTCGTGGCCACACGATTGTTTACCCGCGGATCGAGCGTTCTGCTTTCGCAAGTGAATCGCGATGTGATCACCGAGTCCATTAAGGCTTTGAAGCAATTCCTCGCCACACGCATGGAAAAGGTTTACTTCGTGCGGAATAGCGGTTATCTGGCGCCGAGCATTATTCTCTCGCTGCTCACGTTGGTGATAGCTGCGTGGAGCGCCGGCTCGCAGATGAAGCCCGTCGCGTTTTTCATGATGGTGTGGCTGACTGTCTGGAGCTTCGGTGTCGTAGCCTTAACGTTGACGGTAGTTAACGCATGGAAGTTGGCGCTGAGAGGCGGCTCCGGAGGAATCCTGAAAGCCGGCGGCGCACTCTTCGTTACTCTATTTGCTCTCCCGTTCATTGCCGGTGAAGGCTTCGGCATATTCATGCTGTCCCATGCAACGTCGGTGATCACTGTGCTGGTGTTCGGCCTGCTCGTTGCATCGAACTTCATCTACCACGAACTGCTGAAAGCTCCCACGCACATGGGCCGGGATTTGCTCGACAAAATAGAAGGATTCAAGAGGTTCCTGAACGCGACCGAGGGTGACCAGATCAAGCGCATGCCGGTGAACTGGAATCTCGACACGTTCAACCGCTTCCTGCCTTATGCCATCGCACTCGACGTCGAAGAAGCGTGGGCCGGCAAATTCAGCCAGGCAGTAACCGCAGCCAGCGCCGCGGCGAGCGCCGGTTCCAGCATGGCGTACTCGGGCGCCATCGCCTCCGGAATGATTGCCGGCGGATTCGCCGGCTCTCTGGGAGATTCTCTGGCGGGCGCAATCTCCAGCGCGTCGGTTGCGCCGGGCAGCAGTTCAGGCTCGGGTGGTGGAGGTTCTTCCGGCGGTGGTGGTGGCGGAGGCGGGGGTGGAGGCTGGTGACAGCCAGGAATGGCTGTCCCACATTGCTACGTCACGCCGACAACGGTGCCGTGTCAGTGGCGTCCAGTTTATGGAGGTCGAGCACCAGCACGTTCTCTGTGACATCGTACATCGGCACGAAGCGGCGTCCGAAGTGGATCTCACGCGCCGTGTAAGAAGCGCGGCTGTTCACTGCCTGCGCAAAAGTTTCATCCACCGCGGTAATCAGCACGAACACCTCAGCTTCAGCGTCCATCAGCAT